>NZ_CP125655.1:3490289-3807588 GCF_030053835.1 Cellulomonas sp. ES6 | reverse complement strand
GGTGGGCGCCGTCACGAGCTGTCCGGCCATGCGTCATCTCCCGGGGGGTTGCGCGGAAAACGTTCGTTCTCTACTGTAGCCCACATCGCGGAGAACGACCGTTCTCCAACGACCGGGAGAGGCGCACACCATGCCGTACATCACCGTCGGAGCCGAGAACACGACGCCGATCGAGCTCTACTACGAGGACCACGGGTCCGGCCGCCCGGTCGTGCTGATCCACGGGTACCCGCTCGACGGCCACTCGTGGGAGAAGCAGTCCGCGGCGCTCCTCGACGCCGGCTACCGCGTCATCACCTACGACCGCCGCGGCTTCGGGCAGTCCAGCCAGCCCACGACCGGCTACGACTACGACACGTTCGCCGCGGACCTCGCGGCCGTGCTGGAGGCGCTGGACCTGCACGACGTCGTCCTCGTCGGCTTCTCGATGGGCACCGGCGAGGTCGGGCGGTACCTCGGCACGTACGGCTCCGAGCGGGTCGCGAAGGTGGCGTTCCTGGCGTCGCTCGAGCCGTTCCTGCTGCAGACGGACGACAACCCGACGGGTGTGCCGCAGGAGGTCTTCGACGGCATCCTCGCCGCCGTCACCGCCGACCGGTACGCCTACTTCACGTCGTTCTACGCCGACTTCTACAACACCGACGAGAACCTCGGGTCGCGGCTGTCGCAGGAGGCGCTGCGGCACTCCTGGGACGTCGCGTCGGGGGCGTCGTGGTTCGCCTCGAGCGCCGCGGTGCCGACCTGGACCACCGACTTCCGCGGCGACCTGGCCGCGGTCGACGTGCCGGCGCTGATCGTGCACGGCACCGCCGACCGCATCCTGCCGATCGACGCGACGGGCCGCCCGTTCCACGCGGCGGTGCCCCAGGCGGAGTACGTCGAGATCGAGGGCGCCCCGCACGGCCTGCTGTGGACGCACGCCGACGAGGTCAACCGGGTCCTGCTGGACTTCCTCGGCCGCTGACCCGGCCGCGCGCCGCCGCCACCCCGCACGCCGGGGTGTCGGCGGCGTCCGTCATGCTGGACCGCATGCACCCGCCCGGCGACGCCCCCGTCCCGGCGTCCGCCGACCCGGCCTCGCCCGACCCGGCGCCCGCCGACGGGCCCGACGCGGGTCCGTCCACCGCCACGGACGCCACGCTCACGGTCCACCCGGACGGCCCGCTCGACCTGCGGCTCACCCTCATGATGGTGCGCCACGGCCCCGGCGACCCGAGCCTGCGGATCCGGCAGGACGGCACCGTGTGGCACGCGCTGCGCACGCCGGCGGGGCCCGCCACGCTGCTGCTGCGGGCGGGCCCCGGACGCGTCGACGCGTCCGCGTGGGGCCCGGGGGCGCAGCACGCCCTCGCCGGGCTCCCGGACCTGCTGGGCGCCCGCGACGACGTACGGTCGTTCGACCCCGCCGGCCACGCCGGGATCGCGGCGGCCCACCGCAGGATGCGGGGGCTGCGCATCCCGCGCACCGGCGACGTGCTGGGCGCCCTCGTGCCCGCCGTGCTGGAGCAGCGGGTCGTCACCGTGGACGCGCACGACGCCTGGCGCCGGCTGCTGCTGCAGCACGGCGCGACCCCGCCCGGGCCGGCCCCCGCCGGCATGCGCGTCCCGCCGGACGCCCGGGGGTGGCGGCGGGTGCCCTCGTGGGACTGGCGGCGGGCCGGCGTGGACGACCGGCGCGCGTCGGCGGTGCTGCGGGCGGCGGCGGTGGCGCCGCGGCTGCAGGAGGCCGTCGACCTGGAGCCCGCCGAGCTGCGCCGCCGGCTGCTGACCGTGCCCGGCATCGGCGGGTGGACGGTCGCGGAGACCACCCGGCGGGCGCTCGGCGACGCGGACGCGGTGTCCGTCGGCGACCTCCACCTGCCTCGCCTGGTCGGGGACGCCGTGGCGGGGCGCCGCGTCGAGCAGGACGAGGTGCTGGAGGTGCTCGCGCCGTGGGCGCCGCACCGGGCCCGGGTCGTGCGGCTGCTCGAGCTCGTGGAGCGCAGCACGCGCGGCGGGCGCACCCGCCCGCTGCCGCGCCGGGCGGTGCGGCCGGCCTGACCCCGGAATACCGGCAGGCGCCCGTCCGCTGCACAATGGGCCGTGCGGCCCGGGCACGCCCCCGGGCCGACCCCCGAGCGAACCCGAGGACCGCCGTGAACCAGCCCCGCATGAACGTCGAGTCGTTCAACCTCGACCACCGGACCGTCGTCGCGCCGTACATCCGGCTCGCCGACACCAAGGCGCTGCCGGCGGGCGACGTCATCAGCAAGTACGACATCCGCTTCGCGCAGCCGAACAAGGCGCACCTGGAGATGCCGGTGGTCCACTCCCTGGAGCACCTGTTCGCGGAGCACTCCCGCAACCACAGCGACCGGGTGATCGACTTCTCGCCGATGGGCTGCCAGACCGGGTTCTACCTGATCCTGCAGGGCGAGTGGGCGGACGAGGACGTGCAGGAGCTGGTCGCCGAGACGCTCGCCGACATCACGACGGCGCAGGAGGTCCCCGCGGCGAACGAGGTGCAGTGCGGCTGGGGCGCCAACCACACGCTCGAGGGTGCCCAGGGGGCCGCCCGCGAGTTCCTCGCGCACCGCGCCGAGTGGAGCACGGTGACCGCGTGACCGCCTCGCTCGCGACCGTCGGGACGGTCGTCGCCGTCGCCATGCCGGACGAGGCCGCCCCGTTCCTGGAGCGGGCGGACGCGGTCGGGGACCCCACCACCGTCGGGGGCGCGGAGCACCACCTGCTCACCGTCGCCGGTCAGGACGTGCTGCTCGTCCGCGGCGGCATCGGCCTGGCGAACGCGGCGTCCGCGGCGTCCGCGGCGCTCGTGCTCGTGGCCGCCGCCCGCGGCGGGGAGGGCCCCGCGCTCGTCTCGGCCGGGTCGGCCGGCGGCGTGCAGGCGGGCGTGCACGTCGGCGACGTGGTGGTCGGCACCGAGCACGTCTACACCGGCGCCGACGCCCGGGCCTTCGGCTACGCGCTGGGGCAGGTCCCGGGCATGCCGGCGGGCTACCGGGGCGACCCGGCGCTGCGCGGAGCCGCCCTGGGCGCCGACGCGGGCGACCTGACGGTGCGGACCGGGCAGATGCTCTCCGGGGACGCGTTCGTGGACGCGTCCCTGGTCGGCCCGGTGCGCGAGCAGTTCCCCGGCGGGCTGTCGACCGACATGGAGTCGACCGCGCTCGCGCAGGTCGCGCACGTCTACGGCGTGCCGTTCCTCGCGGTGCGCGGGATCTCCGACCTGTGCGGCCCGGCGGGCGCGGACGACTTCCTCACGCACGTGGACGACGCCGCCGAGCGGTCCGCCGCCGTGGTGCTGGGCATGCTGGCCCGGCTCGGCGCCACGGGCTGAGGCGCCCGGGGCTCAGCCGCGCGCCGCCCGGCGGCCGTCGAACCCGGTGTGCCCGTGCCCGTCCGGCCCGTCGCCGGCGAGCTTCGCCTGGTACATCGCCTGGTCCGCGTCGTGCAGGAGCAGCTCGGTGGTGTGCCACCGGTTCGCCACGGCGACGCCGACGCTGGCACCGACCCGCGCGGTCTCCCCCGCGACGTCGACGGTGACGTCCCCGAGGGCGGCGGTCACCCCCGCGGCCGCGGCGCCGGCGTCCGGGACGCCCGCGATCAGCAGCGCGAACTCGTCGCCCCCGAGCCGCGCGACCGTGCTCCCCGCGGGCGCGAGCGCCCGCAGCCGCTCCGCGACGGCCACGAGCACGCGGTCGCCCACCGCGTGGCCGAAGCCGTCGTTCACCGCCTTGAAGTCGTCGAGGTCGACGTACATGACCGCGATCCCGGGGCCGTCCCCGGGGGCCTCCAGCGTCCGGGACCGGCCGTGGGCGAGCGCCTGGTCGACCAGCCGGTGGAAGTGCGCGCGGTTCACCAGGCCGGTCAGCGCGTCGTGGTCGACCATGTGCGCGAGGCGCTCCTCGAGCGTCTTCTCCTGCGTGACGTCCAGCAGCACGCCGTGCAGCACCGGCCGGCCGTCGCGGTCGCGCCGCAGCACGGCGTCGTCGCGCACCCACACGTCGTACCCGTCGCGGTGCCGCAGCCGGTAGGTGCTCGACGGGAACATCTCCCCCTCGCGCACCTGCGGCACCAGGTCCTCGTGGGGGCGAACCGTCTCGCGGTCCTCGGGGTGCATCGCCGCCCACCACAGGCCCGGGTCGGCCAGCCACTCCTGGGGCGAGTAGCCGAGCATCCACTCCAGCCGCGGGCTCACGTACACGAACCGGCCGTGCGGGCCGGGCTCCGCGATGTACACCACGGCGGGCACGTGCTCCACGATCAGCCGGTAGTGCATCTCGGCGGCGCGCAGCTCGTCCGCGAGGCGCTTGCGCTCCGTGATGTCCTGCGTCATGCCGATCGCGTAGTCCGGCCGGCCCTGCGCGTCGCGCACGAGCGAGACCGTGAGCTCGACCCACAGCGTGCTGCCGTCCTTGCGGACGAAGCGCTTCTCCATCGCGAACTGGTCGCCGGCGCCGGCGAGCATCGCCTGGAACAGCCGGTCGTTCTCCTCGACGTCCTCGGGCGCCGTGTACGCCGAGAACGGCGTGCTCGCGAACTCGTCGTCGGAGTACCCGAGCAGCCGCCGGAGCGTCGCGTTGGTCAGCGGCGTGAGCCCGTCGAGCGTGACGAGCCCGACCCCGACGGGGGCCGCCTCGATGAGCGTCTCGAGCAGCGCGACCCGGCCGGCCGGCTGCGTCAGGCGCCAGGCGAGCGGGTCGGGCGGGTCCGGGGCGTCGGCCTGCGCCGGGACGTCGGGGAGCGCCACCACGTCGGCGGGCTCCCTGCCGTCCACTGCGACCCCCCTCGTGCCCGACCCGGCGGGCGGGCCGGGTGCTCGTCCGTGTCATCGGCGGGCGCGGCGCCGTTCTGAGGGGGCGGCCGGGTCGTCCTGGACGTCTCCTGGGTGCTGGCACCTAGGACTCGGTGTGCCCCAGGTCCGGTCCGGCGACGAACGCGACCCGTGCGGCCGCCGCGGCGTGCAGCTCGAGCACCACGACCTCGTTCCGCTCGGCCCGCAGCAGCGGCCCGGGGACGTAGAGCGTGCGGGTCGGCCCGGCGGACCAGTAGCGGCCCAGCAGGTGGCCGTTCACCCACACCAGGCCCTTGGAGCACCCGTCGAGGCGCAGGAAGTGGTCGGCCCCCGCGACGGTGTCGACCGTGCCGGCGAGGAACGCCGGACCGGCCACCGGCAGCTCCGGGTCCACCTCCGGTGCCGCGTCGAGCAGCTCCGCGAGACCGGCGTCGACGGCGTCCAGCCGCAGTCCGACGGTCTCCCAGGCGGTGAGCTCCCGGGCGGCCGTGCGCGCGCCCCCGATCAGCCCCTTCGGCTCCCCGATCCGCGGCCCGTAGCCGACGCGCCCCTGGTCCTCGAGCAGCACGGTCAGCTCGCCCGCACGTGCCGGGAGCGGCAGCGCGCGCGCCCCCTCGCTGCGGCTCAGGACGCCCACCGGCTCCCCGTCGAGCGCGACGACGGCCCGGTCCCGCACCTCGCCGACGACGAGCACCCGGTCCTGCGCCGTGACGGACGTGCGGTACAGCGTGAAGCCCGTCCACTGGCCGAGCTCGTCGGTCGTCGGGAGGTGGTCCCACGCCTTCGCCTCGCCGAGCACCGGCACGGCGGCCGCCAGCGGCAGGCGCCGCCGCAGCTCCACCACGGCCTCGGGCGCCGGGGCGCGCTCCGCGGGCACCTCGTCCGGGACGGGTGCGTGCCGCGCGATGACCTCGCGCATCGCGTGGTACTTCGGCGTCGGGCTGCCGTCCTCCGCGAGCGGCGCGTCGTAGTCGTAGGACGTGGTGATCGGCGCGTAGGTCCCCTTGTCGTTGGCGCCGTTCGTGAAGCCGGCGTTCGTGCCGCCGTGGAACATGTACAGGTTCACCGAGGCACCGGCGGCCAGCAGGTCGTCGAGGTCGCCCGCGTTGGTCTCCGCCGGTGCGACGTGGTGGTGGCCGCCCCAGGAGTCGAACCAGCCGTTCCAGAACTCCATGCACATCAGCGGGCCGGTCGGCTGGTGCCGGCGCAGCAGCTCCAGCCGCTCGACGGCGCGGGAGCCGAACGTGACGGTGCGGTGCAGCTCCGGCAGGCCGCCGCGGGCCTGCATCGCGTCGTCGGCCTGGTCGCACGTGAGCAGCGGCACCTCGATGCCGCGGTCGCGCACCATCGCCACGAGGGCCCGCAGGTACTCCGGGTCGTCGCCGTAGGCGCCGTACTCGTTCTCGACCTGCACGGCGAGCACCGGACCGCCGCGGGTGACCTGCCGCTTCGCCACGAGCGGGAGCAGCTGGTCGTAGTACTGCTCGACCGCTGCGAGGTAGTGGGGCTCGTGGCGCCGGACCCGGACCTCGGGATCGGCCAGCAGCCAGCCGGGCAGCCCGCCGCCGTCCCACTCGGCGCAGATGTACGGGCCGGGCCGCACGATCGCGTGCAGGCCCTCCGCGGCCACGAGGTCGAGGAACCGCCCCAGGTCCCGCGGCCCGTCGAGGTCGAAGCGCCCGCGCTGCGGGGCGTGCACGTTCCAGGCGACGTACGTCTCGACGGTGTTGAGCCCCATGAGCCGCGCCTTGCGGATCCGGTCCGCCCACTGCGCGGGGTGCACCCGGAAGTAGTGCAGCGCGCCGGAAATCACCTGGAGCGGCCGGCCGTCGAGGAGGAAGTCGCGGTCACCGATCTCGAACGTCGGCATGGTGGGTCAGGGCTCCTGGGGCGAGGGGGCGGGTCGGGGCGGGTGGCCGGCGGCGGGAGGAGGAGCTCCCGCCGCCGGCCGCGGGCGTCACTGGACGGTGAAGCCCTGGTCGTTGCCGTAGGTCGTGACCTGCTCCTGCCACGCCGCGAGGCCGTCGGCCAGCGAGGTGTCCGAGACGTAGGCCTGGCCGACCGTGTCGTTGAAGATGCTGTTCGCGTAGACCTGGAACGGCAGGTACTGCCAGCCCTCGACGACGTCGGCCGCGGACTGCGAGAGCACCTCGTTGATCTTCTGGCCGCCGAAGTACTCGGACTCCTTGCCGAGGAACGCGTCCGACTCCAGGTCGGCCGTCGTGGCGGGGAAGCCGCCGGCGTCGATGCGGATCCGCGTGCCCGGGCCGTTCGACAGGTAGGTGAGGAAGTCGTACGCCAGGTCCTTGTTCTGGCTGGCCTCCATCACCGACAGGGCGCTGCCGCCGTTCTCCGCGGACGCGCTCGCGCCGGCCTCCCACTGCGGCATCGGCGCCACGCGCCACTGCCCGGAGGCCTGCTCGACGCCCGCCTCGAGGTTGCCCGGCATCCAGGCCCCGATGGTCAGGGACGCGATGGTGCCGTTGCCCAGGCCCTGGTACCACTCGTCGCTCCAGGACGAGATGGGCGCCAGCAGGTCCTCGTCGATGAGCTGCTGCCACAGGTCGGCGAACTTCTGGCTGCCCGCGTCGGCGAGGTCGATCGTGACGTCCGTGCCGTCCACCTGGAACGGGTGGCCGCCGGCCTGCCAGATCATCGAGGTGGTGAACCCGGCGTCGCCGGTGTCGTTGGCGATGTACACGCTCGGGTCGGCGGCGTGCAGGGCCCGCGCCGCGTCGAGGTACTCGTCCCACGTGGTGGGGACGTCGACGCCGTACTTCTCGAACACCGTCGTGTTGTAGAACAGCGCCATCGGGCCGGAGTCCATCGGCAGGCCGTAGATCGCGTCTCCCTGGTGGACGGCCGACCACGGGCCGGGGCTGTACGTGCCCTCCAGGTCGGAGGCGCCCAGGCCGGAGATGTCGGCGAGCGCCCCGCCGATCGCGAACTGCGGCACGGCGTAGTACTCGACCTGCGCGAGGTCGGGGATGCCGGACCCGGCGGCCACCGCGTTCTGCAGCGCCGTGTACTGGTCGTTGCCGGTGCCGGCGTTGACCACGTCGATCGTCACGTCGGGGTGCTCGTCCATGTAGGACTCGGCGATCGGCTCGACCGTGTTGTCCCAGGCCCACACGAGCAGCGAGCCGCTCTCGGCGGAGCCGGAGGAGTCGTCGGACGAGCCGCCGCCGGAGCCCCCGGAGGAGCAGGCCGTCAGGGCCAGGGTCAGGGCGCCGACGACTGCGGCGCCGCGCCAGAGGGTGCGGGGGGTGGACATAGGGGTCCTCTCACTTCGTTGTCGGAACCGCGGGGGGTGGGGTCGGGTGGATCGGGGGACGCCGGTGGTCACTCCTTGACGGAGCCGGACGCGAGGCCCGACTGCCAGTACCGCTGGAGGAGCAGGAAGGCCACGACCAGGGGCAGGATGGTCAGGACGGACCCGGTGATCACGAGGTTGAAGATCGCCTCGCCGCCGGCCGTCGCGGCCTGGGCGTTCCAGGCGTTGAGCCCCACGGTGAGCGGGTACCAGTCGGGGTCCTTGAGCATGATCAGCGGCAGGAAGTAGTTGTTCCAGGTCGCGACCATCGTGAAGAGCAGCACCGTGACGATGCCGGGGGCGAGCAGGGGCAGGCAGATCTGCGCGAACGTCCGCGCCTCCCCCGCGCCGTCCACCCGGGCCGCCTCGAGCAGCTCGGTGGGGATCGCCTCGGCCGCGAACGTCCACATGAGGTAGAGCCCGAACGGGGAGATCAGCGAGGGGATGATGACCGCCCACGGGGTGTTGGTCAGGCCCATCCGGCTGAACATGAGGAACGTCGGGACCGCCAGCGCCGTGCCGGGCACCGCAACCGCGCCGATGACGACCGCGAACACCGCGCGCTTGCCGGGGAACGTGAACTTGGCCAGGCCGTACCCGCCGAGCACCGCGAGCAGCGTCGCGCCGCCGGCACCCGCCACGACGTACAGCAGGGTGTTGCCGAGCCAGCGCACGAAGATGCCGTCGTCGTAGGTCAGCGTGTCGGTGACGTTCTGGACGAGGTGGAAGTTCCCGGAGAACCACAGGCCGAACGACGTGAACAGGTCGCCCTGGGACTTGGTGGCGTTGATGAGCAGCCAGGCGAGCGGGACCAGGCTGTACAGGCACACCAGGGCGGTGAGCACCGTCAGCAGGCCGCTGCGGCGGGGCCGGTCGACGCTGTGCCGCCGCGGGGTGCGCAGGCGGGGGCCGCGGCCGGGCCGGGCGGGCCGGGCGGCGGGCGTGGTGGCCGGTGCGGTCGTGGTCATCGTCGTCACGCCCCCTTCCGCATGCCGCGGAGCTGGACGACGTAGGCGATGACCATCGTGATGACGCCCATGATGATCGCGACGGTCGCCGAGTAGTTGTACTGCTGGCCGGAGAACGACAGCGAGTAGGCGTACAGGTTCGGGGTGAAGTGCGTCGTGATCGCGTTCGGGGCGAGCTTCTGGAGGATGCTCGGCTCGTTGAAGAGCTGGAACGACCCGATGATCGAGAAGATCGTGGCGATGACGAGCGCGCCGCGGATCGCGGGGAGCTTGATCGCGGTGACGACCCGCCACTGGCCGGCGCCGTCGATCTCCGCCGCCTCGTACAGCGACCGCGGCACGACGCGCAGCGCCGAGTAGAAGATGAGCATGTTGTAGCCCACGAACTCCCAGGTCACGATGTTGCCGATCGACGCCAGCACGAGGTCGGGCGACAGGGGGTTCGGCAGCGAGATCCCGAGCGCGTCGTTGAGGTTGCCGACCAGGCCGAAGCGGGTGCCGTACATGAAGCCCCACATCAGCGTCGCGACGACCGCGGGCACGGCGTACGGCAGGAAGATCGAGATCCGGAAGAACGACGTGCCGTACAGCCGCCCGGAGTCGATGGCGAGGGCGACCAGCAGCGCGATGCCGAGCATGATCGGCACCTGCACCGCGAGGAACAGCGACACCCGGCCGAACGCCGACCAGAACTGCGGGTCGGCGAACGCGCGCTGGTAGTTCTCCAGCCCGACGAACGCGTTGCCGCCGACGAGCTGCTGCCGGAACAGGCTGAGGTAGAGCGAGTACGCGATCGGGGCGAGGAACACGAGGGCGAACACGGCCATGAACGGGCCGACGAAGCCCCACCCGGTCCACCGTCCCCGGCGGACGGGGCGCCGCCGGGCGGCGCGGGCGGGCGCCGCGGCGGCGGTCAGGGGGACGGTCTGCGTCACTGCGAGCCACTCCTTCGGGGTCGTCGCCCGGGCCGGTGTCGTCGGATGTTGACGTCACCATCGGCGGGCGGACGTCACGTTGCCACGGCATCGGGGAGGCTGTCAACGCGATGCGGGCACCCGGCGGGTCACAGAATGGTGACGTCACCATCCTGGTGTTCGTGCGGGACCGCTCCCAGGAGGCCCGACGGGGCCCCGTGACGCCGCGCAGCAGCGCGCACGGCGCGAGCGGGCGTGGGATCGCCCGATGGTGACGTCATCACGCCTATGATCGGCGCCATGACGTCCGACTCCGCCGGAGCCCCGGCCGCCACGCGCGGACGCCCCGGGCCGTCCATCGCCGACGTGGCCCAGCTCGCCGGGGTGTCGTCGCAGACCGTCTCCCGGGTGTCCACCGGCGCCGAGAACGCGCGGCCCGCGACGCGCGACCGGGTGCTCGCCGCGATGGACGAGCTCGGCTACTCCCCCAACCACGCCGCACGCGCCCTGCGCTACGGCTCGTTCGGCACGATCGGCGTGATCGCGCACCGCCTCGCCCGCACCGGCGAGTCCCGCACCGTCGAGGCCGTCGTCGAGGCAGCCCGCGCGGAGGGCTACACCGTGAGCCTGGTGGACGTGCGCACCCCCGGGTCCGACGACGTCACGGACGCCGTCGCGCGCCTGTCGCACCAGTCGATCGACGGGCTCGTCATCATCCGCGCCGAGACCGCCACGCCCGTCGCGCTCGCGCTGCCGCCGCGGCTGCCGGTCGTGGTGTCGGACTCCCGGTTCGTCGGGCACCACCCCGCGGTCGGCGCGGACCAGGTCACCGGCACGCACCTGGCCGTGCAGCACCTGCTGGACCTCGGCCACCGCACCGTGCACCACGTGGCCGGGCCCGACGACTCCGCGCCGGCGGGGGTCCGCGTCGCCGCCTGGCGCCAGCACCTCGTGGGCGCGGGCCGCCCCGTGCCCGACGTGCTGCGCGGCGACTGGTCGGCGCGCTCCGGCTACGAGGCCGGGCGGCGGCTCGCGGCCGACCCGGACGCCACCGCCGTGTTCTGCGCGAACGACGAGATGGCCGCCGGCGTGCTGCGCGCGCTCGCCGAGAGCGGCCGCCGGGTGCCGGACGACGTCTCCGTGGTCGGGTTCGACGACATCCCGCTCGCCGAGTACCTGTGGCCGCCGCTGACCACCGTGCAGCAGGACTTCCACCTCATCGGCGAGCGGCTCATGGAGCTGCTGCTGCGGCAGATCCGCGAGCGCACGCCGCTGGAGGACAGCCGCGTGGTGGTGCCCACCCGCCTCCTCGTGCGCGCGAGCACCGCCCCGCCGCGGGGCTGACGGCGCTCAGCGCCCGGCGTCGCCGCCGACGGCTCCCGCGTGCGCCACGGCCGACTCCTCCACCGCCCGCACCCCGCGGGTCACGAGCACCGGGCAGTGCGCGCGGTGCACCACCGAGCGGCTCGTCGAGCCGAGCACGAGGCTGGTGAACCCGCCCCGGCCGCGCGTCCCCACGACCACCAGGCCCGCGTGCCGCGACCGGCGCACCAGCACGTCCGCCGCGCGACCCTCCGCCAGGTCGCACGTCACCGTGACGTCGTGCCGGGACGCCGCCCACGACCGCGCCCGGTCGAGCACCCGCTCCGCCTCCGCCAGGGCGACCTCGCCCGGGGACTGCCGCGGGTAGGCCAGCGCCCAGTACGACATCGCGGTGGTCTCCGACGTCGGCGTCCACGCGGTCAGCACCACCACCTCGGCGTCGTGGACGCGCGCCGCGTCGCACGCCGCCTCGAGCGCGCCGAACCCGCCGGGCGATGCGTCGAACCCGACGACCACCGGCTCGCCCCCGATCCCGGCGCGCACCTCGTCCGGCACCACGACCACCGCGCACAGCGCGTGGTGCAGCACGCCGGACGTGACCGAACCGATGAGGGCACCGGCCGACCGGCCCGCGCCGTGCCGGCCGAGCACCACGGCCCGGGCACCGGCCGCCCGCTCCACGAGCACCGCGGCCGGCGGTCCGTGCAGCACCGTCCCCCGCGCGTCCAGCCCCGGCGCGGCCTCCCGCGCGAGAGCCACGCCCTCGTCGGCGACCTCCTGGACCTGCGCCAGCACCTGCCGGCCGAGCCACGAGTCGCCCGCCCCGCCGCCCTCCTGGCCGGCGAAGCCCCACACGTGCACGACCTCGAGCGCCCACCCGCGGCGCGCCGCCTCGGACGCGGCCCACCGGACCGCCGCGGCGGACTCACCGGACGTGTCGTACCCGACGACGATCCTGTCCTCCACCTGGCACCTCCCGCTGCCGATGCGTGCCTCCAGCGTCCCCCCGCGCGGCGCTGCGCACCAGGGGCGAGGGTCCCGGGTGGGACGTCAGCGACCGGTGGTCGAGAAGTGCTGGTAGTCCACCGGCGAGGTCCAGTCCCCGCCCCACTGCCAGCCGTGCGCCGCGAACGCCCGCACCACCGCGTCGCCGGCGTGCACGACACCCGGCGCGTCCGGCCGCGACGCGAACGGCTCGCCCTCCGGCGGCAGCACCAGCGCGCCGCGCACGTACGGGTTCTCCACCGGGTTCAGGTCGATCGCCCGGCCGTAGGCGTGCTCGGACCAGCCGGTGCCGCGGCTGATGGGCCGGCAGTTGAACGCCGACGTGTTGTCCGCCGCCATCGACGCGTCGTCGCTGCCTCCGAAGTCGTCCACCAGCCGCATCGTGCGCACCGGGTACCCCAGCGCGAACAGCTCGCCGAACACCGCGACGACGGACTCGGCGACGTCGGCGTGCACCACCAGCTCCCCCGTCGCGGCCCCGCCGTCGAACGTCCGGTGCGTGACCGTGACGTACCGCAGGTCCGCCAGCGGCACCGGGCAGCCGTCGTGCCAGGACGCGGACATCCGCTCGGCGAGGTCCGGGGTGATCGGGGCGACCGTGCCCGCGAAGCCCGCGGCCAGGGCGTCCGGCTCGACGGCGCCGACGTCGGCCCACGGGACGTCGGGGGCGCTCACGGGCGGCGGAGGCGGCGGCGCGTCCGGCGCGCCCGCGGACGCGGCACCCGGCGTGCCCGTCGGGGGCACCGCGGCCCCGGGCGTGGTCGGGTCCGGCGTGGTCGGGTCCGGCGTGGTCGGGTCCGGCGGGGACACCGCCACGGGCGGCCCCGGCGCGGCGGTCACCGCCTCGCGGGCGCCGTCCGCCGGGACGCAGGCCGTCACGGCGAGCACGGTCGCGAGCACGCCCCCGAGCCCGACGGCCGCGGTCCTCGCCCGCCGCCGACCCGGTCCGCCCTGCGCCGCGTCCCCCGACCGCACCCGGTCAGCGTACGCACGGTGCCGGCCGGGAGGGCGGGCGGACCCGCGGGCGGGAGCGGGAGGCGAGGGGGCGGCGGGAGCCGGGCGGCGGGAGCCGGGCGGCGGGAGCCGGGCGGCGGGCGGCGGGCGGTGGGCGGCCGATGGACCCCGCCGCTGCGCGACGGCGCGGATCCGCCCGGCCGCTGGCGTCAGTGCCCGGGCCGTGCCTACCGTGGCCCCTCCCGAACCCCGACCCGGAGGACGACCGCGTGCGACGTCCCGCCCTGCTGCTCGGCACCGGCGCCGTCGTCCTCGCTCTCGTCCTGGTCCTCGCGATCGTGCTGAACCGTGACGAGCCCGCCTCCGACTCCGCCCCCACTCAGGCGCCGTCCTCCGCCTCCGCCCCGCCGGCCGACGCGCTGACCACCGTCCTGAGCAGCGGGTTCGACGAGGGCGACGACGGCTGGGAGCCGCTCGGCGACGGCGTGCAGGTCTCGACCGCCGACGACCCGACCCGGTCGGGTGCGGGCAGCCTGCTCGTCACCGGCCGCCAGGAGCCGTGGCACGGCGCGGCCGTGGACGTCTCGAGGCTGCTCGCCCGCGGCCAGGTGCACACCGTGTCCGCGTGGGTGCGGCTCGGAGCCGACGGGGGCGGCGAGGGCAGCGCGGCCGGCGACGCCGAGGTGCAGCTCACCCTCGAGCGCGACGGCGCCGAGCCCGTCTACGTGCACGCCGCGCGCGGCGTCGTCGGCCCGGACGCGTGGGTGCACCTCACCGGCGCGGCGCAGGTCCCGGAGGGCGACGGCGACTGGCGCCTCTACGCCGAGACGACCGCGTCCCTGGCGGACCTGCGCCTGGACGACGTCGCCGTGCAGCGGCCCGCTCCCCCGGTCCAGGAGGACGTGCCGGCGCTGCGCGACGTCGCGGACGTGCCGATCGGGATGGCGGTCGGCCCGCAGGACCTCACCGGCCGGCCCGCCGAGCTGCTGCTGCGGCACGCCGACCAGATCACCCCGGAGAACGCCCTGAAGCCCGCGGTGGTGCAGCCGCGGGAGGGCGAGTTCGACTTCGGCCGCGCGGACGCCGTGCTGGACGCCGCCGTCGAGCACGGCCTGACCGTCCACGGGCACACCCTCGTGTGGCACCGCTCGACGCCGGACTGGTTCTTCGAGGACGCCGACGGCCGGCCCCTGACCTCCGCCCCGGAGGACCAGGCCCTGCTGCTCGACCGGCTGCGGACCCACACGCAGGCGATCGCCGCCCACCTGGCCGAGCGCTACGGCGCGGACAACCCGGTGACGTCGTGGGACGTCGTCAACGAGGCCCTCGACCCGGAGCAGCCCGACGGCCTGCGCCGCAGCCGGTGGTACGAGATCCTCGGGCCGGACTACGTCGCCGACGCGTTCCGCATCGCCCGCGACGCGTTCGGCCCCGACGTCGCGCTGTACCTCAACGACTACGACACCGACGCCCCCGGCCGGCGCCGCGCGCTCGTCCGCCTGGTCGCCGACCTCCAGACGCAGGGCGTCCCCGTCGACGGCGTCGGCCACCAGATGCACGCGAGCCTCACCACCGACGTCGACCAGGTCGCGGCCACGTTCGACGCCGTCGGCGCTCTCGGCGTGCAGCAGGCGGTCACCGAGCTCGACGTCGCGATCTCCGGGCGCGACGAGCACCTCGACAGCACCCCGTCGGACCGCCTGGAGCGCCAGGGCGAGCAGGTCGAGGCCCTGGTCGCGACCGCCCGGTCCCGCGGCGTCGCGTCGATCACCGTGTGGGGCGTGTACGACACGCGGTCGTGGCTGCGCACCTGGCCGGAGGACCGGCCCTTCGAGGCGCCGCTGCTGTTCGACGACGACCTCCAGGCGAAGCCGGCGTTCTGGGGACTCGTCCGGGGGCTCGGCGGGGAGGGCTAGGAGGCACCGCCGTCCGCCGGGCCGGGCGTCGGGTCGTGCAGCCACCAGTCCACCTCGTACCGGTACGGCATCGCGACCACCTGCACCTCGTCCTCGTACGTGACGTGCCCCGGGTGCGCGGTGCGCAGCTCGACCCAGCCGACGCCGTACCGGTCGAGCACGTCGAGGTACTCCCCGGTGGCGGCGAGCGGCGCGGCGCTGCCGACCTTGAACCACGCGCGCGCCCCGGGGTGGGCCTGCTGGTCGTAGCAGCCGGGGACGACGGTCGACGGGTCGGGGTACGCGGCGGTCATCCGGGCGTTGGCGTCCCGCCACCAGGCGGTGTCCTCCGGGGTGAGGCGGCCCTGCCGTCCGAGGGTGTTGAGGAGCGCGAACACGCCGGGGTGGCGCCCGCTGCGGCTGGGGACGGCGCTCTGGAACCGGATCAGCTCGGGCACCGACGCATCGTCGCACCCCGGCGCCGTCCCTACGCGGAGACCGCCCGGTAGACGACCAGCGCCACGTCGTCGTCGGAGCCGTGGGGCGCGAAGGACCGCAGCAGGTCGTCCGCGACGTCCTCGGGCGACGCGTGCCCGGGCTGCGCGGCGACCACGCCGGCGAGCCGGTCGATGGCGTGCGGCAGCGCCTCGCCCCGCCGCTCGATCAAGCCGTCGGTGTACGCGATCACGAGGTCCCCGGGCGCGAGCGTCTCCGTGGACTGCGTCCGGCGGCGGCCGCTGAGCGCGAGGGCGGCGCCGCGGGCCCCGTCGAGCAGGCGCGTCTCGCCGTCGGCGCGGCGCAGCACGGGCGGCAGGTGACCGGCCGCGGAGTACGTGAGCGTCCCGGCCTGCTCGTCGACGACCGCGCAGAACACCGTCGTGCACTCGGCGCCCGGGAGCGTGCGGGCGAAGCGGTCGAGCCCCTCGAGCACCGTCGCCGGGGTCGCGTCCTGCAGCAGCAGCGACCGGGTGGCCGCGCGGAGCTGGCCCATGCGGGCGGCGGCGTCGAGGCCGTGCCCGACGCAGTCGCCGATGACCAGGGCGTGCCGGCCGGGGGTGATCTGCACGACGTCGTACCAGTCGCCGCCGACCGCGAGGTCGCCCGCCGCGGGCCGGTAGCGGGCGACGATGCCGGGCAGCGCGACGCCCTCGGGGACGATCGCCGCCTGGAAGGTGTCGCTGACGGCACGGAGCTGGTCGACCTCGCGGACGTGCCGCAGCGTGCCGGCCACCGCGACACCGACCGCTGACGCGACGAGCCGCAGGAACGACCGGTAGCCGTCGTCCCACGGCCGGCGCTCGGCCGCGGACAGCACGACCGCGCCGGTCGCGGGAGCCGGCAGGGGGACCACGAGCGTGCGGCCGCGCTCCTCCGCGACGCCCGTCTCAGCCACCCGCGCCACGACGTGCTCGGGAAGGGGCCCCGGGGTCCCCGGGGCGGAGCTGCCCAGCAGCGTCAGGTGACCGTCGGGGTCCACGAGGTGCAGCTCGGCGGCCGCGACGTCCTGCGAGTCCGCCAGCAGCGCGGTGGCCGCCCGGCTGATCGCCGGGAGGTCTCCGTGCGCCGCCGCGAGGCGCACCGACAGGTCTCCCAGCAGCCGCATGCGCCGGCCCTCGACCACCTGCGTCGTGGTCTCCGTCGCGATGTCGAGCAGCCCGCCCACCGTGCCCGCGGCGTCGCGGATCGGTGAGTAGGAGTAGGTGAAGTACGCGTCCTCGTCGTACCCGGACCGGTGCATGACGAGGTGCTGGTCGACCACCCAGGTCGGCTCGCCGTGCACCATGACGCGCTCGACGGACTCCTCGAGGTCCTCCCATATCTCCTTCCACACCTCCGCCACGGGCGAGCCCATGGCGGACGGGTGCTTGTCCGAGCCGAGCATCTCGCGGTAGCCGTCGTTGTAGATCATCGTCAGCTGCGGGCCCCACGCCACCAGCACCGGGAAGCGGGTCGAGAAGCACATCTCCACGGCCACGCGCAGTGCCGTCGGCCAGGTCGCGGGCGACCCGATGGGCGTCGACTCCCAGTCCACGTCGCGCGCCAGCAGGCCGCAGGCGCTGCCTGCGGTGACGCGCCGGAACCAGGGTGACCTCACGCACCGACAGTACGCGTGGCCGCTGCACGCGGCACGGTGTGCGCATCGCCCCCGGCCCCGGCGGGCGGGCCGGCCACCGGGCGCCGCTGCGCGACGAGCACGGACCCCAGCACCAGCGCCGCGCCCGCGACCTGCCAGCCGTTGAGCGCCTGCCCGAGCACCACCCAGCCCAGCACGGCGGCGACGACCGGGCTGAGCAGACCGAGGAACGACACCCGCGCCGCCGGCAGCCGTCCGACACCCCGGAACCAGAGGGCGTACGCGAGCGCCGTCCCCGCGAGCCCGAGGTACACGAACCCGGCGACCGCGCCCGCGTCGACGCGCGGCAGCGGCCCCTCGACGGCCAGCGCGAGCGGCGCGAGCAGCAGGCCGCCGGCCGTGAGCTGCCAACCGGTGAACGCGAGCAGCGGGACGGGCCTGCCCCACCGTGCCGTCAGCACCACGCCGAGCGCCATCACCACCGCGCCGGCGAGCCCCGCGACGACGCCCGTGACGTCGAGCCGGGCGGTCGAGCGCAGCACGAGCAGCGCCACACCGGCGACGCCTGCGAACCCCGCCACGACCGTCCCCGGCCGGACCCTCTGCCCGAGCAACGCGGCACCGAGACCTGCGACGACCAGCGGCTGCACCGCCCCCAACGTCGCCGCGACCCCGCCCGGCAGCCGGTACGCGGCCACGAACAGCAGCGCGAAGAACACCCCGATGTTCAACGCGCCGAGCACTGCCGCGCGCCACCACCAGGCGCCGGACGGCAACCGCCGCGTCACCGCCAGCAGCAGCAGGCCCGCGGGCAGGGCGCGCAGCGCGGCCACGAGCAGCGGCCGGCCCTCCGGCAGCAGCTCCGTCGTCACGAGGTACGTGGTGCCCCACAGCACCGGGGCCGCGGCCGTCGTCACGGTGAGCAGCACGTCCGACCGCACGCGCTGCTGCGCCCCACCCACCGCTTCGCCTCGGTCGACCACGTCCACGCCGTCCACCAGCCCTCCCCTCGTCGGCGGGCCGGGCGGCGGGTTGGATGCCGGCGCTCGCTCGCCATTGCTTAGACAGTAAGTTACTTGCGCCAAAGCGACTGTCAAGAGAGCAAGTGGCAGACTGCGTCCATGGCGACGACCGACCGACCGGCGGCCCCCACCGACGGCACCGACAGCCCCGCCCCGGACGGCGTGGACCGAATCCTCGAGCAGTGGGCGCGCGAACGCCCCGACCTCGACACCGAGGCCATGGGGATCTTCGGCCGGATCTTCCGCCTCGCCCGCGCCGGCGGGGAGGCGACCGCCGCCGCCTACGCCCGATCGCACCTGACACGCGGCGACTTCGACGTGCTCGCCACGCTGCGGCGCGCCGGGAACGGCGGCGACCTATCCCCCTCCGCGCTGTCGGCCACCCTCATGCTGACCACCGGCGGGATGACGCAGCGGCTCGACCGCCTAGAACGCGCCGGGCTCGTCCGGCGCAGCCCGGACCCGGCCGACCGTCGCGGCCTGCGGATCAGCCTGACCGACCGCGGCGCCGACGTGGTCGACCAGGCGGTGGCCGACGGGCTCGCCGCCGAGCAGCGGCTGCTGGCCGGCATCCCGGCGCAGCGTCGGAGGGAGATCGACGCCATGCTGCGGGAGCTGCTCGCGGCGGTCGAGCCGTCCTGATGCGCGATCCTGGAACACGCGGCTCCACGCGACGCCGAGCGTCTGGACGCAGGATCGACCGGTGGTGACCGACGACGAGGTGGTGGCCCCGGGCGTACGCCCCGTCCCGATCGGGTCGCTGCCGGGCTGATCCACACCGCGCCCCGCGTCAGAGCTCCGCGACCCGCGGCACCGCCGGCGCGACGTGGTCCCGCACCCACGTCGCGAGGCTCAGGTCCGCCGGCGGCCGCAGGATGACGGTCTCGACGCCGAGGTCCGCGTACGGCCGCGCCGCCGCGACGAAGCCGTCGACGTCGCCGGTCAGCAGCTCGTCCCCGCCCATGAGCATGGTCACGCGGATGTCGGCGAAGTCCCGGCCGACGGCGTCGCAGTGGCCCCGCAGCACGTCGAGCTTGTGCGCGACCTCCTCCGGCGTGGAGGAGAACAGGTTGCACGCGTCGCCGTACTGCGCGACGAGGCGCAGCGTCTTGCGCTCCCCCGACCCGCCGACCATGATCTCCGGCCCGGTGCCCGGGCGGCTCAGCGGCAGCGGCGAGCACAGCGTCTCGGCGAGCTGGTAGTGCTCGCCCTCGAACGGGCCGTCCGCGCCGGGCGTCCACATCTGGCGGCAGATGCGCAGCGCCTCCTCCAGGCGCTCGAACCGCTCGGCCAGCGGCGGGTACGGCACGCCGAGCGCGAGGTGCTCCCGCTCGTACCAGGCCGCGCCGATGCCGAGCGTGGCACGACCGCCCGCGAGCACGTCGAGCGTCGCGACGATCTTCGCCAGCAGCCCCGGGTGCCGGTACGTGACGCCGGTGACGAGCGCCCCGAGCTGCACCGTCTCGGTCCGCCCGGCGAGGAACCCGAGCGTCGTGTACGCCTCGAGCATCGGGTCGGACGCCGGGAACCCGGCCGGCTCCATCTGGAAGAAGTGGTCCATCACGGACAGCCAGGACAGGCCCGCGTCCTCCGCCGCCTCGCCGGTGTCGGCGAGCTCCTGGCGCAGGCGGGCCGGCTCGACCGCGTCGAACCGCATGAGGTGGGCACCGAGGCGCATGGTGGCTCCCTGGGAGTGAAGTGGGTGACACCGGGGACGATGCCCCTTGGAGTGCGCTCGAAGTCAACCCGGGAGGCGGCCCCGGACGGCGTCTGCTGAGGGCAGAACGACGCGCCCGCGCGACGGCCGACCCGCGGGCTACCGTGGCCGGGACCCGCAGGAGGTGCCCCGTGCCCCAGCTCCCCGCCGCCCCTCGCACGACCCGGCCGCGACCCGAGCCGCCCCTGCGCGTCCTCGTCGGCGCGATCCTGCGACGGCACCGCGAGCGCCAGGGCCGGACGCTGCGCGACGTCGCCGACGCCGCCCGCGTGTCGGTGCCGTACCTGTCGGAGGTCGAGCGCGGCCGCAAGGAGGCGTCGTCCGAGGTGATCGCCGCCGTGTGCCGGGCACTGGGCCTGCGCATCGTCGACCTCGTCGGCGAGGCGTACGCGCAGCTCGCGCGCGCCGAGGGGCACGCGGTGCTCGACCTGACGTCGTCGCCGGCCCGGCCGCTCGGACCGGTCGCCCCCGGGACGTCGGCGCCCGTGGTGCCGCTGCGCACCCCGGCCCGGACGCCCGTGCTGCTGGCCGCCTGAGACCGGCCCGCGGGCAGCCGCGCGGGCCGCCCACGGACCGGTCGTCGTCAGGCCGCCGTCGCCTGCGGTCGCTTGACGGTCGTCACCACCGCGTCCGCGATCCCGTACTCGACCGCCTGCGCGGCGGTCAGCACCAGGTCCCGGTCGGTGTCGACGCGGAGCTGCTCGACGGTGCGGCCGGTGTGCCGGGCGAGGATCTCGTCCACCTGCCCGCGCAGCCGCAGGATCTCCGCGGCCTGCAGCTCCAGGTCCGCAGCCGTGCCCTGCCCGCCGCCCGACGGCTGGTGCAGCAGCACCCGCGCGTGCTCCAGGACGTGCCGCTGCCCCGGCGTCCCCGCCGCGAGCAGCACGGCCGCCGCGGACGCCGCCTGCCCCAGGCAGAACGTCGCGACGTCGGGCCGCACGTACTGCAGCGTGTCGTAGATCGCGAGCAGCGCCGTCACGGACCCGCCCGGCGAGTTCAGGTACAGGTGGATCGGCCGGTCCGGGTCCTCCGACTGCAGGTGCAGCAGCTGCGCGATGACGACGTTCGCGACCCCGTCGTCGATCTCCGTGCCGAGGAAGATGATCCGGTCGGACAGCAGCCGCGAGAACACGTCGGCGTGCCGCTCCCCCGTCGGTCGCTGCTCGACGACCACCGGCACCGTGTACTGGCCGGCCATCACAGACCCGCCCGGTGCAGCGTCGCGTCCGGCCGCACGTCGTCCAGCCGGGTGACCACCCGGTCGACGAACCCGTAGGCCAGCGCCTCCTCGGCGGTGAACCAGCGGTCCCGGTCGGAGTCGCGCTCGATCGTCTCGACGCTCTGGCCGGTGTGCTCGGCGATGAGGGCCTGCATGGTCCGCTTGGTGTGCGCCATGTTCTGCGCCTGGATCGCGATGTCGACCGCCGTGCCGCCGATGCCGCCCGACGGCTGGTGCATGAGCACGCGGGCGTGCGCCATGACGTTCCGCTTGCCGGGCGTGCCGGCGCTCAGCAGGAACTGCCCGGCGCTGGCCGCGAGCCCCATCGCGAGCGTCGCGACGTCGTTCGGGATCAGCCGCATGGTGTCGTACATGGCGAGCGCCGCGCTGATCGACCCGCCCGGCGAGTTGATGTACAGCGCGATGTCGCGCCGCGGGTCCTCGGCGGACAGCAGCAGGAGCTGCGCGCAGACGCGGTTCGCGACGGCGTCGTCGACCTCCTGCCCCAGCACGACGATGCGCTGGTGCAGCAGCCGCGCGGCGAGGTCGTCGTCGAAGGCTCGGGTCGGTGGGGTGGTGGCGGTGCTGGGCACGGGGACCTCCTGGGGTGTCGGGTCCCGCCACGCTCGCACCGCCCGGCCGTCCCGGGCCCGCGGGTCTGCCCGCAGCAGATCCGCCCCGAGCAGATCCCTCGCCCACCCGCGACCCGCAGGGCCGTCGAGAGTGCAGCAGATGCGGGGTTCCGGGCGTCGAACCCCGCATCTGCTGCAACCTCGACGTGGGTCGCGCGAGCGGGCGGGCGGAGCGGGCGGGGCGGGCGGCTGGGGCGGGTCAGCGGGTCAGGTCGAGCACTGCGCCCAGCGCCTCGTCCGCCGCCGAGCCCGCGACGTGCGCGGCCCCCGCCTCCGGCGCGTCGCCGACGACCACGTCCGCCACGGCCACGCTGACGTTGTCCCACGCGTCCGCCTCCAGGGCCGCCGCGACCAGGGACTCCGCGGCGGCCTCGGGGGACGCGGCGTCGCGCAGCAGCGCGAGCACCCGGTCCTCCGGGACGTAGTCCGTGAGACCGTCGGTGGCCATGAGCCAGCGGTCGCCCGGTTCGGCGTCGACCTCGAGCAGCGTGGTGTGGGTCGCGTCGGCGACGTCGCCGGCCAGGCAGTGCAGGATCACGTTGCGCCGGGGGTCCTGGGCGGCGTCGGCCGCGGAGAGGATCCCGCTGTCGACGAGCAGCTGCACGAGGGAGTCGTCGCGGGTGACGCGGCGGCCGACGCCGTCGCGCACCAGGTACGCGCGGGAGTCGCCGATGTGCAGCACCCGCATCGTGTCCTCGCCGCAGAAGATGCCGGTGAACGTCGTCGCCATGCCCGCGAGGCCGGGCTCGCGCCGGACGCGCACCGCCAGGTCGGCGTTCGCGACGGCGAGCGCCTCCCGCAGGTCCTCGTCGCTCCAGCGGCCGGTGTCCGCGGCGCGCAGCACGGCCATGAGCCGGTG
Source organism: Cellulomonas sp. ES6 (assembly GCF_030053835.1). Lineage (NCBI taxonomy): Bacteria > Bacillati > Actinomycetota > Actinomycetes > Micrococcales > Cellulomonadaceae > Cellulomonas > Cellulomonas sp. ES6. Next base: position 3,784,898 of record NZ_CP125655.1, on the reverse strand, counting down.
CGTCACCGTCCAGGACGCGACGTCGCCGCCCGCGTGGCCGCCGACGCCGTCGGCGACGAAGGCGTAGCCCGTCGCGGAGCCCGCGGCGTCCTGGTTCTGGGCGCGGTGCGCGCCCGTGACGGATCGCAGGGCCGTGACGAGCGACAGCGGCATGCGGCACCTCCGGGAGGGACGGAGTTGTCTCGTGGTCCCACGATGCCACGTCCGGCGGGTCCCGACCGACCGGGCTGGGTGCCAGGACCCGGGCCGGACCAGCCCGGACCCGGCCGGACGGTCAGCGGATCAGCCCCCGCAGCGCCTCCGGCCGGACGTCGGTCTGGTGCGCGATGACCTCGCGCGCCCGGTCGGTCGCGTCCCACACGTTCCACAGCAGCACGCCGGCCACCCGCCCGCCGTCCAGGTAGTAGACGACGCCGGTGTCGTACGGATCGACGTGCCAGTCCTCGACGGTCTCGAGCGAGGAGTCCAGCCGGCCGACGGCCTCGTAGCCCGCGTCGAACAGGTCGGAGTAGAAGAACGGCGTGTGGTCGTAGGGCTCGTCCGCGCCGGCGAGGTTCCGCCCGGCCTGCCGGCCCATCGTCGTGGCGTTGTCGACGTGCTCGACGCGGCGGCGCCCGAGGATGCGGTCCGGGTACTGCGCGACGTCGCCCGCGGCGTACACCGACGGGTCGGACGTCCGCAGCCGGTCGTCGACGACGACGCCGTCGTCCACGTCGAGCCCGGCGGACCGCGCGAGGTCCGTCTCGATCTCCAGCCCGGCCCCGACGACGACCGCATCGGCGGCGAGCTCCCGGCCGTCCTCGAGCACGATCGTCACGCCGTCAGGCCCGGACGTCCCGGACGCGACCCGCGCGCCGCCGAGCACCTCGACGCCGCGCTCGACGTACATCCGCTCCAGGTGCGCGGCGAGCCCCGCCGGGAACGTCCCTCCGGTCAGGGTCGAGGCCGGGTGCACGAGCGTGACGCGGGTGTCGTTCTGCACCAGCGCGGCCGCCAGCTCGGTCCCGATGTAGCCGCCGCCGACCACGACGACGTGCCGCCCGCCGCCCGCGAGGTCGCGCAGCCGCTCGTAGTCCCGGACGGTGCGGAAGTAGATGACCCGGCCCGAGTCCTCCAGGCCGCCGACGCGGCGCGGGTGCCCGCTGGTGGCGAGCAGCAGCCGCCCGTACCCGAACGTGATGCCCGCGTCGGTGGTGACCGTGCGGCCGGCGAGGTCGACCGCGACGACCGACTCCCCCAGCAGCAGCTCGGCCCCGGTGTCCTCCGCGGTGTGCAGCCACACCTGGTCGAACGTGAACTCCGGGTCCGTCCAGAGCTTCTTGGTCAGGGCCGGCCGCGTCACGGGGGCGGTCGGCTCCCGGCCGACCACCGCGATCGTCCCGTCCGGGTCGACCTCGCGGATGCCGCGCGCGGCGGCGTCCCCCGCCATGCCCGCGCCGACGATGACGTAGTCGTAGCTGTCCCGCACCGTGCTCACCCCTGTCCTCGTGGTGACCTGCCTGCTCAGCGTCGCGCGCCGAGGGGCGGTCCGCCACCCCGGGGAGGTCAGCCCGGCAGGGACCCCGCCACGACGCGCCCGCGGGACACGACCGCCACGATGTTCTCGACGCGCAGCGCCGACACGTCCTCCCACGGCCGCCCGCGCAGTACCACGAAGTCGGTCCCGAGCCCGGCCCGCAGCCGCCCCGTCGTGGAGCCCAGGCGGATCGCGTCCGCGGCGTCCGACGTGGCAGACCGCAGGGTGCGCTCGGCGGACCAGCCGAACATGGCCGCCATCTGGCGCACCTCCTCCATCTGGTCCCCGAACTGCACGAACTGCCCGGACGCGTCGGTGCCGAGCACGAACCGCACACCGGCCTCGGCGGCGCGGGCGAACCCGGCGTCCCGCAGCGCGACGACGTCGCGGGCCTTGGCCTGCGCCTCGTCGGAGACCGGCCGGCGCGCCTCGGCGATGATGTCGTTGATGAGCAGCGTCGGGGCGACGGGCAGGTCCCGCTCGAGCAGCGCGGCGAGGTGGTGCTCGGCGATCGCGGTGCCGTGCTCGATGGAGTCCACGCCCTCCGCGAGCGCGATGTCGAGCCCCTCCACCGAGTGCGTGTGCGCGGCCACCAGCATGCCGAGCGCGTGCGCCTCGTCGACGGTGGTGCGGATCTCGTCGCGGGTCTGGTTGCGCCAGCCGACCTTGTCGCCCATGGAGAGCACGCCGCCGGAGGTGTAGATCTTCACGCCGGCCGCCCCGGACCGCGCCCACACCCGCACGAGCTTGCGGCACTCGTCCGGGCTGTCCGCGGTCGGCGGGCGGTGCGGGTAGTGCGGCGGGACGAACAGGTCCCCGTGGCCGGCGGTCATGCCGACCTGGCCGTGCGACAGCAGCCGCGGGCCGGCGAGCACGCCGGCGTCGAAAGCCCGCCCGACCGCGAGCTGCACGGAGTCCGCCGCGAGGTCGCGCAGCGTCGTCACGCCCGCCCGGGCGCAGCGCAGCGCGTTGGCGGCGACGTGCAGCGACCGCTCCTCCGGCGGGGTGAGGATCGGCCACGCCGACGGGTCGGCCGCGGGCGCGCCGGCCGCGTAGCCGAGGTGCACGTGCGTGTCGACGAGCCCGGGGATCACGCTGAGGTCGGTGTGCCGGGCGGGCGCCTCCTCGACGGCCAGGATGCGGTCGCCCGCCCAGGTCAGCCGGGCCGGGCCGACCTCGCGGTCGCCGTCCCACAGCGGGAGGCCGTCGAGGACGTGCTCGGGGGCGGCGTGGTGCGACATGCAGGGGCCTTTCGCAGGGAGTGGTCAGAGGGCGGGCGTGATCTCGCCGACCACGCGGCCGTCGAGGTCGACCAGCGGCAGGTGGCGCCAGCGGTCGAACGCGCCGCAGGGGTGGCTGATGCCGAGGCGCAGCACCGTGCCGGGCGCGAGGTCGGTGCCGGGCGGCACGCGCAGGAACGCGTGGTGGTCGTTGACGCCGGTGACCTCCCAGCCGGTCACGTCGCGGTCCTCGTCGCCGGGCACGCCGAGCACGCGCGGCAGCCGGTCGTCCGTCGGGGCCTCGCGGCGGCCGAAGCCGACGACCGCCAGGCCGGGCTCCGGCTGGGACAGCACGGAGGCGCGCAGCTCGAACGCCGGGACCAGCGTGCCGTCCCCGCGCCCGGAGCCGAGCGGGGACGTCCGCTCGTACACCCCGTGGTCGTGGGTCACGTAGCAGCCGGACCGCAGCACGGTCGTCACAGGGCTGTCCCAGCGGGCGGGGGCGAGCTCGCGCAGCACCAGGTCCGGGTACGACGAGCCGCCGGCGGTGACGACCGGCACGCCCGCGACCAGGCCCTCCGCGGTGATCGCGCCGACCAGGGCGCGCACCCGGCCGAGCAGCTCGACCGCGCCGCGCGGGGCGCCCGGCTCGTCGCCCGCGGGCATGAGCCCCTCGAACGCGGACACCCCGGCGAGCCGGACGTGCGGGCTCGCCGCGACCCGCCGGGCCAGCGCGAGCGCGGCGGCGTCGTCCCGCACGCCCGTCCGGCCGCCGGGGAACCCGAGCTCCACGAGCAGCGGCAGCGCGCGGGCGGGCGGCAGCGACGCGAGCTCGGCGAGCAGCAGGTCCAGCCCCGCCTCGCTGTCGACGTAGCAGAGGTACTCCGTCGCGGCGTCGGCGGTCAGCAGCTCGGAGGCGACCCACCGGATCGCACCGGCGTCGACCAGCACGTTGGCGTGCAGCACGCGCCGCACGCCCCAGGCCGTCAGCGTCCGGACCTGCGCGGGGGTCGCCGCGGTGAACCCCCACGCACCCGCCTCGGTCTGGCGCCGCACGAGGTCGCGCGACATGTGCGTCTTCGCGTGCGGGGCCAGCGCGACGCCGGCGGCCCGGCACCAGTCGGCCATGACGCGGATGTTCCGGTCGATCGCCGCGTCGTGCAGCACCATCGCGGGCAGCTCGAGGTCCGCGACGGTGAGGTCCCCGCGGCCCCCGGGCCCGACCTCCACGCGGCGCCCCGTCACGCCGCCACGCCCTGGCGCGCCGGCCGCTCGGGCCGCCCCGCGCGCAGCACGCGCCCCGCGCGCACGCCGGTGAACTCCCCGTCCTCGACGACGACGCGGCCCGCGAGCACGGTGTACCGCACCCCCGTCGGCCGCTCCCACGGCCGCTGCGGGGTCCCGGCGTGCCCGACGGTGGCCGGGTCGACCACCGCGACGTCCGCGACGAACCCCGGCAGCAGGCGCCCCCGCCCGGGCAGGCCGAGCGCGTCGACGGCGAGCGAGGTCATGGAGCGGATCGCCTCCGGGAGGTCGAGGACGCCGAGGTCGCGGACGTACCGCCCGAGCACCGTCGGGAAGCACCCCCACCCGCGCTGGTGCGCGTTGCCCACCGGCACGGAGTTGTCCGAGCCGATCGCCACCAGCGGGTCCGCGAGGATCTCCCGGACGTCCGCCTCGGCCATCAGCTCGTAGACCATCATGGCCCCCGGGTCCGCCAGCACCAGGTCGCACAGGGCGTCCCACGGGTCGAGCCCGCGCCCGGCGGCGACGTCGGCGACGCTGCGCCCGAGCAGGGCGGTCTCCGCGTGCATGCTCAGCAGCACGCCGCCCGGCGTCGTCTGGGTCCACGACCCCGCGCCCGGTCCACCCGCGAGCGCCCGGTCCCGGAGCGCCGCACGGGTCGCCGGGTCCGACAGCCGGGCCACGAGCGCCCCGCGCCCGCCGACCTGAGCCTCGGCCGGGAGCAGCGCGGTGAGGAAGCTCTCCCCCGTCGTGTACGGGTAGGCGTCGCCGTGCACGTCGACGCCCTCGGCGCGCGCGGCCCGCAGGGCGGCCAGCAGCTCGCCCGCGCGCCCGTGGTTGCGACGACCCGCGGCCTTGCAGTGCGACACCTGCACCCGCACGCCGGTGCGCCGGGCCACGTCGAACGTCTCGGCCAGGGAGTCCGCGAGGCCGTCGCCCTCGTCCCGCATGTGGGTGGCGTACGGGCGGCCCCAGCGGGCGGCGACGGCGGCGAGCGCGGCGACCTCGTCGGTGTCGGCGTACACGCCGGGCGCGTAGATGAGACCGCTCGACAGCCCGAACGCCCCGTCCACGAACGCGTCCTCGGCGAGCGCGACCATCCGGTCCAGCGCGCCCGGTGCCAGCCGCTCGGCCATGCCGTTCGCGCTGATCCGCAGCGTGCTGTGCCCGACCAGCGACGCGACGTGGTTGGTGGGGCCGTACCGCTCCACGGCGTCCAGGTACTCCGCGAACGTGCGGGGCTGGTTCCAGTGCCCGTCGACGCCGGCGGCGACGGTGCTGGAGATCGGCCGGTGCAGCTCGACCGCCCGCTCGTCCACCAGCGGGGCGGCGGAGTTGCCGCAGTTGCCGACCACCTCGGTGGTGACGCCCTGCAGCACCTTGAACGGCTGCGGCTCGGCCATGAACGGGACGACGTCGGAGTGCGTGTGCGCGTCCACGAACCCCGGGGCGACCACGAGCCCGCGCACGTCGAGCACCCGCGCGCCGGCCGGTGCGCCCAGACCCGGCCCGACGGCCGCGACCCGGTCCCCGGTCAGCGCCACGTCCGCGACGACCGGCTCCGCGCCGGTCCCGTCCACGACGGTCCCCCCGCGCAGCACCAGCGTCACGTCGGTCACGTGAGCTGCCCCATCCGCTCGGTGACCACGGCGTCCACGACGCTCAGCACCGCGTACGCGAGCATCGTCACCGCGGCCACCGTGATCGCCGACGCCCACATCGCGTCGTACCCGAACGAGCCGGCCGCCTTCGAGATCGCGCCGCCGAGGCCCTCGCCGGTGGACAGCCACTCGGCGATCATCGCGCCGGTCACGGCCGACGGCACCGCGATCCGGGCGGAGGCCAGCGTCGACGGCACGGCCGCGGGCAGGGCGACCTTGCGCAGCACCGTCCAGGACGAGCCGCCGTACGCGAGCACCAGGTCCCGGTGCTCGCCGGAGACGCTGCGCAGGCCGTACAGGATGTTCGCGAGCGCCGGCAGGAACACCACGAGGATGACGATGGCCGTCACGCCCGCCTGCCCGATGCCGAAGATCAGCGTGATGAGCGGCGTCAGCACCACCAGCGGGATCGAGCGCAGCACCATGGCGGTCGGCATGACGATCCGCTCCAGCACCGGCGACACGCAGAACACGACGGCCAGCAGGAACGCCGCGGCGAGGCCGACCACGTAGCCGATGCCGGCGTCCCGCACCGTGACGGCGAGGTCCGCGGCGATGGTCGCGCGGTGGTCCGCGGCGCCCTCGGCCGTGACGACGTAGGCGAACACGTCCCACGGCCGCTTGCCGATGAGCGGGCTCACGTCGAACGCCGCGAGCACGGCCACCCACACCCCGAGCGCGACGACGACGGCCGCCGCGAGCGTGGCGGCCCGGCGGGCGACGAACCGCCCCGTGCCGCCGGTCACGACCGGCGCTCCGACGCCCAGGGCGTCAGGACCCGCCCGACCAGCCCGACGAGCGCGTACCCGCCGAGCGCGATCAGCCCGGCCAGGATGCTCAGCGCCCACACGCGGTCCGGCTGGATCTGGCGCTGCGCCGCGTTGAGCGCCACGCCGATGCCGGAGTCGATGCCGCCGAGGTACTCCCCGACGACGGCGCCGAGCAGCGCTGCCGGGACCGCCACCTGCAGGGCGGTGACGATCGCCGGCAGCGCCGACATGAGCTGGACCGTGCGGATCTGCGTCCACCGGCCGCCGCCGTACGCGGCGACGAGGTCCAGCGAGCTGCGGCTCGCCGAGCGCATCCCGAGGATCGCGCCGACGAGGGTCGTGAAGAACACCAGCAGCGCGCCCAGGAAGATCGCGGAGGCGCGGCCGCCGAAGATCACCATGACGATCGGGCCGATCGCCGTCACGGGCAGGCACGCCGAGATGACGCCGAGCTGGGTGATGACGTCCTCCAGGCGCGGCACCACCAGCACGACGGCGGCCAGCGCCAGGCCCGCGAGGTTGCCCCACAGGTAGCCCTGCGCGGCGCGGGTCAGCGTCGGGACCACGTTCGCCTCGTAGAACGGCCAGCCGTCCGCGACCGCCGAGCGGGCCACGTCCACCGGCGACGGGAACGAGGTGCTGTTCTCCAGGTTCGCGGTCATCGCCCACCACAGGGCCAGCAGCAGGACGATGCCCACGGTGCCGCCGACCCACGGGCGGGCCAGCGCGCCGCGGAACCGCGCGGCGACGTCGCTCACTCCTCGCCCTTCGTGCCGGCGCCGCCGGGCGCGAACAGCAGGCCGGACAGGTGGTCGACGACCTCGTGGAACTCGGGCGTGCGCATCATCTCCGGCGTGCGGGGGCGCTCGAACGGGATCTCGACGACCTCGACGATGCGGCCCGGGCGGGCCGACATCACGGCCACGACGTCGGACAGCAGCGCCGCCTCCGCGATGCCGTGCGTGACCATCAGCGTCGTCGCCGAGCGCTCGGTCCAGATGCGCTGCAGCTCGAAGTTCAGGCGCTGCCGGGTCATGTCGTCCAGCGCGCCGAACGGCTCGTCCAGCAGCAGGAAGTCCGGGCGGACCGCGAGCGCCCGGGCGATGGACGCGCGCTGCCGCATGCCGCCGGACAGGTGCGCGGGCCGGGCCTTCTCGAAGCCCCGCAGACCCACCAGGTCGATCAGCTCGTCGACGATGCCGTCGTCGCGGCGCTTCTGGATCTCCAGCGGCAGCCGGATGTTCTTCTGCACGGACCGCCACGGCAGCAGCGCCGGGTCCTGGAACGCGATGCCCATGCCGTCCGCCCGCCTGCCGGGCGCGACGGGGGTGCCGTTGACCGCGACGGTGCCGGCGGTCGGCGTCTCCAGGCCCGCGAGGATCCGCAGGATCGTCGACTTGCCGCAACCGGACGGGCCGAGCAGCGACAGGAACGACCCGCGGGGCGTCGACAGGCTCACGTCCTCCAGGGCCGTGACCGTGCGCCGGCCGGAGCGGAACTCCTTGCCCAGACCGGTGATCTCGATGCCGGGCGCGGACGTGGGCGCACCCGCCCCCGCGGCCGAGGAGGCCGCGGGGACGGGTGCGGACAGGGGGGAGGACGTCACGAGAGCAGGTCCGGGTTCTCGGCGTACACCTCGTCGAGCAGCGACAGGTCGAACAGCTCGTCGGCGGCGATGTCGATGCCCGCGTAGGCGAGCGACGCGATGGTGCCCTCCTGCAGCTCGTCGGTGATCGTCAGCAGGCCGTTCGCCGCGGTGTCGTCCGACTCGATGAGGGTCGCCTGCCGCTCGAACGACAGGGTGATCGCGTCGGCGTCGTACTGCTGGTCCTTGCCGTACTCGTTGACCGTGAGGTCGACGGCGCGCTCCGGGTCGTCCAGCGCCGCGCGCCAGCCCTCGGCGGTCGCGAGGAGGAACGCCTTGACCTGCTCCGGCTGCTCGTCGATCGCCTGCTGCGAGGTCACCAGCACCTCGCCGACCATCGGCAGACCCTCGTCGGCGAGCAGGAACTCGGTGGCCGGGAAGCCGGCGGCCTCCAGGGCGGCGGCACCGGTCGTGGTGTAGCCGATGAACCCGTCGACCTGGCCGGTGGTGAGCATCGAGGTGTCCGACAGCGGCACCGTCGTCACGTCGGCCGGGTCGATGTCGTTCGCCGCGAGGAACGCGTTCCACACCAGGGTGTTGGAGTCGGAGACGGCGACGGTCTTGCCCGCGAGGTCGTCCGGCCCGGCGATCGGCGCGTCCGCGCCCGAGACGAGCGCGAACGGGTTGCGCTGGTAGGTCGCGCCGACGATCTTGAGCTCCGCACCGCCCTGGATCGCCGGGGCGGTGATGAGCGGGGAGGACAGGCCGACGAACGCCTGGCCCGTCGCGACCGCGGCCTCCGCGCTGGTGGCCGACGAGCCGCCCGCCGTCAGCGTGACCTCCGGGAAGCCGGCGTCGGTGTACAGGCCGTCCTCGACCGCGAGGTACTCGCCCGCGAACTGCTGGTTCTTCAGCCACGAGAGCTGCACGCTGACCGCGTCGAACGACTCGCCCGCGTCGTCGCCGGAGCCGGCCGCGGCGTCGTCGCCGCCACCCGAGCAGGCGGACAGCAGCAGGCCGGCGACGGCCACGGCAGCGGCGAGGCCGGCGGTGCGGCGCCGGGGGCGCGGGGTCGTGATGGTGCGGGTCACGTCAACCTCGATCACGTCGTGCGGCCACCCGGACACATCGGGTGGCCGCGGTGCCAGGGGGAGGGGTGTCGCGGGGCGGACCCGGCGACGTCCTCCATCAGACAGGCCGGGCCCGCCCGGTCGCCATGTGGGATCCTCCGAACCTGGCGCCCCCGGACGGTGCGGTCCGTTGTGCGACACACCGAGCGCGTCACACGCGCGTCACACGGGAGGACCCGCGCGGGGTCGGTCCGGCGGATCGCCCAGCGCGCGCCCCGGCCGCCCCGCCGCGTCGTTGGTGGATCGCACGAAGCAGCAGCCCACGGCCCTGTGGTTGGCTTCCGGACGAGCGTGGGGCGGACCGCGCGCACCACGACCAGGAGCGGGAGGCGAACGTGTGGCCGACGGCTGAGCTCCACGTGCACATCGAGGGCACGCTCGACGCCGACCTCATCCGCGTGCTCGCCGCGCGTCACGGCCTGCCCGTCCCCGCCGGCGCCGGCCGGGGCGCCCCGTTCCGCGACCTCCAGGAGTTCCTGGACGTCTACTACGCGAACCTCGACGTGCTCCGCACCCGCGAGGACTTCCGCGACCTCGGCGCGCGCTACCTGGACCGCGCCGCCGCCGCCGGGGTGCGGCACGCGGAGGTGTTCGTCGACCCGCAGTCCCACACCGAGCGCGGCGTGCCGGTCGCGGACGTGCTGCTCGGCCTCGCGGACGCCCTGGCCGGCGCGCGGGAGCGGCACGGCATGTCCGGCGGGCTGATCGTCTGCTTCCTGCGGCACCTCGGGCCGGACGCCGCGATGGCGACGCTCGAGGCCGTGCTCCCCCACCGGTCGCTGCTGCTCGGGGTCGGGCTGGACTCCAGCGAGGTCGGGTTCCCGCCGTCGCTGTTCCGCGACGTCTACGAGCGCGCCGCCGCCGAGGGCCTGCACCGCGTCGCGCACGCCGGCGAGGAGGGCGGGCCGGACTACGTCTGGGAGGCCCTGGACGTGCTGGGCGCCGAGCGGATCGACCACGGCAACCGCGCGCTGGAGGACGTCGAGCTGGTCGCGCACCTGCGCGAGACCCGCACCCCCCTGACCGTGTGCCCGCTGTCCAACGTCGCGCTGCGCACCGCCGGCCCGGACCTCGCCGACCACCCGATCGCCGTGATGCTCGACGAGGGCCTGCGCGCGTCGGTGCACTCGGACGACCCGGCGTACTTCGGCGGCTACCTGGACGACAACGTCCGGGCGCTGGTCGCGGCCGGCGCGGTCACCGAGGACCAGGTCGGCGTGCTCGCCGCGAACGCCGTGGTGTCGTCGTTCCTGCCCGAGGCCGGCAAGGCGGCGCTGCTCGCGGAGATCCGCGCCCACGCGCTGGCCGTGGGCGCCGCCGTGCCCGCGCTCGCCGCCGGCACCGACGACGCGGCCGGCTCCGACGACGCGGCCGGCTCTGACGACGCTCCCGGCTCCGACGACGCCGCGGCCGGCTGAGGCGGGCGCGTGCAGAGCAGCGAGGTCACCACCGGGCGCCGGGTCGCGGTCGTGCTGGAGCCGGGCGACGAGGTGCTGTCGTCCCTGGCCGAGGCGTGCCGCGCGCACGGGATCCGGCAGGGGTTCGTGCCCGTGTTCTCCGGGGCCTTCCGGTCGGTGCGGTTCATCGCCGCGGACACCCCCGTCGCCGACCAGGAGCCGCCGCTGCCCCAGGAGGTCACCGTGACCTACTCCGAGGGCATCGGCAGCGGGACGATCCTGTGGGACGCCGAGGCGCAGGCCGCCACGCCGCACGTGCACCTGGCGGTGGGCGTGAAGAACGCCGCCGCCGCGGGGTTCGCCGGGCACCTGCTCGGGGCAGAGGCGCACTACACGGTCGAGGTGCTGGTGGAGGAGGTCGTCTCCCCCGCGCTGCTGCGCGTGCCGGACCCGCGCGCGTACGGCATCCCCACGATGCGGTTCGCCTGACGCGGCGCGGACCCGCTACTCCGTCTCGTCCAGGCAGGCCATCGCGAGGAACAGGTCCACGCGGTCGGCCATCGTGCCCATGTCGCGGTTGGTCAGCTCCTCGATGCGGGCGATCCGGTAGCGCAGCGTGTTGGTGTGCAGGTGCAGCTGGCGCGCGGTCTCCTGCCAGGCCCCGCCGCCGTCGAGGAACGCCCGCAGCGTGCCGACGAGGTCCGCGTTGTGCCGCTCGTCGTACGACACCAGCGGTGCCAGCACCTCCCGGGCGTACCCGGCGCGCGTGCTCTCCCCGAGCATCCGCAGCAGGGCGCGGTGCGACTGGACGTGCAGCGAGGTCGACACGACGACGGGGCCGGTGCCGGACGCGTTCTGCACCCGCTCGACCGCCGTGGCGATGGCCGAGTTCAGGCGGCTCACGCCGCTGACCGGGTCGCTCAGCCCCACGCGGAGCTGCCGCCCGGCGAGCAGCAGGTGGTACTCCTCGGTCAGGTGCTCCGCGAGCGGCCGCTCGTCGTCGCCCGCGCCGTTCACCAGCAGGATCGCGAGGTCGTCCGTGCGGCAGCCCATGACGCGGTGCCCGCGGGCGGACAGGGTGCGCTGGAGCATCTCCAGCGTCGCCGCGCGCGGGAAGCGCGGGTCGTCCACCCGGGCGGCGACGATCGTCGTCTCGTCCTGCGGGGCCATGCCCTCCAGGCGCATCCGCGCGGAGATGGCGCCCGGGGACGCCTCCTGGTCGCGGATGGACGTGATGAGCGCGGCGACCTGCGCGTCGCGGGTCTCCCGCCAGCGGGCGGCGAGCTCCATCTCGACCCGCAGCGCGCCCACCAGGGCGTCGACGGCCAGCGTGACCTCGTCGGAGAACGCGCGGTGGTCGCCCCAGACGCCCAGGAACCCCGACCGGTCGCGCGCGCCGGTGCGCACCACCGTCGCCGGGCCGCCGGGACCCGGGACGATCACCCGGCGCTCGTGCTCCCGGGCGATCACCGCGTTCCACTGCTCCGCCACCTGCGCGCGGCCCGGCGCCGCCCCCGCCGAGGCGAGCAGCGCCCCGGTCTCGTCGATGACCCAGCACCCCACGGAGAACTCGGCGGTGAGCTGACCGAGCAGCTCCGCGACGCCCCCGCCGCGCGCCACGGCGTCGGCGATCCGCCGGCTGAACCGCATCGTCCGGCTCGCCAGCCCCGCCGGGGAGCCCGGCTGCTGCGCGGCGACGGCGTCGGCGATCCGCCGGAACGACACCCCGGGCGACACGGTGAGCAGCGTCAGGCCCCGCTCCCGGCACGTCGCGATCACGTCGTCCGGGATCACGCCGATCTCGATCAGCCCCAGCACCACCGCCGCCACGCCCTGCTGCGCGAGCGCACCGAGGAACGTCGCCGCGCCGCCCGGCCGGTCCAGCCACAGGCCGGACGTGAGCACGACGTCACCGGTCGACAGGAACCGCGACGGGTCCGGCAGGTCCGTGATGTACGCGGACTGCACGGGCCGGTCGAGCGCGTCGGGCTCGGCGGCGACGACGCTCAGCCCCAGCTCCGGGTCCGCCAGGAGGTCACGGACGTCCACTGCTCACCACCCGGTCCCCGCTCGGCACCGGCACAGTCTACGGAGGCCCCCGTGCGCGGGACCGGCACCGTCCACGGCAGGATGGTCCCGTGACCACCCACGCCCCGCTCGACCGCCCGGACCTGCCGCGCCGCCTGCGCACCGCCATGTTCGTCGACTTCGACAACGTGTACATCGGCCTGCGCCGGCTCGACCCCGACGCCGCCGAGGCGTTCGCGACCGACCCGGGCCACTGGCTGGCCGAGCTGGAGCACGGGTCCGACGCGGACGGCGACTTCACCCGGCGGTTCCTCGTGCGCGCCTGCTACCTGAACCCGTCGGTGTTCTCCCGGTTCCGGCCGAACTTCACGCGGGCCGGGTTCCAGGTGGTCGACTGCCCGTCGCTCACCCAGCAGGGCAAGAGCAGCGCCGACATCAACCTGGTGCTCGACGCCGTCGACGCGCTCGACGGGGCGACCCGGTACGACGAGTTCGTCATCGTGTCCGCCGATGCCGACTTCACGCCGCTCGTGCAGCGCTGCCGGGCGGCCGACCGCCGGGTCACGATCATCACCGCGAGCCCCGCGGCCAGCGCCTACCGCGCCGTGGCGGACACCGTCATCACCGCGGACGACCTCGCGGAGCTCGTGACGGGCGGGGACGCCGTCGAGGCTGTCGAGCCGGAGCCCGTGCCGGTGCCCGAGGTGGTGGCCGGGACCGCTCCGGCCGCCGCGTCCGGTGCCCGCGACGGGTCCGCTCCCGCCACCCCCGTGGCGGCCGGCACCGGGTCGCTCGCCGCGCGCCGCGCGGTCCTGCAGCGCGTGCGCTCGGCCGACCGCCCGGTCCCCACGGGCGCCGTCGCGCAGGCCGCGCAGCAGGCGGACCCGACGCTGCCCGCGACGCGCTGGGCGGGCGCGGGCGGGTTCCTGCCGTGGCTCGCGCAGGTCGTGCCCGAGCTCGGCGTCGCCGCGCGGCCGTCCCCCGGCTACGTGTGGGACCCCAAGCGGTTCGGCGAGGCCGACCTGCCCGGCGCCGCGTCCACCGCCCCGGGCACCGACCCGACCGCCCTGCAGCGGCAGGTCATCGCCGTCACCGACACCCCCGGCCTCAGCAAGGAGAACTACCGCGTCCTGCTGACGACGCTCGCCGACGACGTCCGCGCGCACCCGTTCGAGCGCGCCACGACGGCCCGCCGGGTGCGCGACGCGTGCCAGGAGGCCGGCGCCGCGGTCGGCCGGTCGACCGTGAACTTCGTCATCTCGGGCGTCCTGTACGCCGGGCTCGAGCTGACCTCCGACGTCACCGCCGAGGACATCGCGGAGGCGTGGGCGGACAACGTCATCGGGCTGTGCCGCGGGGCGCGGATGGAGCTGACGGAGGCCGACGAGCAGGCCATCGACGACTGGGTCGGCGGCGGCCTCCTGGACGACCCGGAGGACTGACCCGCCGCCAGGCGCACGGCTCGGGGCCCCGCGCGCCCGTCCTCGTCGTCGAGAGGCCACGAACCGGGGGTCCGGGTCACCGAGGGTCCCCGGTTCGTGGCCTCTCGACGCGCGCGCGGGCCGGCGCGCGGGTGGCGCGGAGGGCGGCGTCGGTCGGCGTCAGGCGGCGTCGCCCGAGATGTTGACCAGCCACGTGACGCCGTACCTGTCGGTCGCCATGCCGAACGCGTCGCCCCAGGGGGCCACCGTCAGCGGCTCGATCACCCGTCCGCCCTCGGACAGCTTCTCCCAGTAGCCGCGCAGCTCCGCGTCGGCGTCCGCCCCGCCGCTGAGCGACACCGAGAAGTTGTCGCCCGGCGTGTACGCCATGGCGTTCGGGGTGTCGGAGGCCATGAGCACGAGGCCGCCGGGGGTCTCGAGCTGGCTGTGCATGACCTTGTCCTGCTCGGCGGGGTCCTCGCTGGCGTGGAAGTCCGCGAACGTGCTGATGGTGAGCTCGCCGCCGAACACGGACCGGTAGAACTCCATCGCCTCGCGGGCGGTGTCGCGGAAGCCGAGATAGGGGTTGAGGCGGACGGGCATGGGGCTCTCCTCGGCGTCGACGACCGCGCGGATGTGACGGCGATCACACTGCCGTCGGTCGTCCCGTCCGTCAAGGACCGCCCGCCCCACACGGGCCGCACAGCCGGCGCACCGAGCGGGCACGGAGCGGCTCCGTAGACCTGGCGCATGACCGCAGACCTCGATCCCCGGACCCGCCCCCGCCGTCGTCCCCGCCGCCGGCTGCGCCGCGCCCTGGTCGCCGCCGCGCTGACGCTCGCGCTCACCCTCGGCGGCACGACCGCCTGGGCGCTGAACCGGTACGTGATCGCGCACGTCGAGATCGCCGACGTCGACGCGTACGAGGCGGCGCAGGCCGGCACGGCGGCCGGCGCCTCCGACGACGCCGACGACGCCACGCAGGACGCCGCCGACGACGCGACCGTCACCGCGACGACCTACGAGTCCGACGACGCGAGCATCAGCATCTCCACGGTGGTCACCGGCAGCGGCGACGACCAGGTCACCTACTACGTCGCCGACGTCACGCTCTCCGACGCCACCGTGCTGCGCTCGGCGTTCGCCGACAACCAGTTCGGCACCAACATCACCGAGACCACCTCGGAGATCGCCGAGGACAACGACGCGGTGTTCGCCGTCAACGGCGACTACTACGGCTTCCGCGACACGGGCATCGTCATCCGCAACGGCGTCGTGTACCGCGACGAGGGCGCCCGCGAGGGCCTCGCGTTCTACGCGGACGGCCACGTGGAGGTGTACGACGAGACGGCGACGACGGCGGACGAGCTGGTCGCGGCGGGCGTGTGGAACACGCTGTCCTTCGGCCCGGCGCTCGTCGAGGACGGCGAGGTCGTCGACGGCATCGAGGACGTCGAGGTCGACACCAACCTCGGCAACCACTCCATCCAGGGCGACCAGCCCCGCACGGCCGTCGGGGTGGTCGACGACAACCACCTCGTCTTCGTCGTCGTGGACGGCCGTTCTCCCGGGTACTCCGCGGGCGTCGACATGACCGAGCTCGCCGGGATCATGCAGTCCCTCGGCGCCGAGACCGCCTACAACCTGGACGGCGGCGGCTCGTCGACCATGTACTTCGACGGGTCCCTGGTGAACGACCCCCTCGGCCGCGGGACCGAGCGCGGCACCTCCGACATCCTGTACGTCGAGGGCTGAGCCGTGCTGGTGCTCATCCCGTCCTACCAGCCCGACGAGCGCCTGGTCCGGCTGGTCGCCGACCTGCGGGGCGCCGCCCCCGACGTGCACGTGCTGGTCGTCGACGACGGCAGCGGCCCCGCGGACCGGGCCCTGTTCGACGCCGTGGACGCCCTCGGTGCCACGGTGCTGACGCACCCGGAGAACCGCGGCAAGGGGTGCGCGCTGAAGACCGGCTTCGCCCACGCCGAGCGCCACCACCCCGGGCAGGACGTCGTGTGCGCCGACAGCGACGGTCAGCACTCGGTGGCCGACGTGCTCCGGGTAGCGGCAGCGCTCGCCGCGCAGCCTGCCGGGCGACGCGCCTGCGTGCTCGGCGCCCGGGCGTTCAGCGGTCCGGTCCCCGCGCGGTCGGCGCTCGGCAACCGCGTGACCGCGTGGCTGTTCCTCCTGACGACGGGTGTGCGGCTCCGCGACACGCAGACCGGGCTGCGCGGCTACCCCTCGGACCTGCTGCCGTGGCTGCGCACCGTGCGCGGCGAGCGGTTCGAGTACGAGCTGAACGTGCTGCTGCGGACCGCGGCGGACGGGCTGCCGGTCGAGGAGGTCGAGATCGCGACCATCTACCTCGAGCGGAACGCGTCGTCGCACTTCCGCCCGCTGGCCGACTCCGTGCGGGTGCTGGCGCCGCTGCTGCTGTTCTCGGCGTCGTCGCTCGCGGCGTTCGCGGTCGACACGCTCGCCCTGCTGGCGTTGCACGCGGCCGCCGGCTCGCTCGCGGTGTCCGTGCTCGGTGCGCGGGTGCTCAGCGCGTGGACGAACTTCGAGGTGAACCGCAGGCTCGTCTTCCGGCGCGGGCGGCACCTCCCGGCCCGACGGGCCGCGGTGCGGTACGCGGTGCTCGCCGGGGCGCTGCTCGGTGCCGGCTACCTGATGCTGGCGCTGCTCACCGCGCTCGGCCTCGGGCTGCTCCCGGCGAAGGTGCTGACCGACGCCCTGCTGTACCTGCTGAGCTTCCAGCTCCAGCGCCGGGTGGTCTTCACCCCGGCGCCGGGGCGGGCGACGAGGCGCGAGCCCGCGCGGCGCGCCGGTGCCCGGTCGGGCTGAGCCGCCGCGGGTGTGCGCTCACGCCCCGAGCAGCCTCCGGGCGACCGCCCGCGCGGCCCGGCGGCCCGAGACCAGCGCGCCCTGCTGCGACGGGGTGTCCCGGTGGTCGCCGCACACGTACCGCCCGTCCCCCAGGTCGACGGGCCGGCGCACCCGCAGCGGCGGCGGCACCGCCGGGAGCGCCGCGGCGACCTCGTGCGTCGCGAGCTCGCGCCAGCCCCGCGGGTCGGCCCCGAGCATCTCGCCGGCCTGCCGGCGCACCGCGGCGGGGTCGGGCCGGGCGGCGGGGTCCCGGGGACCGGGCGCCAGCACGCACGTCGCCTGTACGAGCTGCGCGCCCGCCGGCGCGGAGCCCGGCGCGACGGCCGACACCAGCGCGGCGTTCACCACGGGCCCGCGCCGACGCCCGTCGACGACCACCGCGTCGACGCGCGGGACCCCCTCGGCCTCCCACCACGTGGTGACCAGCCCCCGCACCGGTGGCGACTCGACCCCGGTGAGGGCCGCGGCGCCGGCCGCGTCGGTGGCGACGACCACGGCGCGCGCCGCGATGCCGCCGCCGTCCGCCCGCACGGCGTGACCGCCGGGCACCGGCTCGACCGCGTCGACGCGCACCCCGGTCGTCACGTGCGGCAGCGGCGCCGCGAGCAGGGCGGGCAGGGCGCCGGCCCCGCCCGTGGGGATGCCGGGCGTGCCGCGGAGCATCGAGCGCACGACCAGCCGCACGAAGGCTGCGGACGTCGAGCCGGACTCGTCGGCCAGCACGCCCGCGAGGAACGGCTCGAGCACCTCGTGGCGCAGCAGCCCGTCGAGGCCGGCCGCGCGGAACGACTCCGCCAGCGTGGCGTCCGGCCCCTGCTCGAGCGCGCGCACCGGACCGCGCGCGGGGGCGGCCCAGCGCGCGAGCGCCGCCAGCTCGCCGACGCGCAGGTAGCCGCTGCCCAGCGTCGCCGGCAGCGCGCCGGGCGCCCGCCGGGGGTCGGCGAGCAGCGCCAGGCCGTCCGCGCGGCGGACCGCGACACCCGCGAGGAACGGCTGCACCCGCAGCGCGGCGACGTCGACCTCCCGGCGCAGGGCCGGGTAGGCGGGGTTGACCACCTGGAACCCGCGGTCGAGCGTGAACCCGTCGACCCGGTCGCTGCGCATCCGGCCGCCGACCACCGGCGCCGCCTCCAGCACCCGGACGTCGAGCCCGCGGGCGTGCAGCACCCGCGCGCAGGTCAGGCCCGCCAGGCCGGCTCCCACCACCACGACGTCGCAGTCCATGCGGGGAGCCTAGGGGCGCGCCCACCGGCCCGCCCGGGGGCGCGGCGCCTCACACCAGGTCGAGCCCCGAGGCCACCGCGAGCAGCTCCTCGATGACCGCCACGACGGCCGGACCGGGCTCGCGGCGGGTGGCCCGGTGGCGGGCGACGAGCCGCCGCGAGCCGAGCCCGGGCACCGTCGCGACCGTCACCCCGTCCGGGAGCTCGCCCTGCAGCGCCAGCGCCGGCAGCAGCCCGACCCCCTGCCCGGCCGCGACGAGCGCGAGCGCGACGTCGAAGTCGTAGTACACGTGCCGGACGGTGGGCGCCCCCAGGGCGGACGTCACGCGCCCCATCGCCCGCGCGGCGGCGGTGTTCCGCTCGGCCGCGAGCCACGTCACGCCGGCGAGGTCGGAGAGCTGCGTGGGTGTCGCGACGGAGCCCGGGAGCACCAGGCGCCACGGCTCCTCGAGCAGCACCACGTCCCGCTGCCCGCGCGGGACGTGCGTGTCGGCGTCCTCGTCCCGCTCCAGCAGCACCACGTCGGCGTCGCCCTCGCGCAGGCGCCGCATGGACTCGGCCGGGTCGCGCTCCTCGACGACGAGCTCGATGCCCGGGTGGCGCTCGGCCACGACCGCGAACGTCGGGGCGACCACCGCCCGGATCGCCGTCTGGAACCCGGCGACCGTCACCCGCCCGGACACCTCGCCGCCGAGCGCCGCCAGCGACTTGCGGGCCTCGACCAGCTCCGACTCGATGCGCTCGGCGGCCTCCGCGAGGATGCGCCCGGCGGCCGTGAGCGTCGCCCCGCGCGGCCCGCGGTCCAGCACCGGCACGCCCTCCTCCGCCTCCAGGCGGGCGATCTGCTGGGACACCGCGGACGGCGTGACGTGCAGCAGGTCGGCGGCCGCGAGCACGCCGCCGGCGCGGTGAACGGCGAGCAGGACGGCGAGGCGGCGCGGGTCGGTCGGCACGCCACCAGACTAGTTCAGTTCTGCTACATCCCGGTCGCATCATCGTTCGATTGTGCTGAACCCGATCCGGACGCACACTGGTGCCGTCGGGAGGCCGCGGGACGGCACGCCCGGCACCCCCTCACCCACCCCTGGACCTTCCTGGAGCACGCCCGTGTCCGCTCTCGTCACCGCGCTCGGCTGGGTCGGCGCGGTCACGTGCCTCGTCGCCTACGTCCTCGTCACCCGCGGCACGTGGGCCCCCACCTCCGGGCGGTACCAGCTCGCGAACGTCGTCTCCGGGCTGTTCATGGGGCTGGTCGCGGCGAGCAGCGGCGTGTGGCCGTCGGTCGTCACCAACGCGGTGTGGGCCGTCGTCGGCGTGCACGCCGTCGCCGTGGTGCTGCGCGCGCGACGGCAGCGGGCGCGCGAGGCGGAGCGGGCCGCGGGCGACACCCCGCCGGCGACCGTCGCCCCCGACCCGGCGCCCGCGGGCGGGCCGCTGGGCGCCGTCGACCTCGCCGCCTGAGCCCGGGGGCGACCCCGCCTCTCGGCGACTGCTAGCATTGCTAGCAATCATCGAGGGAGGCACCGTGGCGACCGTGACCGTGCGGAACCTGGACGACGAGGTGCAGCGACGCCTCAAGGAGCGCGCAGCGCACCACCACCGGTCCATGGAGGCCGAGGCGCGCGCGATCCTCAGCGCGGCGGTCCTCGACACCGGCCTGACCCGGTCCTGGCTCGACGCCGCGCGCGACCTGCGCGGCGACGACCTGACGCTCCCGACGCGGTCGGCCCCGCGCGAGGTCGATCTCGGGTGATCGTCCTCGACACGAACGTGCTGTCCGAGCCGCTGCGCGCGGAGCCCGACCCTGGTGTGCTCGGGTGGCTCGACGACGTGGACGGGTCCGCCGCGGTGACCGCGGTCAGCGTCGCCGAGCTCCTCACCGGGGCTCAGCACCTGCCCGCCGGGCGACGGCGCGACGGCCTCGTCCGGGCGATCGAGGCCATGGCGGAGTCGTTCCGGGACTCCGTGCTGCCGTTCGACGTCGACGCCGCCCGCCGGTACGCCGGCTTCCAGGCGGCCAGGCGCGCCGCCGGCCGCCCCCTGAGCGTCGAGGACGGCATGATCGCCGCCATCTGCGCGAGCCGGGGCGCGACGCTCGCGACGCGGAACACCCGTGACTTCGCCGGGCTCGGCCTCCCGCTGGTGGACCCGTGGGAGGCTGGCCGCCCCTGAGCCACGCCGTCGGTTGCGGCGCGGGCGACGCGGCGACGACGATCGCGGCATGTGGACCGACCGCGCCGCCGTGCTGGACGACGTCTCCGCCGGCGACTGGGTCCGCCCGCGGCTCGGCCGCTGGACCACGGTCACCGGGCTGCTCCCGGGCGGGTTCGAGGCGTACGCGCGGGTGCTGCACCCGGTCGTCGGGGCGCTCCCCGACGCACCGGATGACGCGCCGTGGGCGCCGCTGCGGTGGGCCGACGTCGCCGCGGTCACCGGGCGCACCCTGCACCCGCTGGTCCAGTGGCACCGCCTCGTGGGGGGCGACGACGCGGATCCGTCGGACCCCGACACCGCGCTCTGGCCGCACGGCCGACCGGCGGAGGGTCACCTCGCCCTCCCCCAGCTCACCGCGCTCTGCCGCGCGCTGGCCCCGCACACCGCGACCGCCGACCGGTGCCTGATGGCGGTGTGGGAGGGCTGGGGCGCCCTCAACGGCGGCTCCGTGCGGATGACCGTCGTCGACGGGCGCGTGGCCCGCACCGAGCCCGTGCCGCGCGCGTTCACCGACGCCGAGTGGGACGCGCCGCGGTTCCGCCTGCCCGCCCGCGACTACCTGCTGGTCGCCGGGCCGCTCGACGCCGTGGTGGACGTGGCCCGCGGGCCCGGCGACGGCGACGGCCAGTCGCCCGCGCTGATCTGGCCGCAGGACCGCGCCTGGTGCGTCGGGACGGAGGTCGACCACGACTCGACCCTCGTCGGCGGCACCCGGGAGGCGGTCGCGGCGGTGCTGGCCGAGCCGGCGCTGGAGGCGTTCCCCGTCGGGCCGGACGACCCGCTCGCGTTCGACGGGGACACCGTGAACGCGCCGTCCGACGCGCCGGGCGCCGGTCGGTCCTGACGCCGGGCGGGCACGGTCAGACGTCGAGCACCCGGAGCCGCACCCGCACCGGCCCGCCGGTGGTCAGGCCCTCCGCGTCACGCACGGCCCGCTTCACCGGCAGCGAGTACGCCCGGTGCTTCCCGTCGGGGAAGATCGACGTCCGCCACGTGGTGCCGCCCACCGTCACCTCGACCCGCAGCGACCCGAACCCGCGCGCGAACGCCCCGGCCCGCTCGAGGATCTCGTCGGACGCGTCCTCGGGCACGCTGACGAACGTCCACCGCTCGGTGCGGCGGGCGTCCCACTCCCACAGCGGCGCCTCGAAGTCGAAGGTCATGCCCCGATGGTGCCCGACGGCGCCGACACGCACCCTCAGCGGCGCCGCAGCGCCAGCCAGCCCGCCCCGGCCAGCACGAGCACGCCCACCACGACGCACGCGATCCCCGCGGCCGACGACCCCGCGCCCGGCCGGTAGACCTGCTCGCTGAGCTGCGCGTACGCGAACCAGCCGCTCGGCCGGCGGGTCAGCAGCCAGGCACCGACCCCCGCGATGACGGCACCGACGACCGCGACGACGAGGGCGGACGCGCGGCGGCGGGGAGCGGGCACGGGACCGAGCATGCCGTGCCGCGGCCCGTCAGGTGGCGACGACGAGCCGGAGCGTCACCGTGTCGCCGACCTCGACGTCCTCGGCCCGGCGCACGGCGGCCTTGATCGGGACCAGGTAGCCGCCGTCGCGCGGGAACAGCGACGTCGTCCACTGCGTCCGCCCGAGCGTCACCGCAACCGGGATCACGCCCCAGCCGTAGGACACGAGCGCCGACGCGGCGTGCAGCGCGGCGGCCTCCTGCTCGCCCACGGGCACGAAGTGGAACGGCGCCGGCCCGCGCCAGTACACGACCTCACCGGTGAACCGCAGGTCCATCCGGCGAGCGTACCCAGGCGGCGGGGAGCCGGCCCGCCCGGGCCCTTGCCCCCGCCGCTCCCCCGGCGCGACCCTGGTTCCGCCGACGTCGCCCAGGAGCCCCCATGTCCGTCAGCACCGCGCTCGCCGACCTCCGCGCCCGCCTCCGCGGCCGGGTGGTCACGCCCGAGGACCCCGACTACGACGCCCTGCGCGCCGTCGTGCCGGGCGGCGTGGACCCGCGCCCGGCGGTCGTCGTGCGACCGCTGGACGACGCCGACGTCGCCGCCGCCGTGACCGTGGCCCGGGAGTCCGGGCTGCCGCTCGCCGTGCGCAGCGGCGGCCACAGCAACGCCGCGCACGGGTCGGTGGACGGCGGGATCGTCGTCGACGTGCGCGACCTCACGGAGCTCGACGTCGACGTCGAGCGGCGGACCGCCTGGGTCGGGGCGGGCCTGACCGCGGGTGCCGTGACGGCGGCCACGGCGGCGCACGGGCTCGCGGTCGGGTTCGGGGACACCGGGTCGGTCGGCGTCTCCGGCATCACGCTGGGCGGCGGCGTCGGCTACCTCTCGCGGGCGCACGGGCTGACGATCGACAACCTGCTGGCCGCGGACGTCGTGCTCGCCGACGGGCGGGTGGTGCGCGCGGACGCCGAGCAGCACCCGGACCTGTTCTGGGCGCTGCGGGGCGGCGGCGGGAACGTCGGCGTCGTGACGCGGCTGCAGCTGCGGCTGCACCCGCTGGACGGCGTGGTCGGCGGGATGCTCGTGCTGCCGGCCACGCCCGCCGCGGTCGCCGGGTTCGTCACCGCGACCCAGGCCGCCCCGGACGAGCTGTCCGCGATCGTCAACGTCATGCCCTGCCCGCCGCTGCCGTTCGTGCCCGCCGAGCACCACGGGTCGCTCGTCCTCATGGCGCTGGTCTGCTGGTCGGGTCCGGCCGAGGCGGCCGACGCGGCGCTGGCGCCGCTGCGCGCGTTCGGCGAGCCGCTGGCGGACCTGGTGCGCCCGGTCCCCTACCCCGAGCTGTTCCCGCCCGCCGACCCGGAGTACCACCCGCGGGCCGTCGCCCTGACGCTGCTGACCGACCACGTCGACCTGCCGCTCGCCGAGCGCCTGGTGGAGCGGCTCTCCGCGGTCGACGGGATGCGGGTGGTGCAGCTCCGCGCGCTCGGCGGGGCGATCGCGCGGGTGGACCCGCAGGCCACGGCGTACGCGCACCGGTCGGCCCGGCTCATGGGCAACGTCGCCGCGTTCGTGGACGGACCGGACGACCGCGAGCGCCGCGCGGCGTGGGTCGCGCAGACCGCCGCCCTGCTCGACCAGGGGAATCCGGGCGCCTACGTGAACTTCCTCGCGGACGAGGGGCCGGAGCGGGTCCGCGCGGCCTACCCGGGTGCCACCTGGGACCGGCTGGCCGCGGTGAAGGCGGTGTACGACCCGGGCAACCTGTTCCGCCGGAACCAGAACGTCCCGCCCGCCGGGTGACGGCGGGCGGGACGTCCCGGTGGGGTCAGGCTGCGGCGAGGACGCGCTGCTCCTGCCGCTCGACGGCGGCCTGCTCCTCGGCGACGACCTTCCGGTACGCCGGCAGCTCCGGGTAGAGCTCGGTGCCGGTCAGCGGGTTGCGGCGCGTGGTCACGATCCGGTGCAGCTGGTAGACGGCGAGCGCCACGTTCGACGCGAGCGAGATCGCGCTGACGGTGAACAGCGCGGCCGGGTCGTGCGAGGACTCCACCGCGAACACCGACGACGACACGAACGTCGGGAACGCCATCGTGAACATCATCCACAGCGCCAGGGTGTGCGCCCGGTGCTGCAGCCACGCCCCGCGCTTGAACACGAACGCCGGGATGGTGCAGGAGATCAGCAGGGCCGCACCCGCGTAGAACGCGTGGTCGCCGACGCAGTTGTAGACGTAGGCGAAGTTCCACAGGTCGTAGGGGATGATCCAGAACCACAGCATGTCCGGCCAGATCATGTCGCGGCTCGGCGAGCGGCTGATCATGATCCCGGCCCAGCCGCAGATCGTCACGAGGTTGAGGATGCCGGCGACGCCGTTCATGACGTTCCACGGGCCGGGGACCATGTAGACGCCGTCGACGACGCCCTCGGACATCCCGGCGACCTGGAAGTCGCGCAGCACGGCCTCGGCGATGTTGATGGCGAGGATCGCCGCCGGGAACGCGAGCGCCCAGCGCTTCGCGGCCAGCTTCGGGTGGTACCGCAGGGCCATGAAGCCGAGGCACCCGGCGAGCGCCGAGTACACCTTGACCCAGTGGAACCACGTGCCGGTGGAGGAGCCCGCCCCGGCGGTGTGGGGCCAGACGAAGATCGTCAGCACCACCGGCAGCGCCACGAAGAACGCCAGGCCGGCGGCGCGCCAGCGGCGGGTGACCTCGTTGAGCCCGATGAGCGCGGCGAGCACGACGCACCACATCAGGGCCGAGTACCAGGGGATCTGGTCGAACAGGAACACGGTGCCTCCTTGCGAGCGGTGCCGTCGCGTCCAGCGGCGGCGCGGGGTGTGCGCCCGGTCAGGGCGCCGGTCGTCGTCCGACCAGGTCGAGCCGCAGGGTCTGCCGGACGAGCGAGGCCAGGACGGCGTCGGGGACGTCCGGCTCGGTGCGGACCAGGCCGACGAGCCCGTGCACCAGCACGACGAACGTCGCGCGGACGTGCTCGATGGCCAGCCCGTGCCGGGCGGAGTACGCCTCGACGGTGGTGACCTGGAGCGTGTCGACGACCGCCGCGACGGCCCGGTCGACGAAGCGCTGGTACAGCGCCGCGTTCTCCGGGCGGTGCAGGTCGGCCCGCACCGGGTCGTCCGAGGCGGTCTGGGCGCGGAACAGCGCCACGACGTCGCGCAGCGCGCCCTCGACGTCCCCGACGGTGCGGTGCGCGTCCCAGGCCCGCACGGACTCCGCGAACGCCTCGACCCGGCGCTCGAGGACGGCGTCCAGCAGGTCCTCGGTGGTCGGGAAGTAGTGGTACACGAGCCCGCGCGTCACGCCGGCGGCCCGGGCGACGTCGCTGACGGTGGTGCGGCTGAGCCCGCGCTCGGCGTACGCACGCTCCGCGGCGTCGAGCAGCGCGGCCCGCCGCTCCTCGGGGTCGAGGACGGTGCGCCGGGTGCTCTCGCCGCTGGTCATGGCACCACGGTAGGACGCATTGACACATCGTCAATGGGACGATCGTCCCGTCGTGCGCACCCCTCCCCTTCCCCGTGCCGGAGGGCGGTGCCACGATGCTGCGATGCGCGTGCACCGGCTCATCCACGTGTTCGACGCCCCCGACCTCGCCGCCGAGAGCGGCTTCTGGGCGGCCCTGCTCGACGGCACCGTCGAGGCCGAGGACGACTGGCACAGCGTCGTCGTCGACGGCGAGTGGCGCATGGGCTTCCAGCTCGCCCCGGACCACGTGCCGCCGGTCTGGCCCGGCGGGCCGCAGCAGCAGCAGATCCACCTCGACGTCTGGGTCGACGACCTCGCCGAGGCGCACGAGCGCGCCATGGGGCTCGGGGCGCGGCTGCTCCAGGCGGCGCCCGACCCCGCCACGACCGGCGAGGTGTTCCAGGTCTACGCCGACCCCGCCGGGCACCCGTTCTGCCTGTGCCGCGGGCCGCTGCCCGCGTCGGAGGCGGCCGGCTCCTGACCGCGCGCGGGCCGCCTCAGGGCAGCGTCGCCGCCGGTGTCGCCGGCGGCACCAACCGGCCCCGCGCCAGCAGCACCACGGTCCCTGCCGCGAGCGCCAGCAGCAGCGCGGTCCCCACAGCCGCCACCACCACGGCCACGACCCGCACGGCGGTGTCCACCTCGGCGTGCGCGATCCGCAGGCCGGTGTTCGCCATGGCCGCGAGCCCGAACGAGAACGCCCACAGCCCCGCCGTGAACCCGCCCGCGAGCAGCCAGCGCCACAGCCGCAGCAGGAGCAGGAGCTGCAGCACCCCGTACCCGAACAGCACCAGCGCCACCGGGTCGACGTCGCCGCCGTCCACCACCAGGTACGCGTAGCAGGCGACGAAGGCCGGGGCGAGCTGCACCCCGATCACGCCGCGCGCCCGCGGCGCCACCTCGGGCCCGGTCCGCAGCCGGTGCGTGATCAGCGGCTCCAGCGTCAGCCACGACACCACCCCCGCGCCCAGGAACAGGTACCCGAGCTGCGCCTGCCCGACGGTCGCGACACCGATCGCGCTGATGAAGTTCGCCGCCACGAGCGGCAGGTAGAACCCCGGCGTCGTCGCCTCGAGCGGCTGCGTCCCCGACCACAGCGGCGCGCACCGCACCGCCGCGAACACCAGCTGCCCCGCCACGCCCAGCCACAGCAGCACCGCCGCGACCACCGGCACGTACGGGTGCAGCCCGACCGACACGAGGATCCCGCCCGCCGGCACCAGGCTCAGGAACGAGAACAGCCCCGGGTCGCGCCACTCCCGCACGACGCCGTCCCACGCCGTCACGCACCGGTACACCAGCACCGCCGCGAGCACGCACCACACCGCGCACCCGATCAGCACGACCGACTCCCCCACCCAGCGCGGCACCAGCCCGATCGTCGCGCCGTATCGCCACGCGCTGCCGAGGCCCACCAGGCCGAGGACCATGCCGAAGAAGCTCGCGGGGACGCGCTGGAGCGTGCGCACGGGCAGGACCCTCCGAGGTGCCGGGGACGGGACACCGCTGACGGTAGACCCGCCGCGACCCCGGACGTCCACTGCGCGGCGGACGTCCGGTCGATGAGGGACCGCATCGTGAGCGCGCCGCCCCGGCACGCACGCAGACCGCACTCAGCGGGCCGCGAAGCGCTCCCACCGCCACGCCAGCAGGTCGCGCGACGGCGCGTCCACCGGCCGTCGCGGCAGGGTGAGGCGCTGGCCGTGCATCGCCTGGAGACCGTGCCGGAGCATCGGTCCGTCGACCTCGTCCAGCAGCTCGCGGTCGAGCTGGACGACGTAGTCGGGCGTGATCCCGAGCAGGTCCTGGTCGTACGCAGCGTGGTGGATCTTGCACAGCGCGAGCCCGTTCGGCGTCGTCGGGAGCCCGTTCTCCTCCCCGTCCGGCACGATGTGCGCGGCGTCCAGCAGCGATCCGTGCGCGAGCCTGCACATCGCGCACCGCGTCTCGTAGGCCAGGAGCACCCGGGTCCGGAACGCCGGCTGGTGCAGGCGCTGCCTCGCGAGCCGCACGGCGTACGCCCGCTGGGCGACAGTGAGCTCCCGCAGGTCGCCCATGAACCGGAACGCCTCGTCGAGCGCGACGAGGAACGTCCGCTCCTCGGGATAGTCGTCGACGACGTACACCGGGGCGATCGGCGTGTAGTAGTTCGCGACCTCCTTGCGGAACAGGATGAGCGACATACCCGTGACCAGCGCGTTGCGCAGCTTGGCGTTGTCCCCGCCGAAGGGGTCGCCCTTCCGGTACGCGTAGTGCAGCAGCCCGTCGCTGCTCTCGACGTCGTCGTACGGCCCGTTCGCCGTCGAGACGATCGACAGCGTCGAGCCGAAGTCCGCGGGGTTCCGGATACCGCGCGAGTAGTCGATGATCGGCAGCCGGCGTCCGCCCGTGCGGTAGCCGAGCAGCTGCTCGCGGTGGAGGAACCCGCCGTTCGCCTCGGCCCGCTCGCGCACCCAGGTGATGATCTGCTCGCGCAGGGCGCTCTCGGCGGCGGTGTCCACGCCCGCAGCTGACCAGATCGTCCGTGACCAGCGCAAGCACCGCGGTCCGTACGCGGCAGGGTCGCGTCAGCGCCCGGCCCGGCACGGCGACCGCGCCCGGCTCCCGACAGCCCTGGCACACTCCGTGCCGTGATCGACTCCGTCGTCCCCGACGCCTTCCGCGACGTCCTCGCCGACCGCCCGTGGCTGCTCGTCCTCGCGGCCGGCGGGGTCGTCCTGCTGCTCCGCCTGATCGGCCGGGCCGGCGCCCCGGTCGCCCGCCCGGGCGAGGTGTGGTTCGCGATGGTGCCCTACCGGGACGGCACGGGCGCGAAGGACCGGCCGGTCGTCGTCCTGGCGCGGCGCGGGCGGTGGGTGACGGTCGCGCGGCTGACCTCCCAGGACCAGTCCGCGCGGCCCACGGACTACGCGCGCGTGCCGCACCCCCTGCCGGGGCTGACCCGGGGCAGCTGGGTGGACCTGCGGCCGATGCGCGTCCGGCGCTCCGCCCTGCGCCGCAGGATCGGGGACGCGGGGGCGGCGTGGCTGGCGTGGTACGAGCGGACAGGGCGGCGCTGACCTCTGGTCGTCGAGGCCGGCAGCGCGCGGGACCCGGGGCACGGCCAGACGGATCACGCTCGATGCCCCTGCGCCGCACCCATCATGCGGGTCGCGGCCGCGCGGACGAGGTCCCGCAGCTCGTCCGGGCTCTCGATCCGGACCTCGCAGCCGAGCGACGCGATCACCGCGGGGATCCAGTCGAGTCGGTCGGCGTGGATCTCCACCCGGTGCCACGGTGCGCCCCCCTCGGGCGCCGTCGGCACGAGCGGCTCCAGCCGCGCCACGGTCGGCGGCAGGTGCGCGCGGACGTGGTCCTCGGTGGCGTGGACGTGCAGCACGACGGTCCAGCGGTAGTCGGCCGCGGCGAAGTGCTCGACCAGCCACGCCGCGGCGTCGTCCCGCTCGGGGGCGGCGAAGGTCTCCAGGAGGGCGCGGGCGGTGACGACCCGGTCGGCGCGGAACGTCCGCTCCTCCCCCGCCGCCGGGTCGGTCGCCACGACGTACCAGCGTCCCGACCGCGTCACCAGCTCGTGCGGGTGGATCGTGCGCCGTGACGGGTCACCGTGGCGGTCGCGGTACCGCACCTCGACGGCCCGCCGCGACTCGACGGCCTCGGCGAGCGTCAGCATCACCGCGGGCTCTGGATCGGTGCGGCCGTGCGGCGTGCCGCGCGCGACCGCCCGGAGCACCGCGTCGCCGCGCCCGGCGTCGGCGGGGCGCATCGCCCGCCGGACCTTGCTCCGCGCGGTACGGACCGCGGTGCCGGCCTCCTCGGCGACGGGGTCCGCGCCCGCGAGCGCGAGGAAGACCGCGGCCGCCTCCTCGCCGCTGAACACGATCGGCAGCACCTGGGACCCCGGCGCGAGGCGGTAGCCGCCGTACCGGCCGCGGACGGACTCCACGCAGACACCGGCGCTCGTGAGCCGCCGCACGTCGCGGCGGACCGTCCGCTCGTCGACGCCGAGCCGGTCCGCCAGGTCGGCCACCGAGCAGAGCGTGGCGGACTGCAGGAGCTCCAAGAGCCTCAGCGCGCGCAGGGTCGGGTCGGCCACACCGCTCATCATCGCCGGAACCAGGACAGATCTCGCCCGGTATCACGCCTAGCGTGCGCAGGACACGACCCGGACGAGAGGACCCCGCCATGCACCTGGCAGCCACCCGCATCTTCACCCACGACGTCGACGCGCTCGTCGCCTTCTACGAGAAGACGACCGGCGTAGCCGCGACCCGGCTGCACCCCCTGTTCGCCGAGCTCCGCACCCCCGGCGGCACACTGGCCGTCGCCAGCACCGCGACGGTCCCCCTGCTCGGCGACGGAGCGGCCGAGGCGCGAGCCAACCGCAGCGTCGCCCTGGACTTCCGGGTCGACGACGTGGATGCCACCTACGAGGCGCTGCGCGGCGAGGTCGACACGATCGTGCAGCGACCCACCGACATGCCGTGGGGCAACCGGTCGCTCCTGGTGCGGGACCCCGACGGGAACCTGGTCAACTTCTTCGCTCCCGTCGAGGCCGCAGGCAGCGCCCGGCCCGCGGACGGCCCGCGGGCGTAGCACCCGCACCGCCCGCCCACCCGCGCCCCGTGCACGCTGGCCGACCCCCGGCGCGCAGCCACGCGCGCGCCGGGGGTCGGCACCGGGGTGTCAGCGCCGGGGGTCAGCGCCGGGCGAGCCTCCGTCGCGCGACCAGGACCATCCCCGCGCCGGCCACGAGCCACAGCACGCTGAGCCCGACCGCGGACCCGACCTCGGACCCCGTCACGGCGAGCGCGGGGAGGGACTGGTCGGCGATCCGCGCGAACGTCCCGTCGGCCGCCAGCGTGAACGGGATGACGAACTCGGCACGGCTGCCGTCGAGGGCGGTGCCCACGGCGATCAGGCGGTGGTCGCCCGCCTCGAGCCCGGCGGGCAGCAGCCCGGTCACGGTCGCGGTGCCGTCCGCACCGACCGTCGCCGTCCCGATCACCTGGGGCGTCGAGTGGACCTCGAGCACCAGCTCCGAGCCCGGCAGCAGCCCGGTGCCGGTGGCGGACACCGGCGTGCCCTGCGCGACGGCGCCGAGGCCCCGCCCGATCTCGGCCTGCACCGTCGCGGGCACGGACGGCGCCGGGGTGGGCACCGTCGGCGCGGTGGGAACGGCCGCGATCGTCCCGGAGACCGTGGCGGTGGCGGGCAGGGTCACCTCGTCGCCCTCCGCGGTCGCGACCAGCTCGCACTCACCGGCCCGGGTGCCGACGACGGCCCCGTCGACCAGGCGGCACGCGCCCGTGGCGGTGACGGTGACGGGCAGGCCGACGTCCGAGACGTCGGCGACCGGGATCGGCGCGAAGCCGACGGTGAGCCCGGTCAGCCCCGGGAGCGTCAGGTGCTGGGCGCGCTTGCCGACCGTGACCTGGATGCTCGCGGAGGCCGGCTCCGTCTCGCTGTCGCCGGCCTGCGTCGCGACGATCTCGCAGCCGCCGACCCCCGTGAGCTGGAGGTACCCGTCGGAGACGGTGCACGCGCCCGAGGCGGCGAAGGTGAGGGGCAGGTCCGCGGACGACCGGCCGACGAGCTGCACCGGGGTGCCGCCGTACGTCAGGTCGGTCCCCGGGGAGTCGATCGTGACCGTCTGCCCGGCCTTGACCACCTCGACCGACGACGAGGCACTCGACCCGGCGACCGACTCGGTCCCGGAGAACGTGGCCGCCAGCGCGGTCGTCCCCGCAGGTCGCTGCACACCGGTGACCGTGGCGACGCCGTCCACGACGGGCAGCCCCGCGTGGACCGTCCCGGCGACCGTCAGGTCCACCGTGCCGCCGTCGACGGGCGAGCCGCCGGCCGTCACGGACGCGGTCACGTCGAACGGCTCACCGCTGGCCGGGCTCGCGACGCTCGTGCCGAGTGCGACCGCCGACACCGCCCGCGGCACGGTGCCGCCGGACGACGGCGCCGCCGCGGGGTCCGACGGGCCGATCACGTTCGAGGCCGTGACGCGGATGCCGTAGGACACGCCGTTGTCCAGACCGCTGACCACCGCCGACGTCATCGGAGGGGTGCCGGACACGCTCATGCACAGCGACTCCGTGCCGCCCTCGGGAGTGCAGAGGATCTCGTACGACGTCACGCCGCCGGCGAGGTCCTCGGGCTCGGTCCACGAGACGGCGACCGACGCGTCGCCCGGCGTCGCCTGCACGTCGCGCGGCGGGCTCGGGACGCGCGTCGCGAAGGTCAGCCGCGCGGTGCCCTTGTACATGGGCTGGAAGGCACCCAGGGCGATCCGGTAGTCCACGCCCGCCGTGAGCGTCACCGTGACGGCGGCGTCCAGGCTGTACGAGTCGTCGTTCTGCGCCACGAGAGTGCCCGCGGCCGTCCACACCTCGAGCGTGTTGTCCCAGCCGCCCGGGGAGAGCGACGTCGCCCGGATGTACACCCGGACCGTCTCCGCCGGGGTGTACGAGAACCAGGTGGTGTTGTTCCAGTACGGCTGGACGCCGGCGTTCCGCGATCCCGTCGAGCTGGACCCGGCGTTGGTGACGTCGACGCTGGAGTCGAGACTCGCGACCGGCAGCGGGACGGCAGCACCGGCCGTCGTCCCGCCTGCGGCCTCACCGGCGGCTAGCGCGGTCGTGGAGGCCGTGACGGCGGCTGTCGGGGCGAGCAGGAGCACGGCGGTGATCATCGCGATCCGCCGCCACCCCCTGGTCGCGCGGGTGCGGGCTCCGGGCCTGAACATGGTGGCTCTTCTCGGTCGGGAACAACGGCTCGCAACGCGCCACGCTCGGTGACACATCATCATCTTGTCGGCACGTCACCCGCAGAGGTGAAGCGTCGCGGTCGGGTTTCTTGCCCCGCGTGGGTGAAACCACCCCCGTCGGCGTGCACGACCCGGCCGCCCGGGTCGGCGCCTGATCACCCCGCTCGCAGCGCGCCCAGGGCCGCCGCGACGATCACCGGCCGCGCCGTCGCGGCGTCGGTGTACTCGCCGTGCGCTAGCCCGAGCACGGCGACCACGCCGACCGCACCGATCGCGTTCAGCAGG
Source organism: Cellulomonas sp. ES6 (assembly GCF_030053835.1). Classification (NCBI taxonomy): domain Bacteria; kingdom Bacillati; phylum Actinomycetota; class Actinomycetes; order Micrococcales; family Cellulomonadaceae; genus Cellulomonas; species Cellulomonas sp. ES6. Next base: position 3,752,640 of record NZ_CP125655.1, on the reverse strand, counting down.
CGCCCGGGGTCGTTCCGGCCGGCCGGCACCTCCAGGTCGAACATCCGCAGCAGGATGTCGCCGAGCCCCGCCAGGTCGCGCAGCTCGCCGGGATCGCGCACCGTCATCGACGCGATCGACAGCGCCAGGAACCCGGGCCGACGCAGGCCGGCGTCGAGCAGCGCCACGATCGCGGCCTCCTCCCGGTCGGCGCCCGCCGGGAGGCCCGCGACCGCGAGGGACGCCGCCCGGCCGGCCTCGATGCACTGCCGGACGGCCTCCTGCCGGAGGTTCGCCATGCTCCCGAACCGGCTGAAGACGGACGCCTTCGACATCCCCGCGGCGTCCGCGACCCGCTGGGCCGACGTCGCCTCCGGGCCGTGCCGGGCGATCAGGCCTGCGGTGAGGTCGAGGACCGCCTCGTCCACCTCGCGCCTCGTGGGTCGCACGCTCACCGTCCGGCCACCCCGGCCACCGCCGCCGCTCCCCCGCGCTCGGCGCCGGCGGGCGCCCGCCCGCGGATCGCGTGCACGAGCGTCGTCACCCCGACGACGATCGTCCAGATGAGGATCGGGTAGGCCACGATCCGCTCGAACAGCCCGAACAGCCGGTGCGGTGTGACGACGGTGAGCGCGAGGCCGGCGAGGCCCGTCGCGCCGAGTGCGATCCCGAGCCACCCCACGGCGCGGTTGGTGTCCACCGACGTCAGTGTCGACCCGAGCAGCACGATCGCGGGCAGCCCCAGCCCGATCGCGGCCACCGCCGACGGGACGTGCAGCGGGCTGGCGTCCTCCGGGTGGAGCCCGACGGTCGCGAGCCCGAGGCCCGACCCCAGGAGCAGGGCCGTCCCGACGCGTGCTCGGACGGCGCGCCCGAACACCGGCCGCACCAGCAGCAGCCCCGCGCAGATCGACAGCCCCGCCACCACCCACGAGACGTTCGCGGCGACGTGCCACGGCGAGCAGACCTCGCGCCCCGAGTACGGGCCGCAGGTGACCGCGCCGAGGTCGCTGATCGCGTTACGCACCGGGCTGTACGGCTCGGTCCACGCCGCCTGGACGACGACGAGCAGCACGAAGTACTGGACGATCGCCGCCCACGCCGCGCCGGCCGCAAGACGACGTCGGCGCGGCAGCCCACGGACTCCGTCGGGCGGTGCGGTCCGCACCTCACGCAGGCTCATCGCACCTCGTCCCGTCCCGGCACCGCGGCCGCATCTGACCGATTCGGTCAGATCCTAACCGGATCGGTCACGCGGCCCAGCCGGCACGAGAGCCACCACGTGTGCGCCCCGAGGACGTGCATCACCGCGGTGATGCGCAGCGGGCGCACGACGAACGCGTCGACCAGCACGCCGGACGCGAGACCGAACCCGATGGAGCATCACCGAGCAGGAGAACATCCTCGCGACCGACGCACCGGACCCGAGGCAGTACCACAGCCCGGCGAACGAGCGCGCCCCGAGGGGCCGCTGTCGCTCGAGCGCGGGCCGCCTGGACACACAGATGTGGCCACCCGCGTCGACGGGTGGCCACACTTCTTGACGGCGCGACCTGCGTCGCCGCAGGTCGCAAACGTGGAGGTGGCGGGAATCGAACCCGCGTCCGATGACGTGGAACCAGGGCTTCTCCGGGCGCAGTCTGCAGCTGCTTTTCTCGGCCCCCGCGCTCACGCAGACAAGACGCGGACGGGCCCAGTCGCCTGAAAGTCCCCGCAGCCCCGACGACGAGGACTGCGAGCAGTGGCTCCCTAGATGACGCCAGGAACTGAGTCGGAAGCTAGCTCAGGCTGACGGACTTCGAGGCTCGCTCAGGCGGCGAGGGCGAAGTCGGTGCGCTTGGAATCGGCACCTATGGGTTTACACGGAGCGTTAGCGAGATAACCGTGTGTCCTCGGCCCGCTTCTCCTGGCTCGACGATCACCGTCGAAACCGATCACCCCCAAGTGGGTGCTGCTGTGGAGTTGTCAACCGCCCCGCCCGCTCGCCGGGTGACCCCGGGGACCGTGCGCGACGCGTCCAGCATACGTGTCCAACACCGCCCCCCGCACGGTCATTCCCGCCGGTCGGCGCCCCGGGAGCGGGCGCCTCGGCCTCGACCTGCGCGCGCCGTCCGGTGGCGGGACGATACGCGGTGCGTGGCGCCGGTCCCCCTGCCGGCGCCGCCCAGGGAGGACACCGTGACCGAGCAGACGCACGGGCGGCCGGGCTCGCACCGCCGCCCCGACGACGCGGACCCGCGCGACGAGGCACCCCGCCGGGACGACCGCGCGCACGACCACGCGGAGCACGACCGCGCAGCGCACGACCACGCGGAGCCGGACGGCCGGGACGAGACCCCGGACGAGCGCATGGACCGGAACTGGAACGAGCTGCTGCAGGAGCTGCGCGTGGCCCAGACGGGCGTGCAGATCCTCACGGGGTTCCTGCTGACGGTGCCGTTCCAGCAGCGGTTCGCCGACCTGGACGCCTACCAGAAGGGCGTGTACCTGGTGCTGGTGGTGCTGGCGGTGGCGGCGACGGGCTTCATCGTGGCTCCGGTGTCGCTGCACCGGGTGCTGTTCCGCCGGCACCTGAAGCGGGAGCTGGTCGAGTCGGCGGACCGGCTGGCGCAGGCCGGGCTGGCGCTGCTGGCCCTGGTGCTGGCGGGTTCGGCGCTGCTGCTGTTCGACGTGGTGGTGGACCGGGCCGCGGGCGCGTGGGCGGGCGGTGCCGTGCTGGTGGGCCTGGCGGTCGTGTGGCTGCTGGTCCCGGTCCACCTGGCCCGGGGGACGCCGCGCGAGTAGCGAGCGCCGGGGTCAGCCGTCGGCGACCAGCCGGGCGATGATGCGCGCGCCGGCCTCCGGGGACATGTGCGGCGAGCCGGTGAGCTTGCCCTCCAGGGTGACGACGTTGAGCACGCTGATGATGGCGAGCGTGAGGTCGCGGTCCTGCTGGGTGGGCTCGTCGGGGCCGGGGTCCTCGCCGGCGGCGCGGCGGCGTGCCTGCCGGATGCGGACGGCCTGGGCGGTGGCGGTCTCGAACGACCGCACGTGGAGCTCGACGAGCTCGCCGGCCTCCCCGGGGTTGCGCAGGCCGTAGCTGAGGAACTCCAGGGACAGCAGCAGGTTCGGGTCGTCCTGGGTGGCGCGGATCCAGTCGGCGAGCGCCTCGGTGTCGACACCGTCGTCGGTGAGCCCGGGCATGTCGAGCGCCGGGTCGTCCATGGCGATGCCGAGCCGCTCGCGGGCCAGGGCGAGGAACAGCCCGCTCTTGGACCCGAAGTGCGCGTAGAGGGCGCCCTTGGTGTAGCCGGCCTCGGCGGCGATGTCCCCGACGGAGGCACCCTCGTAGCCCTGGGCGGCGATGACGCGGGAGGCGGCGTCCAGCAGGTCGGCGCGCGTGCGGTCGACCTTCTCGCGGCGGTTCTCGCGGGCGCGGTGGTCCCCGCCGCGGCGGGCGACGTTCTCGGACGCGTCGGCGAGTCCGCGGGACGCCTCGCGCAGGCCCGCCGCGAGCGCCTCGCTGACCTCGGGCACGACCGACTGCGCCTGCTTGCCGAGCAGCCGGGTGAGGGTCGCGGTCGCGTCGGCGAGGGCGCGCGTGGCGGCGCTGATCGAGTCGTCGACGCCCGGCGTGCGGTGGCCGGTCTCGTCGTACGGGTCCTGTCGTGCCATGCCCCCCATCGTACGCCTTCACGTACCGCTCGGTATGTGTGACGCGTCATCGCAGATCAGAGCGACATACCGTCTGGTATCTGCCGACAGGTATCTGCTACCGTCCGGGATGTACCGATCGGTTTCCGAATGAGGAGGACGGGGATGGCGACGCAGGAGGTGCTGCGCGTCCGCGGACTGCGCAAGCGCTACCGGGGACGCAACGGGGTGCAGGCGAACGACGGGATCGACCTCGATGTCGACGCCGGGCAGGTCGTCGGGCTCCTCGGGCACAACGGGGCCGGCAAGACGACGCTCGTCAACCAGGTCGTCGGGCTGGTCCGGCCCGACGCGGGGACGATCCTGCTCGACGGCGTCGACGCGGTGGCCCAGCCCGACGAGGCCCGCCGGCGCACGAGCATCCAGGCGCAGGCGAACGTGCCGATCACCGGCCTGACCCCGCGACGCGCGATCGAGCTGGTCGGGCGGATCCGCGGCGGTGAGCGCGCGGCCGTGCGGGACCGCGTCGCCGGGCTGCTCGACGCCCTCGACCTCGGGCCCTGGGCGGACACCCCCGCCGAGAAGGTGTCGGGCGGCATCGCGCGCCTGACGGCCTTCGCCATGACCGTCGTGACGCCGGGGCGCCTGGTGGTGCTCGACGAGCCGACCAACGACGTCGACCCCGTGCGCCGCCGGCTGCTGTGGCGGCAGATCCGCGCGCTCGCCGACGAGGGCCGCGGCGTGCTGCTGGTGACCCACAACGTCCGCGAGGCGGAGCGCGTCGTCGACCGGCTCGCCGTGCTGGACCGCGGCGTCGTGCTCGCGGACGACACCCCGGCCGGCCTGACCGCCCACCTGCAGGGCACGCTGACCGTCGAGGCGGACGTCTCCCCCGGCGCCGGCCTGACCTGGCACCCCGCGGTCCGGGCGGTGTCGAGCACCCGCGGCCGGGAGACCGGCACGGTGCGCGCCGACGACGCGGCGGAGGTCGTGCGCTGGGCGCAGGCCGAGGTCGCCGCGGGCCGGCTCGAGCGGTACGCGCTCACGCCCGCCTCGCTCGAGGACGTCTACGTCGACCTCGTGGGCCACGAGCGCTCCGAGGCGCTGGCGACGGCGGGTGAGGCCGCGTGACCGCCGTCGGCCAGACCCTCATGCTCGCGCAGTGGCAGTTCCGGCGTCAGTCCGCGTACCTGCCGCTGATGGTCGTCGTCCAGGTGTTCATGGCCGTGGCGACCGTGATCGGCTACGGCCTGCTCGTGGGCGACCCCGACCCGGTCACCGCGCTCTACCTGGCGACCGGCGCGCCGACCGTCACCCTCATCACGATCGGCCTGGTCATCACCCCGCAGATGCTGAGCCAGTCCCGCACCGAGGGCAGCCTCGACTGGATGCGGACGCTGCCCGTCCCGCGGTCGGCGTTCCTGCTGAGCGACCTGCTGGTGTGGACGCTGCTCGCGCTGCCCGGCATGGTGCTCGGCGTCGTGGCGGGCGTGCTGCGGTTCGACGTCGACCTGAGCCTCGCGCCGTGGCTGGTGCCCGGCTCGCTGCTGGTGTCGCTGACCGCCGCCGCCGTCGGGTACGCGATGGCGTCGCTGCTGCCACCCGCCGTCGCGGCGCTCGTGACGCAGGCGCTGGTGTTCATCGTGCTGCTGTTCTCCCCCGTGTCGTACCCGGCGGAGCGGATGCCCGGCTGGCTGCAGGGGGTGCACGAGTGGCTGCCGATCCAGCCGATGGCCGAGCTGGTGCGGGCCGGGCTGGTGAGCGACACGTTCCAGCTGCCGGGGCGGTCGCTCGTGGTGCTGGTCGTGTGGTGCGTGGCGTCCCTCGCGGGGGCGGTCGTCGCGCTGCGCCGGCGCGCCTGACCAGGTGCGACGTCTCGGGGCGCCGGTCGGGATCCCACCCGGCCGGCGCCCCGCCGGTCACGCCGTCGGCAGCGTGACGAACGCGGTGGTGGGCTCGTCACGCCGCGCGGGCTCGCGCTGCTGCGGCAGTGCGGGCGTCGCAGCGCCCGACCCGGCCGGCATCCGGTACCGGAACTGCCCCACGACGCCGCGCAGCCGCCCGGACAGCGCCGCGAGCTCGCCCGCCGCGCGCTCGGACTCCGCCGACCCGTCGCGCGTGACGGCCGCGGCCTGCGCGACGCCGGCGATGTTCTCCGCGATCTGCCCCGAGCCGCCCGCGGCCTCGGTGACGTTGCGCCCGATCTCCGCCGTCGTGGCGGTCTGCTCCTCGACGGCCGCGGCCACCGTGGTCTGCAGCTCGTGCACGGCGCCGACGACCCGGGAGATCTCCGCGACCGCCTCCACGGCCCGGGCCGCGTCGGCCTGGATGGCCTCGACGCGGCGCGCGATGTCCTCCGTCGCGCTGCCCGTCTCCTGCGCGAGGTCCTTGACCTCGCCGGCGACCACGGCGAAGCCCTTGCCCTCGTGCCCGGCCCGCGCGGCCTCGATGGTCGCGTTGAGCGCGAGCAGGTTCGTCTGCTCGGCGATCGCCGCGATCGACTTCACCACGTCGCCGATCTGCCGGCTCGACTCCCCGAGCCGCTCGATGACGTCCGTCGTCTCCGCGGCCGACCGCGCCGCCTGGTCGCTGATGCGGGCGGCCTCGCTCGTGGACCGGCTGATCTCCTGGATCGACGCGTCCATCTGCTGGGTGCCGGCGGCGACGGTCTGCGTGGTGCGGGACACCTGCTCGGCCGCCGCGGAGACCACACCGGCCTGCGCCTCGGTCTGCTCGGCCTGCGCGGCGATCGCCTGCGCGGACCCGGACAGCTGCTCGGCGGCGGCCGCGAGCGTGACCGACGTGGTGTCGATGTCGCCGACGACCTCGCGCAGCGTGCCGATCGCCCGGTCGAGCGACTGCGCCGCGCGCCCCGGCTCGTCCTGCGTGTCGAGCCCGGCCTCGACGGTCAGGTCGCCGTCCGCGAGGGCGTCGCACGCGACCCGGACGCGCTCGACCGCCCGCAGGATGCCGCGCGCGGTGAGGAGACCGAGCGTGAGCGCCAGTGCGAGCCCCGCGGCGAGCAGCACCACCACGAGGGTGCGGTTCGAGGAGTAGGCGGCGTGCGCCTCGGCCACGGACCGCTGGGCGGAGGCCTTCTGGTCGTCGACCATCGCGGCGAGCGCGTCCATCATCGTGGAGATCAGCGGGGCCGCCTGCATGTCGCGCGCCCGCTGCCAGGCCGCGAGGTCGCCCCGCTCGGCGGCGGGCAGCAGCGTCCGGTCGCGGAGCTGCTGGTAGGACGCCAGGGCGTCGGCGAACGTCGCCGCGCCCTCCGCGAGGGACTCGTGCCCCGCCGCGGAGGCGTCCGCCACGACGGCGTCGAGGTCCTCGGCGATCGTCGCGTCCAGCGCCGCGATGTCGCGCACGAACGTCTGCCGGGAGGCGTCGTCGGCCGCGAGCGCGTGGCTCGTGACGTCCAGGCGCATCTCGAGGGTCGAGCGGCGCATCGCGGCGACCCGCTCGAACCCGAGCAGGTCGTCGTCGTACACGGAGGCGGTGGCGGCGTCCGTGCGCGCGAGGGCCGCGAGCGCGGAGCCCCCGACGGCCCCGGCGACGACGACACCGACGAGCACGGACGCGACGACGCGGGTGCGGACGCCGAGGTCCCCGAACCGGCGGCGGCGCGGCCGCGGGCTCGAGGTGGTGCCGTCCGGTCGTGGACGGCGTGCGGGCACGGACATGGGTCCCCCTGGCTGGTCGGCGCGCCCCCCTGCGGCGCGCGGTGCCGCCCCGATCGGCTCGCACGGGCCCCCCGCCATGGGACCTCGGTCCCCCCGGCCTGCACGTTCGTGCAGCGGGACGCGCCGGCGCCACCGCTCGTCCACCGCCCGACGGTGGCCCGGCGCCGCGACGACCAACACCTCCCGACCCCGACCCCTGGCCGGTCCCGCCGACGCCGAGCAGGATGGGCGCCATGGACCTGCCCGTCATGCCCCCGGTCGCGCCGATGCTGGCCAAGGCGGTGCCCGAGATCCCCGACCTCGGGCACACCGAGCCCAAGTGGGACGGGTTCCGCACCATCGTGTTCCGGGACGGCGACGAGGTGGTGCTCGGCAGCCGCAACGAGAAGCCGATGACGCGCTACTTCCCGGAGCTGGTCGAGCAGCTGCGGGCGCACACCCCGCAGCGGTGCGTCCTCGACGGGGAGATCGTCGTGGTCGCGGGCGACCGGCTCGACTTCGACGCGCTGCAGCAGCGCATCCACCCCGCGGAGAGCCGGGTGCGGCTGCTGTCGCAGCAGACGCCGGCCTCGTTCGTGGCGTTCGACGTGCTGGCGCTCGGCGACGACGACCTCATGGGCACGCCGCTGCGCGACCGCCGCGCGCGCCTCGTCGACGCCCTGGCCGGCGCGCCGGCGCCCGTGCACGTCACGCCCGCGACCGCCGACCTCGCCGAGGCGCAGGACTGGTTCCGGCGGTTCGAGGGCGCCGGCCTCGACGGGGTGGTCGCCAAGCCGCTCGACGGGACCTACCAGCCGGACAGGCGCGCGATGTTCAAGGTCAAGCACGCGCGCACGGCCGACTGCGTGGTCGCGGGGTTCCGGTGGCACAAGTCCGGGCCGGTGCTCGGGTCGCTGCTGCTGGGGCTGTGGACCGACGACGGCCGGCTCCAGCACGTCGGCGTCGCCGCCTCGTTCCCGATGGCCCGCCGCCAGGCCCTCGTCGAGGAGCTCGCCCCGCTGCGCGCCGACGACCTGACCGGGCACCCGTGGGGCGACTGGGCGGACCAGTCCGCGCACGAGGGCAGACGGATGCCGGGGGCCGTGAGCCGGTGGAGCGCCGGCAAGGACCTGTCGTTCGTCCCCCTGCGCCCGGAGCTCGTCGTCGAGGTGGCGTACGACCACATGGAGGGCGACCGGTTCCGGCACACCGCCCAGTTCCGGCGCTGGCGCCCGGACCGCGACCCAGCGACCTGCACCTACGCGCAGCTCGAGGAGCCGGTGGGGTTCCGGCTGTCGGAGATCCTCGCGCCGCCGTCCTGAGCCCCGCGGGCCCCGCCGCGCGCGGCGCCGACCGCGCTCGTAGGGTCGACCGGGTCCCGCCTCCTCCCGCGGAAGGACCCTCCGATGAGCCACACCGCACCGGCCCCGGACCGGGCACCCACCCCCGCCCGGCCCCACCACGTGGTCGTGATCGGCTCCGGGTTCGGCGGGCTGTTCGCGACCAAGGCCCTGGCCGACGCCCCCGTGCGCGTCACCGTCATCGACGGCACCGCGACCCACCTGTTCCAGCCGCTGCTCTACCAGGTGGCCACGGGCGTGCTGTCCGTCGGGGAGATCGCGCCGGCCGCGCGGGACGTGCTGCGGCGGCAGCGCAACGCCCGCGTGCTGCTGGGCGTGGTGACCGACATCGACGTGGAGCAGCGCGTCGTGGTGTCGTCCTCGCCGCTCGGGGAGACGCGCACCTCGTACGACAGCCTGGTCGTCGCGGCCGGCGCCGGGCAGTCGTACTTCGGCAACGACCGGTTCGCGGACCACGCGCCGGGCCTCAAGAGCATCGACGACGCCCTCGAGCTGCGCGGGCGCATCTTCGGGGCGTTCGAGCTGGCGGAGCTCGCCACCGACCCGGCGGACCGCGCCCGCCTGACGACCTTCGTGGTGGTCGGCGCCGGCCCGACCGGCGTGGAGATGGCCGGCCAGCTCGCCGAGCTCGCCCACCGCTCGCTGCGCGGCAACTTCCGGCACCTCGACCCCGCGCAGGCACGCATCCTGCTGGTCGACCCGGTGCCGAAGGTGCTGCCCGGCTACCCGGAGAAGCTGCAGGACGCCGCCGCCCGCACGCTCGAGGGCCTGGGCGTCGAGCTGCTCATGAACCACAAGGTGGTCGACGTCGACGCGGACGCGGTCGAGGTGGAGGACCCCGACGGCCGGCGCACCCGCATCGCCGCCCAGACGAAGGTCTGGGCGGCGGGCGTCGCGGCGTCCCCGCTCGGCCGGCTGCTCGGCGAGCGGACGGGCGCCGAGGTCGACCGGGCCGGCCGCGTCGTCGTGGAGCCGAACGGCTCGCTGCCCGGGCACCCCGAGGTGTTCGTGGTCGGCGACATGGCGGCGCGCACGTCCGTGCCCGGGGTCGCCCCCGCGGCGATGCAGACCGGCCGGTACGCCGCGCAGGAGATCGTGCGCCGGCTGCGGGGCGAGCCCTCGGGCGGGCCCTTCGTGTACCGGGACAAGGGCAGCCTGGCGACGGTCTCGCGGTTCGAGGCGGTCGCGAGCATCGGCGCCGTGAAGGTGTCGGGGTTCCTCGCCTGGCTGCTGTGGCTCGGGGTGCACCTCGTGTACCTCGTGGGGTTCAAGAACCGGGTGACGACGCTGCTGCACTGGGCCGTGTCGTTCGTCGGGCGGGGCCGCTCGGAGCGCACCGCCACCTGGCAGCAGGTGGTCGGCCGCACGGTGCTGCGCTCGCGCGGCGCGCAGCACCCCACCCGGCGCGCGGACGACGTCGCGGGGAGCTGACCCCGGCGCGCTCGCGGCGCGGCGCCGCCCGGGTGACAGTGGAGGGCATGGCCGACCGCCTCGCCCGCAGCACCAGCCCGTACCTGCGCCAGCACGCCGGCAACCCCGTCGACTGGTGGGAGTGGGGCCCGGACGCCCTGGCCGAGGCACGCCGCCGGGACGTCCCGCTGCTGGTGTCGATCGGCTACGCCTCCTGCCACTGGTGCCACGTCATGGCCCACGAGTCCTTCGAGGACCCGGAGGTCGCCGCCGTGATGAACCGCGGGTTCGTCAACGTCAAGGTGGACCGCGAGGAGCGTCCCGACCTGGACGCGGCGTACATGGCCGCCACCCAGGCCATGACCGGGCAGGGCGGCTGGCCGATGACGGTGTTCGCCACGCCGGACGGCGACCCGTTCTTCTGCGGCACGTACTTCCCGCCGGTGCCGGTCGCGGGGCGGCCGTCGTTCCGGCAGGTGCTCGACGCCCTGTCCCGGACCTGGCGGGAGCGGCGCGACGAGGTCCGGGCGGGGGCCGCGGAGCTGCTCGCGGCGGTGGGCGGCGCCGCGGGGCCGGCCGACGGCTCCCCGCCCCGCGACCCGGGCGAGGCGGGCCGCCCCGGCGACCCCGCCGCCGACGCCGTCTCCCCCGCGCTCGACCTGGCCGCCGTCGTCCGGGTCGGCGACCTGGCCCTGACGGCGCTCGCCGACGCGTACGACGCGGAGCACGGCGGGTTCGGCGGCGCCCCGAAGTTCCCGCCGTCGCCGCTGCTGGAGTGGCTGCTGCGTCGCGCGGCCCGGACGGGCGACGAGCGCGCCCTGGCGATGGCCGGGGCCACCCTGACCGCGATGGCCCGCGGCGGCATGGCGGACCAGGTGGGCGGGGGCTTCGCGCGCTACTCCGTGGACGCCACGTGGACGGTGCCGCACTTCGAGAAGATGCTCGAGGACAACGCGATGCTGCTGCGGGTGTACACGCACTGGTGGCGGCTGACGGGGTCGGACCTGGCGCGGCGCGTCGTCGAGGGCACCGCGGAGCACCTGCTGCGGGACCTGCGCACCCCGGAGGGCGGCTTCGCGTCGTCGCTCGACGCGGACACGGCCGGCGTCGAGGGCGCCACGTACGTGTGGACCCCGGCGGAGCTGACCGCGGTGCTCGGGCCGGAGGACGGGGCGTGGGCGGCGGACGTGCTCGGGGTGACGCCCGAGGGCACCTTCGAGGCCGGGGCGTCGGTGCTGACGCTGCGCTCCGGGCCGGACCCGCGCGAGGAGGTCCGGTTCGAGCGCGTGCGCCGGGCCCTGCTGCGGGCGCGTGCGGCCCGCCCGCAGCCGCACCGGGACGACAAGGTGGTGGCGGCGTGGAACGGCCTGGCGGTCGCGGCGCTCGCCGAGGCCGGCGCGGTGCTGGGACGCCGGGAGTGGGTGGCCGCCGCGCACGACGCCGCCGAGCTGCTCCACCGCGTGCACACCCTCCGGGGCGGCGACGGGCTGACCCGGCTGGCCCGCACGTCGCGAGACGGCGCGGTGGGGACGGCGCCGGGCGTCCTGGCGGACTACGCGGCGGTCGCCGAGGGCTGGCTCGTGCTGGGCGGGGTCACCGGTGACGGCCGCTGGACCGCCCGCGGGTCGGCGCTGCTCGACACGGTGCTCGCCCGGTTCCGGGCACCCGGGCACGGGTTCCGGGCGACCGCCGACGACCAGACCGACCCGGTGGTCGGCCGCCTCACCGGGGGCCCCGACGTCGCGGACGGCCCGAGCCCGAACGCCGGCGCGGCCGCGGCGGGCGCGCTGCTGACCCGGGCCGCGCTGACCGGCTCGGCCACGGACCGTCAGGTGGCCGAGCTCGCGCTCGCCGACCCGCTGTCGATCGCGCACCGCCACCCGCGGGCCGTCGGGTGGGCGCTCGCCGTCGCGGAGGCCGTCCTGGACGGCCCCCGCGAGGTGGCGGTGGTGGGCCGGGCCGACGACCCGGGGCGGGTCGCGCTCGTCCGCACCGCCGTGCGGGCGACCGCACCGGGGCTGGTGCTCGCGCAGGGCGACCCGGACGAGGTCGCCGGCTCGGCGGACGCGGTGGGGCTGCTGCGGGACCGGCCGCTGGTCGGCGGACGCGCCGCGGCGTACGTGTGCCGCGGCTTCGTGTGCGACCGCCCGACCACCGACCCGGCGGAGCTGCGGGCGTCGCTCGCCTGACGTGCCCCGGCGGGGCGTGCGGGTCCGGGCCGACCGTCAGCGGTCGCGCTTCTCCCGCATCGCCCGCTGCGCCTCGAGGTTGTCCTGCCGCTCGCGCAGGGCCTGCCGCTTGTCCCACTCCTTCTTGCCGCGGGCCAGCGCGATCTCGACCTTCGCGCGCCCGTCCAGGAAGTACAGGGACAGCGGCACGATCGTCTGCCCCTTCTCGCGGGTCTTCGCCTCGAGCCGGTCGATCTCGTCGCGGTGCAGCAGCAGCTTCCGCTTGCGCCGCGGCGCGTGGTTGGTCCACGTGCCCTGGGAGTACTCGGGGATGTGGACGCCCTCGAGCCACGCCTCGCCGCCGTCGATCGAGCACCAGCCGTCCACCAGCGACGCCCGCCCGGCGCGCAGCGCCTTGACCTCGGTCCCGGTCAGCACGACGCCGGCCTCGAACACGTCCTCGATGAGGTAGTCGTGGCGGGCCTTGCGGTTGGACGCGACGAGCGACCGGCCGGTCTGCTTGGCCATGGGGGCGTCCTCCTTCGTGCGGGTGCGGGCGTGCGGCCGTGTGCCGCGGCGACGCAGCAGCCTATCGGCCGGCGCGCCGCACCCCCAGCGGATTCCGCTACAGGCCGAGCAGCGGCCGCGGGTTCACGGTGGCGCCGTTGACGTACACCTCGAAGTGCAGGTGGCACGCCGCCGACGTCCCCGTGTTGCCGGAGTACCCGAGCAGCTGCCCGCGGGACACCGCCTGGCCGGCCCCGACCACGAAGCTCGTCATGTGGTTGTACGAGGTCATGAGCGAGTTCCCGTCGACCAGCCCGTGGTCGACCATCACCTGGTTGCCGAACCCGTTGCGCCACTGGGCCCACTGCACGGTGCCCTCCTTGGCGGCGTAGATCGGCGTGCCGCACCAGGTGCGCAGGTCGATGCCGGCGTGCAGGCGGTAGTACCCGAGGATCGGGTGCAGCCGCATCCCGTACTCGCTGGTGACGTAGATCGGGCTGATCGAGGTGGGGTTGCCGAACAGCGCGCCGCTCACCGTGCCGCTGGGCGCCGGCGGCGGGGCGGCCCCCGCGGCGGCGGCCGCGGCGGCGGCGCGCTCGCGCTGCTGGGCGGCGACCTGCTCCAGCTTCTTGCGGATGGCCGCGGCCTCGGCGTCGATCTGGTCGACCTCGGCCTGCGCGTCCGCCTTCTGCCGCTCGACCTGCCGCTTCTTGGCGGTCTGCTCGGCGACCAGGCGCTCGACGTCGGCCTTGCGGTCGGCGGCCTCCTGCCGCGCCTCCTCGGCCTGGGCGACCTTCGCGTCCGCCTCGTCCTTGAGCTCCGCGATCCGGTCCCCCACCGCGGTGAGGCGGGCCTGGCTGTTCCGGTTGTCGGCGCTGATCGCGGCGAGCTCGTCGAGCACCTCGGACTGCGCGCGCTGCGCGGCGGTCGCCAGGCTGTACTGCTCGGTGAACTCCTCGACGGACTGCGCCTCCATCACGACGCTGAGGCCGGACAGCTCCGGGCCGCCCTGGTAGGCCTGCCGCGCGAGCTGCCCGATCTGGGACCGGATCTCGTCGGCCCGCGCCGAGTCCTGCTCGATGGTGGCCGAGATCGACGCCTGCTGGTCCTGCGCGTCCTGGAGCCGCGCGGCGATCAGCGCCGCCTCGCGCTCGTAGCCCGCGAGGGCCTCCTCGGCGGCGGACAGCGCCGCGCGCGCCGGGCCGAGCTGCTGCTGGACGGCGAGCAGCTCCTGGGCCGTCTTCGCCAGCTCCTCGCTCAGCCCCTCGAGCGCGGCCTCCGCGTCGGCGCGCTGCTGGTCGTTGGCCTGCTGCCGCTGCTCGAGCTGCGACTGCTGGTCGTCCAGGTCGTCGCCCGCGGCCGACCCCGCGGCGGTGACGCCGACGAGGACGGCGAGGACCGCGGCGAGCAGCCCCGCGAGGGGGCGCGGGCCCCGGGGGCGGTGCGGGCGGCTGCGGCGCATGTCAGACCTTCGTGTAGCGGCTGAGGGTGACGAGGGACGAGATGGCGGCGAGCACGACGGCGGCGACGACGAGGAACGGGGCGATCTGCCACACCTCGTTCGTCGTGACGTACGGGATCCAGGCCACCTGCCCGCCCAGCCAGTCGCTCACCAGGTAGCGCACACCGGCCCAGAGCCCGGCGACGGACAGCGCCGCGCCGATGGTCGCCGCGATCGCGCCCTCGAGCATGAACGGGAGCTGGATGAACAGGTTCGAGGCGCCGACCATGCGCATGATCCCGGTCTCCCGCCGGCGGCTCATGGCCGACAGCCGGATGGTCGTCGTGATGAGCAGCACCGCGGCGAGCAGCATCACGCCGGCCAGGCCGAGGGACAGCAGCGTGGCGCTGTTGAGCACCCGGAACAGCGAGTTGTAGAGCTCGCGCTGGTCCTGGACGTTCTCGACGCCCTGGCGTCCCTGGAGCACGTCGGCGACGACCTCGAACTTCTCCGGGTCGGTGAGCTTGATGCGCAGCGACTCGTTCATGTCGTCGACCGTCGTGATCTGGGCCCAGAACTGCCCGTCGAACTGGCGCTCGAACGTCTCGTACGCCTGCTCCTTGGACTCCTCGGAGATCTTCTCGATGTACGGCGCGACGTCGGGGGCCGCCAGGGCGTCGAGGATCGCCTGCTTCTGGTCGTCGGTGACCTCGCCGCCCGCGCACGTCGGCTCCGGGGACTCGCCCGCGGGGCACAGGTACACCGCGACCTCGACCTTGCCGTACCAGTCGTCCTTCATCTTGGTGATCTGCATCTGCAGCAGCGCCGCGGCACCCACGAACGACAGCGACACGAACGTCACGAGGACGACCGACACCGCCATCGACAGGTTGCGGCGCAGGCCGATGCCGATCTCGGAGAGGATGAACTGCAGTCGCACGTCTCCCCCTCCCTCAGCGGTCCGAGCCGTAGACGCCGCGCGACTGGTCGCGCACCATCTCGCCGCCGGACAGCTCGATGACGCGCTTGCGCATCTGGTCGACGATCTCGTCGTCGTGGGTGGCCATGACGACCGTGGTGCCCGTGCGGTTGATCCGGTCGAGCAGGCGCATGATCCCCAGGGAGGTCGTCGGGTCGAGGTTGCCGGTCGGCTCGTCCGCCAGCAGGATCGACGGCCGGTTGACGAACGCCCGCGCGATCGCCACGCGCTGCTGCTCGCCGCCGGACAGCTCGTGCGGGCGGCGCTTCTCCTTGCCGGCCAGCCCGACCATCTCCAGCACGTCCGGCACGGTGGTGAGGATGTGGTGGCGCGGCTTGCCGATGACCTGGAGCGCGAACGCGACGTTCTCGAAGACCGTCTTGTTGTGCAGCAGGCGGAAGTCCTGGAACACCGCGCCGATCTGGCGCCGCAGCTGCGGGACCTTCCACGACGACAGCGTGGTGAGGTCCTTGCCCGCGACGAACACGCGCCCGGCGGACGGCCGCTCCTCGCGCAGCACGAGGCGCAGGAAGGTGGACTTCCCGGAGCCGGACGCCCCGACGAGGAACACGAACTCGCCGCGCTCGACGTCCAGGCTGACCTGGTCCAGCGCGGGGCGTGCGCCGCGCGCGTAGACCTTGGTGACGTTCTCGAATCTGATCACAGCGGTGCGGCCAGTGCTGGGGGACGGGAGGGTGGTGCGGTCCTGGCCGCGACGAGCGTAGGCAGCGCCTCGTCGTGACCGGACCGTGACACGCCGTCGGCTCCCTGTGAGAACGCGCGGCCGCCGCCGTCAGCCGGCGCGACCGCCCGAATCGCCCCGGAACGTCCCGGTTGTCAGTCCTGCGCCGACCGCCGCCAGCGGATGCCCGCCTCGATGAACCCGTCGATGTCCCCGTCGAACACCGCGGAGGTGTTGCCGACCTCGTGCTCGGTGCGCAGGTCCTTGACCATCTGGTACGGGTGCAGCACGTAGGACCGCATCTGGTCGCCCCAGGACGCCTTGATGTCGCCCGCGAGCTCCTTCTTCTTCGCGTCCTCCTCGGCCCTGCGGACCAGGAGCAGGCGCGACTGCAGGACGCGCAGCGCGGCGGCGCGGTTCTGGATCTGCGACTTCTCGTTCTGCATCGACACGACGATGCCGGTCGGGAGGTGCGTCATGCGGACCGCGGAGTCGGTGGTGTTGACCGACTGGCCGCCGGGGCCGGAGGACCGGAAGACGTCGACCTTGATCTCCGACTCGGGGATCTCGATGTTGTCGTCGCTCTGCTCGATCAGCGGGATGACCTCGACGGCCGCGAAGGACGTCTGCCGGCGGCCCTGGTTGTCGAACGGCGAGATGCGCACCAGGCGGTGCGTGCCGGCCTCGACCGAGAGGTGCCCGAACGCGTACGGCGCCTTCACCTCGAACGTCGCGGACTTCAGGCCCGCCTCCTCCGCGTACGAGGTGTCGAGCACGGCGGTCGGGTAGCCGTGCCGCTCCGCCCATCGCAGGTACATCCGCATGAGCATCTCGGCGAAGTCCGCCGCGTCGACGCCGCCCGCGCCGGCGCGGATCGTCACCACGGCCTCGCGCTGGTCGTACTCGCCGTTCAGCAGGGTGCGGACCTCGAGCTCGCCCAGGTCCTTGCGGATGGTCACCAGCTCGGCCTCGGCCTCCGCGAGGGTCTCGGCGTCGCCGCCGTCCTCCGTCGCCATCTCGACCAGGGTCTCCAGGTCGTCGATGCGGCCCCCGAGCCTGTCGACGCGGTCCAGCTCGGACTGCGTCGCGCTCAGCGCGCTCGTGACCTTCTGCGCGGACTCGGGGTCGTCCCACAGGTCCGGCGCCGAGGCCTTCTCGGAGAGCTCGGCGATCTTCGCGCGCAGGGCCGTGGGGTCGGACACCGCCTGGATCGACTGGAGCGTGCTGCGCAGGTCGCGGATCTCGGCGGGGAAGTCGGTGGCTGCCACGACGGTCCAGGCTACCGGCTGCCGGCAGGCCCCACGAGCAGGGCCGCCGCGCCCGGCGCCGGTCCCGTCCCGGGCGCGCGGCGAGCCACTACGGTGTGAGCGTGAACAGCCCAGCCCCGTCCGGACGCCAGCACACCCTCGCGCACGGCGCGCACCGCGCCACGATCGCCGAGGTCGGCGCGAGCGTCCGCACCTACGCCGTCGGGGGGCGCGACGTCGTGCTCCCGTTCGCCGAGGACGCCCTCGCCCCCGCCTACTCCGGGGCGGTGCTCGCCCCGTGGCCGAACCGCCTGCGCGACGGGCAGTACACGTGGGAGGGCACGGAGCACCAGGTCCCGGTCACCGAGCCCGACCGCGGCACCGCGCTGCACGGCCTCGTCGCGCACGTCCGGTTCGAGCGGGTCACGGGCGACGACGCCTCGGTCACCCTGCGCCACGACCTGGTCCCCACGCCCGGCTACCCGTGGTCGCTGCGCCTCGACGTCACGTACACGCTGTCCGACGCGGGGCTGCGCGTGCACGTCGTGACGACGAACCTGTCCGGCACCGCGGCGCCGTACGGCATCGGGTTCCACCCGTGGCTCTCCCCCGGCGACGCCGCCGTCGACGACTGCACGCTGCGCGTCGACGCGACGTCCCAGGTCACGAACGACGAGCGGCTGCTGCCCACGGGCACCCGGCCGCTCGCGGGCGCCGAGGACCGCCGCACGCCGCAGCCCCTCGCCGGCGTCGCGCTGGACGACGCGTTCGTCGACGTCACGCGGGACGCGGACGGCCTGTCGTGGATCGTGCTCGGCGCGCCCGACGGCCACGCCGCCGCGATGTGGATGGACGGGACGATGGACACCTGGCAGGTGTGCACCGGCGACGGCATCCCGCTGATCGACCGCCGCGGGGTCGCCGCCGAGCCGATGAGCTGCATCGCCGACGCGTTCCGGACCGGCGAGCGCCTCGTGCGCCTCGAGCCCGGCGCGAGCCACGAGGTGACCTGGGGCATGACGCTGGTCTGAGCCGCCGTCCCGCACGGACGCACGAAGGCCCCGCCGGTCACCGGCGGGGCCTTCGTGCGTCCAGGGGGTCCGGCGTCAGCCGTAGTACTCGCCGTCGGCCATGACGCCCTTCGTGTACTCCCAGTGCCAGCGCTCGTAGGGCCCGCTGCCGCCAGGGCGAGCCCACGAGGGGTTCTCCCAGCCGAACACCGGGGCGTTGTCGTTCATCCACTCCCACTGGGCGCCCGTCGTCTGCGAGCTGCACAGGTCGACCGCGAGCCCCCAGCCGTGGTTGCTGCGGCCGGCGGGCGCGGCCAGGCCGCCCTTCGCCGCCTTCACCGCGCGCTGCTCGGCGAGGGTGCGGTAGCCGCTCGACAGGCACAGGTCCGTGCCGAACCGCGTGACCCACATCGCGTTGAGCTCGGCGAGCGCCTCGGCGGCGTCCGCACGGAGCTGGGTCGTGCCGTCCCAGAGGTAGCAGAGGTCGGACTGCGGCAGCTGGCCGTTCGCGCTGTCCGTGCCGGCCTCGCCGCTGCACCCCGGCAGGATCTCGCGCTCCTCCGAGCGGCTCACGTCGACCTGCGCCCGCACGGCGGTCGCGTCGGCGGACACGAGGGACGCGGGCGGCAGCACGGCCGACGGGGACGACGTCAGCGCCTCCACCGTGCTCGGCAGCGTCGCGTCGGCCTGCGCGTCGGTGTACCCGTCGTCGCTGCGCGCGGCCTGCTGCGAGAGCGGGACGGCGACGGTGACGGCCGCGAGGGTCACGAGGACGCCGGCGCGGGTGCCCCACCGGGCGAGCGGTCCCGTGCGGTGGTCGCGGGCTGCCGGCGCGGCGGTGACGGCCACCGCGGCGGCCGTCGCGGCGCGGGGCGCGCCCGCGTGCCGGGAGGCCTCACGGAGCTGGCGACGGGTCGGGGAGCCGGTGGCGGCAGGCTGCACGCTGTGCGACGCCACGGGGCCTCCGATGCTCGCGGGTGGACGAGGGATCCCGTCCGGGAGGCGGGTACGGACGCACCGCGGTCACGGCTCCCGGGGGGACGATCACGAAACCATAACGGGCGCGCGGGCCTGCTCCAACCCCCTCGGGGCGAGATCGTTGACGGATCATCGGCGTGTCGCGCCGGATCACCCACCGGGACCACCCGGACGTGTGACGAAGGTCCCACGAACGGGTGCACGGGGACCCCCGTCAGTGCCGCACGGCCCCGCGCTGCATCGCGTCCCGCACCTCGCCGACGAGCTCCTCGAGGATGTCCTCCAGGAACACGACACCGACCGCCCGGCCGTCCTCCTCCACCCGCGCCAGGTGGACGCCGGAGCGCTGCATCGCGGCGAGCGCCTCCTCCACCTCGTCGTCGGGCGAGACGACCGCGAGCGCCCGGACCCGCCACGCCGGCACCGGCAGGCGGCGGGACTCGTCGTCCGCGTACAGGACGTCCTTCACGTGCAGGTACCCGACCGGGCTGCCGTCGCGGCCCAGCACCGGGAACCGGCTGTAGCCCGTGCGGGCGACGAGCCGCTCCACCTCCTCGGGGGTCACGTCGGCGGGCACCGGCACGAGGTCCGCCACCGGCACCATGACCTCGGCCGCGGTGCGGTCGGAGAACTCCAGCGCACCCGACAGCAGGCCCTGCTCGTCGGCCAGCAGGCCCTCGGCCTGCGACTGCTCGACGATCGACTGCACCTCCTGGGCGGTGAACGCGGACGCCACCTCGTCCCGGGGGTCCACGCCGAACAGCCGCAGCACGTGGTTCGCCACCCAGTTCAGCCCCCCGATGACCGGCCGCACGACGCGCGCCAGCCACACCAGCGGCGGGCCGAACACCAGCACGGCGCGGTCCGGGCCGGACACGGCGAGGTTCTTGGGCACCATCTCGCCGAGCACGACGTGCAGGTACACCACGACGAGCAGGGCGACGACGAACGCGATCGGGTGCGCCAGGCTCGTGCTCACCCCGAGGGCGTGCAGCGGGTCCTCGATGAGGTGCCCGATCGCCGGCTCGGCCACCAGGCCCAGGCTGGTGGAGCACACGGTCACGCCGAGCTGCGCGCACGCGAGCATCAGCGAGACGTGCTCCATCGCCCACAGCACGGTCACGGCGCGGCGGTCGCCCGCCTCGGCCTTCGGCTCGATGGCCGAGCGGCGGGCGGAGATGATCGCGAACTCGGCCGCGACGAAGAACGCGTTGCCGGCCAGCAGCGCGACGGCGAGGGCGAGGGCGAGGCCGTTGCTCATCGACCGGCTTCCTCGTCCGCGACCGGCGCCTCGGCGGGGCGCACGACGACGCGCTCGACGCGGCGGCGGCTCATCGACTCCACGCGCAGCACGACGGAGCCGGCCCGGACCTCGTCGCCCACCTCGGGGACGCGCCCGAGCGCGGCCATCACGAGGCCGCCGAGCGTCTCGTACCGGCCGTCCTCCGGGACCACCAGGCCGGTGGTCTCGGTGAGCTCGTCCGGCCGCAGCAGGCCCGAGACCTCCCACGCGCCGTCGGCGCGCCGCGAGGCCGTCGTGCGGCGGCGGTCGTGCTCGTCGGCGACGTCACCCACCAGCTCCTCGACGACGTCCTCCAGGGTCACCACGCCGGACGTGCCGCCGTACTCGTCCACGACCACCGCCATCTGCAGGCCGTGCTCGCGCAGCTCCACCAGCAGCGGGCCGAGGTGCACGGTCTCCGGCACGCGCGGGGCGTCGACCATCAGCGCCGCCGCCGGCACCTCGCCGCGGCGCTCGTACGGCACGGCGATCGCGCGGCGCAGGTGCACCATCCCCACCACGTCGTCCGAGTCGTCCCCGATCACCGGGAACCGGGAGTGCCCGGTCTCGCGGGCCAGGCGCACGACGTCCGCCGCGGTGTCCTCCCGGCGCAGCACGACGACGCGCTGCCGGTCGGTCATGACGTCGACCGCGGTGAGACCGGAGAAGTCGATGGAGTTGGTGATGAGCACCGCCGTCGACGCGTCGAGCGTCCCGACCTGGGCGGACCGGCGGACGAGCGCGGCGAGCTCCTGCGGCGACCGCCCGCCGGACAGCTCCTCGCGGGGCTCCACGCCGACGCGCCGCAGCAGCGCGTTCGCGCTCGAGTTGAACAGGGTGATGAGCGGTCGCAGCGCCGTCGTGAACCCGCGCTGCAGCGGGGCCACCCACCGGGCGGTGCCGAGCGGCCTGCTGATCGCGAAGTTCTTGGGCACGAGCTCGCCGAACAGCATGGAGAACCCGTTGACGAGCACGAGGGTCAGCACCACCGCGACCACGCCGCCGGCCGCCGCGCCGAGGGCGGACTCCCGCAGCGGGCCGCCCAGCAGCCGGCTCACGGCGGGCTGCGTGGTGTAGCCGAGCAGCACGGTGGTGACCGTGATGCCGACCTGGGCGCCGGACAGCTCCGTGGACAGCCGGCGCAGCGCCTTCAGGACGCTCTGGCCGCGGCGGTCGTCCGGGCGGGTCTGGCGGTCGACCACGCCGGGGTCGAGCGTGACCAGGGAGAACTCGCTGGCGACGAACACGGCGGTCCCCGCGGTCAGCACGACGCCGAGCAGCACGAGCAGCCACTCGGTCAGCACGGGTCACCCCGGCGGGCGCGGGTCCCGGCGCGGGCACGGGGCCCCGCGAGGAGGTTCAGGAGGCAGGGAGGGCCGGCATGGTCGCCCCCGGGCTCGTCGGCCCGGGAAGGACGCCGGCAGCGACTTGAGCTGCTCATGGTGGGGTCGATCATACGAAACCTCCACACCCGCGCTCTACGCTGGGTCGATGACGTTCGCTTCCCGTCCCGGCGGTGCCGCCGGCAGCCCCGCGGGCACCCCGGGCTCCGCGTCCACGTCGGTGCTCGTCGTCGAGGACGAGCCCGCCATCGCCACCGCGGTCGCGCGGCGGCTCTCCGCCGAGGGCTGGCAGGTCGAGACCGTCGGCGACGGGCTCCAGGCCGTCGACGCCGCCGCCCGGCTGAACCCCGACGTCGTCGTGCTCGACGTGATGCTGCCGGGGATCGACGGCCTCGAGGTGTGCCGCCGCATCCAGGCCGACCGGCCCGTCCCCGTCCTCATGCTGACCGCGCGCGACGACGAGACGGACATGCTCATCGGGCTCGGGGTCGGCGCCGACGACTACATGACCAAGCCGTTCTCGATGCGCGAGCTCGTCGCGCGGGTCAAGGCCCTCCTGCGGCGCCAGCAGCGGGCGGCGCTCGCCGCGGAGCTCGCGGCGGTGTCGCCCGAGGCCGAGCCGCCCGTCGCGGTCGGCGACGTCGTCATCGACCGCGCGCAGCGCCGCGTGCACCGCGCCGGCGAGGAGGTGCACCTCACCCCGACCGAGTTCGACCTGCTGCTCGCGCTCGCCGCCAGCCCCCGCACCGTGCTCACGCGCGAGCGCCTGCTGGCCGAGGTGTGGGACTGGGTGGACGCCTCGGGGACCCGCACCGTCGACTCGCACGTGAAGGCTCTGCGCAGGAAGCTCGGCGCGGACCTCATCCGCACGGTGCACGGCGTGGGCTACGCGCTGGAGCCGGCCGGCACGGGCACCGGCGGCGCGTGACGGTCCCCCGGCACCAGCGGCCGCGCGTCGGGCGGCTGCCGGACGTGCGGCCGCTCGACCGGCTGCGCTCCATCAAGATCAAGCTGGGCGTGCTCGTCGCGGCGGCGGTGTTCGTCGCCGCCCTGCTGACGTGGATCGGCCTGAACAACGCGCTGGGCCCGACGCGGACGTTCCCGATCGTCATCGTCATCGCCCTCGTCATGACGCAGGTGCTCGCCCGCGGCATGACGTCGCCGCTGCGGGAGATGACCGCGGCCGCGCGGGCCATGGCGGCGGGCGACTACAGCCGCCGCGTGCGCGCGACGAGCCGCGACGAGGTGGGCGAGCTCGCGGCGGCGTTCAACCGCATGGCGGACGACCTCGAGCAGGCCGACTCCCTGCGCCGCGAGATGGTCGCGAACGTGTCGCACGAGCTGCGCACCCCGGTCACCGCCCTGCAGGCCCAGCTCGAGAACATCGTCGACGGGGTGAGCGACCCCGACCCGGAGTCCATGCGCGCCGCCCTGGCCCAGACGCAGCGCCTCAGCCGGCTCGTCGCCACCCTGCTCGACCTGTCGCGCCTCGAGGCGGGGGCGGTCGACCTGCAGGTCACCGAGGTGCCGCTGCAGCAGTTCCTCGAGGAGGCCGCGCAGGAGGGGCGCCTGGTCGGCGCCTCCAAGGACCTCACGTTCCCGGTGCAGGTGGAGCCGCCGGACCTCACGGTGCCCGCCGACCGCGAGCGCCTGCACCAGGTGGTGGCCAACCTCGTGCAGAACGCGGTGCGGCACTCCCCGCGCGGCGCCCCCGTCCGGCTCGAGGCGCACCGCGCCGGCGGCTGGGTGCGGATCGACGTCGTCGACCAGGGCCCCGGCATCGCGGCCGACCAGCGGCAGCGCGTCTTCGAGCGGTTCGCGCGCGGCAACACGCCGGCGATCACCGGGCAGATCTCCACGGGCGGCACCGGGCTCGGGCTGTCGATCGTGCGCTGGGCGGTCACGCTCCACGGCGGCACGGTCGAGGTCGCCGACACGGACACCGGCTGCACCATGCGCGTGATGCTCCCCTCGCGGCGCACGTCCCGGCCCGCGACCGCCGCGTTCTAGCGGCTCCGTCCGGCGGCGGAGGCCCGCCGGCCACGGCGGCGCGCGGTTTCCGCCTCGCGACGGATCCGCCGGGCCGCCGCCGGCTCCTAGGGTCGGGGCATGCCACCCGACGCCACGCACGCCATCGAGGTCAGCCACCTCACGAAGACGTTCGGCCAGGTCCGGGCCGTCGACGACCTGAGCTTCACCGTCCGGCCCGGCCGGGTGACCGGGTTCCTCGGCCCGAACGGCGCCGGCAAGACGACGACGCTGCGGATGCTGCTGGGGCTGGTGACGCCGACCAGCGGCACCGCCACCATCGGGGGCCGCCGCTACACCGAGCTCGACCGCCCCATGCGGACCGTCGGCGCCGCGCTCGAGGCCGCGGACTTCCACCCCGGCCGCACGGCGCTGGACCACCTGCGCGTGTTCGCGCCGCAGGCCGGGGTCCCGGACTCCCGGGCGCCCGAGGTGCTCGACCTCGTGGGGCTGGGGTTCGCCGCGAAGCGCCGGGTCGGCGGCTTCTCCCTCGGCATGCGGCAGCGGCTCGCGCTGGCGACCACGCTGCTGGGCGACCCGCCCGTGCTGCTGCTGGACGAGCCCGCGAACGGCCTGGACCCCGAGGGCATCCGCTGGCTGCGCGACCTGCTGCGGGCGCTCGCCGCCCAGGGCCGGACCGTCCTGGTGTCCTCGCACGTGCTCTCCGAGGTGCAGCAGACGGTCGACGACGTCGTCATCATCGCCGGCGGCCGCCTGGTGCACGCCTCCACGCTCGAGGAGCTGGGGCGCATGACGGAGCCGCGCGTCCGCATCTCCTCGCCGGACGCGCAGCGGCTGGACGCGCTCGTGGCCGCCCACGGCTGGACGGCCGGCCCCGTCGCTCCCGGCGTCGTCGAGGTCACCGGCACCGACGCCGCCGCCGTCGGGCACGCCGCGTTCGCGGCCGGTCTCGAGCTGCACGAGCTCGCCACGCACGCCGCCGGCCTGGAGGAGCTGTTCCTCAGCCTGACGTCGTCGACCGCCGAGCACGCCGCCCCGCCCGGGGCACCGCCGACCGCCACCGGGCCGACCGCCGCCGACGCGTCCACCGGAGGTGCGCGATGAAGGACACCCTGGTCTCCGAGTACCGGAAGATCGTCACGACCCGCACCTGGTGGGTGCTGCTGGTCGTCATGGTCGGCTACATGGCGTTCCTCGGGACGATGATGGCGTTCGCCTTCACGTTCGACGACGGCTCGCAGGTCTCCACGGGCGGCGGCGCCACGCCGGTCGTCGACCCGCGGGACATCGCCGTGGCGGTGTACTCCCTGCCCGCCTCGCTGGGGTACGCCCTGCCGCTGCTGGTCGGGGTCCTGGCCGTGACCGCGGAGTTCCGGCACCGCACGCTCACGCCGACGCTCCTGGCCCAGCCCGACCGCAACCGGTTCGTGGCCGGCAAGCTGATCGCGTCGATCCCGATGGGCCTGCTGTACGGCGTGCTCGGGACGCTCGCGACCGTCGCCGCGGGCGCCACCGTGTTCGCCTTCACCGACGCGGACGCGTTCCTCGGGGACGCGCAGATGTGGGGCGTCATCGCCCGGACGGTCCTCTCGCTCACCATCTGGTGCGTGCTCGGCGTCGGGCTCGGGTTCGCGCTGCCGAACCAGGTCGTGGCGATCATCGTCGTGCTGGCCTTCACGCAGTTCGTGGAGCCGATCGCGCGGCTGGTGCTCAACCTCAACGACGCGACGGCGGGCATCGCGCGGTTCATGCCCGGTGCGGCGGGCGAGGCGATCAGCGGCGGGTCGTTCTACTCCGCGAGCGGCCTGGGGGACCTGCTGTCACCCGCGGCGGGCGCCTTGGTCCTGGTCGGCTACGCGCTGGTGCTCGCCCTGGTCGGGCGCCTCACGACGCTGCGGCGCGACATCACCTGACGGCACCGGGTCACCTGACGGCACCGGCCAGGCGCGCGAGCGGCCCGGCGGCGTCGCGGACCGCCGCGGCGTCGGCCGGGCCCAGGCGGGAGAGCGCGGTCTCCAGCGTCCGCGCCCACGCCTGCTCGACCGTCTCGCGGCGCCGCCGGGCGAGGGGCGTCGGGTGCAGCCGGGCGACCCGCCGGTCGGCGGCGTCCGCGACGCGCTCGACGAGCCCTCGCCCGGCGAGCCCGCGGACGGCGGCGCTCACGTTGCTCTGCCGCAGGCCGAGGGCCTCGGCGGCGCCGCCGACGCTCGTCCCGGGGTGCCGGTCGACGTACCGCATGACCTCGAACTCCGTCGGGGGCAGCCCGGGCAGCCCACCGGCCTCGGAGTCCTGCTCCCGGCGCACCGCGCGCGAGAGGTCGTGCAGCGCGGAGGCGAGCTGCCGCAGGGCGTGCGTGGCGTCGGTGCTGGCGTCGGTCACCGCTCGAGGCTACCGCGGCCCATATGACTCGACATATATGACCTCATAGATAGGATGCTCCCCGGCAGCGGCACCGAGCCGCCCTCCGTCCGCGCTGGAGCACCCCCCATGACCACGTCCCCGGGCCCCGCCGTGCCCTCGACCACGACCGCACCCGCCCGCAGCACCCCGCAGCTCGGCGGGGACCGGCCGCTCACGCCCGCGGTGACCGTCGCCCTCGCCCTCCTCACCGCGATCGCACCGCTGGCCACCGACATGTACCTGCCGGCGTTCCCGCAGCTCGCGCGGGACCTCGGCACCAGCGCCTCGGTCGTGCAGCTGTCCTTGACGACGTTCCTCGTGGGCCTCGCGCTGGGGCAGCTCGTGATCGGGCCGCTCTCCGACCAGCGCGGCCGCCGCGGGCTGCTCGTCGCCGGCAGCGCGGTGTGCGCCGCAGCGGGGCTGGCCTGCGCGCTCGCGCCCTCCGCCGGCTTCCTCGTCGCCGCCAGGTTCGTCCAGGGGTTCAGCGGCGCCGCGGGCGTGGTGCTCAGCCGCGCGGTCGTCAGCGACCGGGCGCGCGGGGACGCCGCCGCCCGCGTGTTCGGCGTCATGATGCTCATCCAGGGCGTCGCGCCGGTCGCGGCCCCGCTGGTCGGCGGCACGCTCGTGACCGCGGTGGGCTGGCGGGGCGTGTTCGCCATCCTCGCCGGGGCGAGCGCGCTCATGCTCGTCGCCGTGCTCGCGCTCGTCCCCGAGACGCTCCCCCGCGAGCACCGCACCGGCGGCGGCCTGGCGAGCACCCTCCGGGACGCCCGCGCCGTGCTCAGCAACAGGCGCTTCGTCGGCTGGACCGGGTCGCTCGTGCTCGGCTTCGCCGCGATGTTCGCGTACATCTCGGCCTCGCCGTTCGTGCTGCAGAACGTGCTCGGCCTCTCGGTCGGGGCGTACTCCCTGGCCTTCGCGGCCAACGCCCTGGGCCTCGGGCTCGTGGCCGGGCTGGGCACGGCCCTGGTCGGCCGGTTCGGGGCCCGGCGCCTGCTGACGGCGGGCGTGACCGCGGTGGCGGTGCTCAGCGTGCTGCTGCTGGTGGACGTCGTGCTGCTCGACCTGCCGCGCCTGCCCACCCTCGTGCTGCTCTTCCTCACCGTGAGCGCGCTCGGCCTGGTGTTCGGCAACGCCACCACCCTCGCCACCGACGAGGCGGCGGGGGCGGCGGGCACCGGGTCGGCCCTGCTCGGGGCGCTCCAGTTCGGCCTCGGCGCGCTCGTCTCGCCGCTCGTCGGCCTGCGCGGGGAGCACGACGCGCTCCCGATGGCCGTGACGATGGTCGTCCTCGCGCTCGGTTCCGCGGTCGCGGCACGGGTCGCGGCGACCGCCCCGCACGACGCGCCCATGACCGAGTTGGCACGCGGCTGACCCGGGGCAGACCCGCGGATGGGGCCCCCGACACCCCTCGCGGACCCGGCGTGTGACGAGCACGTGAACCACCCGCGCGTCACCCTCCCCGACGGGAGACGACACGCAGTCAGGACGTAGGGTTGGCCACGAACCGATCCGGCGAAGACGCGGTCAGTGACCGCGGAGGAAGTGGGCGATCCTCGCGTGTCCCAGCATGCCGAGCCAGACGTGAACCGGGCCGACTTCGGCGCGAACGCGTGGCTGGTGGACGAGCTGTACGAGCAGTACCTCCAGGACAAGACCGCGGTCGACCCGGCGTGGTGGGACTTCTTCGAGGGCTACCGCCCCTCGTCCCCCCAGCCGACGACCTCGGGGGCACCGGACGGCGCGTCGGGGGACGCCGCCACCGCCGACGGCCGTGCCGCGTCCGGCTCCGGGGGCGACGGGGCGACCGCGACGCCGGCCCCGGCCGCGTCGCCCGCGCCCGCAGCGGACGGCGCACCCGGCGGCGAGCGCGACGGCACCGTGGCCGAGGCCGGCGCCACGCGGCCGGCGCACACCGGTGACGGCACCGCGGTCCCGCCTGCCCCCGCCCCGGCGGCCTCCGCCCCCGCGGGCCCGGCGCCGACGCCGCGCGACCCCGAGCCGGTGCCGACGACGTCCCCGGTGGCGACCGCGCAGCCCGCGACCGCCCCCTACGCGCCCGCCGCGAAGGCCGCGCGCGAGGCGGAGCTCGAGCCGCCGGAGGCCGCGGACGAGGTGCAGCGCCTGCGCGGCCCCAGCGCGCGCGTCGTCACCAACATGGAGGCCAGCCTCGAGGTGCCGACCGCGACGTCGGTCCGCGCGATCCCGGCCAAGCTGCTCGTCGACAACCGCATCGTCATCAACAACCACCTGGCGCGCGGCCGCGGCGGGAAGGTCTCGTTCACGCACCTCATCGGCTTCGCGCTGGTCGAGGCGCTCGGCGAGATGCCGGCGATGAACAGCGCGTACACGCTGGTCGACGGCAAGCCCGGCGTCATGACGCCGGCGCACGTGAACCTCGGCCTCGCGATCGACCTGGCGAAGCCGGACGGCACCCGCCAGCTGCTCGTGCCGAGCATCAAGAAGGCGGAGGCGCTCGACTTCGCCCAGTTCTGGACGGCGTACGAGGACGTCGTGCGGCGCGCCCGCGGCGGGAAGCTCGGCGTGGACGACTTCGCCGGCACGACGATCTCGCTGACCAACCCCGGCACCATCGGCACGGTGCACTCGGTGCCGCGCCTCATGCAGGGGCAGGGCACGATCATCGGCGTCGGGGCGATGGACTACCCGGCGGAGTTCCAGGGCACGTCCGACGAGCAGCTCAACAAGATGGGCGTGTCCAAGGTGCTGACGGTGACGTCCACCTACGACCACCGCATCATCCAGGGCGCGCAGTCCGGCGACTTCCTGCGCATCCTGCACCGCAAGCTGCTCGGCGAGGACGGGTTCTACGACCGGGTGTTCGCGTCGCTGCGGGTGCCCTACGAGCCGATCCGCTGGGTCAAGGAGGCGGCCGACCCGGACGCCGAGGCCATCAAGCCGGCCCGCATCGCCGAGCTCATCCACGCCTACCGGTCGCGCGGCCACCTCATGGCCGACACCGACCCGCTGGCGTACCGGCTGCGCAAGCACCCCGACCTGGACGTGCAGACGCACGGCCTGTCGCTGTGGGACCTGGACCGCACGTTCCCGACCGGCGGCTTCACGGGCCGGCCGCGCGCCACGCTGCGCCAGGTGCTCGGCCTGCTGCGCGACTCGTACTGCCGCACCACCGGCTTCGAGTACATGCACCTGCAGGACCCCCGCCAGCGCCGCTGGCTGCAGGAGCGGCTGGAGGCCGGCTACGCCCCCACCCCGCGCGAGGACCAGCTGCGCATCCTGCGCCGCCTGAACGCGGCCGAGGCGTTCGAGACGTTCCTGCAGACCAAGTACGTCGGGCAGAAGCGGTTCTCCCTGGAGGGCGGCGAGTCCGTCATCCCGCTGCTCGACGCGATCCTGTCCCGCGCGGCCGAGGGCGGCCTGGACGAGGTCGCCATCGGCATGGCGCACCGCGGCCGGCTCAACGTGCTCGCGAACATCGCCGGCAAGTCCTACGGGCAGATCTTCAGCGAGTTCGAGGGCAACCAGGACCCGAAGTCCGTGCAGGGCTCGGGCGACGTGAAGTACCACCTCGGGACCGAGGGCGTGTTCCAGTCGGAGTCCGGCGCCTCGACGCGGGTGTACCTCGCGGCGAACCCGTCGCACCTGGAGGCCGTGGACCCCGTGCTCGAGGGCATCGTCCGCGCCAAGCAGGACCGGATCGACCTGGGCGGCGACGGGTTCTCCGTGCTGCCGATCCTCATCCACGGGGACGCGGCGTTCGCGGGCCAGGGCGTGGTCTTCGAGACCCTCAACCTGGCGCAGCTGCGCGGCTACCGCACGGGCGGCACGGTGCACGTCGTCATCAACAACCAGGTCGGCTTCACCACCGGCCCGTCGTCGTCGCGCTCCTCGCAGTACGCCACCGACGTGGCCAAGGGCCTGCAGGTGCCGATCTTCCACGTCAACGGCGACGACCCCGAGGCGTGCGTCCGGGTCGCCGAGCTCGCGTTCGAGTACCGCGAGCAGTTCGACCGCGACGTCATCATCGACATGGTCTGCTACCGCCGGCGCGGCCACAACGAGGGCGACGACCCCTCGATGACCCAGCCCCTCATGTACAACCTCATCGAGGCCAAGCGCTCGGTGCGCAAGCTCTACACCGAGGCGCTGGTGTCCCGCGGCGACATCACGCTCGAGGAGGCCGAGCACGTGCTGCGCGACTACCAGGCGCAGCTCGAGCGGGTGTTCGCGGAGACCCGCGAGGAGGGCTGGACGCCGCCGTCGCCGGACGCCGAGCCGGTGGCCGGCCTGGAGCGCCCCGAGTCCCAGCGCGAGGACGCGGGCGTCATCATCGGCTGGCAGACGGCCGTCCCGGCCAAGGTGCTGGAGCGGATCGGTGCCGCGCACGTCCGGGCGCCCGAGGGCTTCACGGTGCACCCGAAGCTCGCGCAGCTGCTGGCCCGGCGCGAGCAGATGTCGCGCGAGGGCGGCATCGACTGGGGCTTCGGCGAGATCCTCGCGTTCGGGTCGCTGCTCATCGAGGGCACGCCGGTGCGGCTCGCGGGGCAGGACTCCCGCCGCGGGACGTTCGTGCAGCGGCACGCCGTCCTGCACGACCGGGAGACCGGCGCGGAGTGGACCCCGCTGCTGTACCTGTCCGCCGACCAGGCGAAGTTCTGGGTGTACGACTCCTCGCTGTCGGAGTACGCCGCGCTCGGGTTCGAGTACGGCTACTCCGTCGAGCGTCCCGACGCCCTGGTGCTGTGGGAGGCGCAGTTCGGCGACTTCGTCAACGGCGCGCAGACGGTCATCGACGAGTTCATCTCCTCCGCCGAGCAGAAGTGGGGCCAGCACTCGTCCGTCGTGCTGCTGCTCCCCCACGGCTACGAGGGCCAGGGCCCGGACCACTCGTCGGCCCGCATCGAGCGGTTCCTGCAGCTGTGCGCCGAGGGCAACATGACGGTGGCGCAGCCCACGACGCCCGCCTCGTACTTCCACCTGCTGCGGCACCAGGCGTACACGCGCCCGCGCCGCCCGCTCGTGGTGTTCACGCCGAAGTCGATGCTGCGGCTCAAGGCCGGGGCGTCGGCGGTCGAGGACTTCACGTCGGGCACGTTCCGGCCGGTCATCGGCGACGACGTGGCGGCGAGGGACGCGGCGCGGGTCGACCGCGTGCTGCTCTGCTCCGGCAAGGTCTACTGGGACCTCGTGGCGCAGCGCGAGAAGCTCGGCGACGAGCGCACGGCGGTGCTCCGGTTCGAGCAGCTCTACCCGCTCGACCACGAGGGCCTGCGCGCCGCGCTCGCGCCGTTCGACGGCGCCGAGCTGGTGTGGGTGCAGGACGAGCCGCGCAACCAGGGGCCGTGGAGCTTCATGTCGATGGCGCTGCCGCAGGTGGTCGGCGCCCCGGTGCGGGCGGTCTCCCGCCCGGCGTCGGCGTCCACCGCGGCGGGCTCCGCGAAGGTGCACCAGGCGGAGCAGGCGGACCTGCTGCGGGCGGCCTTCGAACGCTGAGCCTCCCGGTACCCGCGCCGCCCCCGCGCCGTCCCCCTCCGGGACCGGCGCGGGGGCGGCGGCGTCTCACCCGGCCAGGCCGAGGCGCCGGGCCAGCGGCACCGCCCGCACGAGCGCGTGCGCGGCGAGCCCCCCGGCGGGCAGCAGCAGGTCCACCTGGGTGCGCGGCGCGGGCCACAGGCGGGCGCCGACGGCGTAGTGCGACCCGAAGCCCGGGTCGACGAACGGGGCGTCCGTGGCGCCCAGCAGGTACGTCATGGCGACGACCCGGCCGACGGACCCCGGGCTGAACTTCCGGAACCGCTCGTCGTACGCGTCGAGCATCCCGAACCAGCCGCCGCCCGAGCGCGCGAGGTACCCGGTCCACAGCGTGTGCGGTCCGGCGGCGAGGCGCAGCACCGCGAGGTCGCCGTCCTCCCGGAACGCCCGGGCGGCGTCGCGGAACCAGTGCTCGCGGCGCGGGTCCAGCCCGACGGCCGCCCCTCCGCGGTCCGTGTCGCCCTTCCACCCGGCGGACTGCAGCTCGACGAACCGGTCGTCCGCGTCGGGCCGGGCGGCCTCGAGGTGCAGCGCGATCGGCTCGCCGGTCTCACGCGTGATGCCGCGCACGACGCGGCGGAGCTTCTGGGCGTCCCCGGGGCGCAGGTGCGCGGTCGACAGCGGCGGGTCGACGATGACGCCGTCCACCGGGTCGGGGACGTCGAGCACCGTGAACGCCTCGCGCGGCGCCCACGCCCCGGTCTCCCGGGAGCGCTCGACGACGGGCAGCCGCCGGCGCCGCACCACCTCGGCGAGCGCGTCGGCGAGCGGGCCCTCGAGGGGGAACCGGCGCAGGAGCGCGAGCCCGGGCAGGCCCACGGTCGGGGCGCCCCGCAGCAGGGCGTCGAGCGCCTCGACGGCCCGCCCGCGGCGCACCAGCGGGTGGTGGCGGTCGGACTCGAGGGTCATGTAGTCCCCGCCCGTGGTGAGCGCCTGGACGGGAAGGCGCGGGATCACCCGCTTCGTGGTCAGCGCCAGCACGGCGAGCCAGCGTGCGCCCTCGGTCACGACGAGCAGCCGGAGGTCGGCGACGCGCTCCCCGAGGTGCCGGGCGGCCAGGAGCTGGCGCGGGTCCAGGCACATGTTGGGGGCCACGGCGTCCGAGGCCAGGTCCTGCCAGGCCCTCCCCTCCTCGGCGGTGACGTCGACGAGCGGGAGAAGCCTGACCTGCATGTCGCCTCCGGGCACGGGGACGCCGGGCCTCCCCCGGCTCCGAGCCACGCTAGGCGTCCCTATGTCCGTTTTGTATGCATCCGGCGGGTGAAGTCGTGCGAGCTCATGCCACGGCTGCCGCCGCCGCGCGCTCCGCGTCGTCCGTGCACGCGAACTGCCGGCGGTAGGCCTGGGGGCTCGTGCCGAGGACGCGCGCGAAGTGGTGCCGCAGGATCGCCGCGCTGCCGAACCCGCTCGCCCTGGCGACGTCCTCGACCCCGGCCGCCGTGCGCTCCAGCATCTCCTGGGCCCGCACGAGCCGCTGCCGGGTGATCCAGGCGGCGGGCGTGGTCCCGGTCTCGGCGCGGAACCGCCGCGCGAAGGTGCGCTCGGACATCAGCGCCCGCGCGGCGAGGTCCGGGACGGTGAGCTCCTCGTCCAGGTGCTCGACGAGCCACGCCAGCAGCGGCGCCAGGGTGTCCGCGTCGCACGGCAGCGGCGTCTCGACGTACTGCGCCTGGCCGCCGTCGCGGTGCGGCGGCACCACCATGCGCCGGGCGATGGCGGCGGCGTCGCGCGCCCCCAGCTCCCGCCGCACGAGGTGGAGGCAGGCGTCGATGCCGGCCGCGGTGCCGGCGCTGCTGATGACGCCCCGGTCCTCCACGTAGAGCACCGCCGGGTCGACGTCCGCGGCGGGGAACCGGCGCGCCAGGTCGTCGGCGTACATCCAGTGCGTGGTGCAGCGCCGACCGTCCAGCAGGCCGGCCTCCCCGAGCGCGAACGTCCCCGAGCAGATGCTCATCACCCAGGCCCCGCGCTCGTGCGCGTGCCGCAGCGCCTGCAGCACCGGCGCGGGCAGCTCGTACGGGGCCCCGTACGGCAGCGCGATCACGAGGTCGGCGTCGGCCGTGGCCTCCAGCCCGGCCGGCACGTCGAGCCGCAGGCCCTGCTTCATCGGCAGGGGGCCCGGCTCCGGGGTGCACACGGTGAAGTCGAACCGCGGACCGCCCGTGTCGGAGCGGTCGATGCCGAAGACCTCGCACACGAGCCCGAGCTCGAAGGCGGCCACCCCGGGGACCGCGATGGCGGCCACGCGTCGCAACATGCGGCCAGGATGCCACGTCTGGCGGGATCTCGACGAGATACGGCCCTCCTGCCACTCGTGGCGGGACATCGATGTCGGCAGGATTCCTGCCATGGCGATCACGATCCTCCTCCTCGGCCTGCTGACCCTCCTCGTCTGGCTCACGGCGCGCCTCGTCGACACGGTCCGCCATGACGGCCTCGGGCACCGGCCCCCGCCCCCGTCGCGGCACGACTGGACCGAGGGCAGCCGCCTGCGCTGAGCGCCGCGCGGTCCCGGCACGGGGACCGCGCGGCCACCCCGCCGTGCGCGCGTCGCACCGGCTCCCGGACCGCACGGCTGCGACACTGGACCCCGCACGTGCGCGGCCACCGCCGCGCGGCACCGAGAGGACGGGGACGGACGTGGGCGAGCAGGCGCTGCGCCTGGTGGTGGTCGGGGACGAGCTGGCCGCCGGGGCGGGCGACCCCCGCGCGCTGGGCTGGGTCGGCCGCGTCGCCGCCCGCACGGCCGCCCCGCTGCCCCCGACGGTGCTCACCCTGGCGGTGCCCGGGGAGACGACCACCGGCCTGTCCGCCCGGTGGGAGGAGGAGGTCGCCCGGCGCACCTCCCCGGAGGTCGAGACCCGGCTGGTCGTCGCGCTCGGCCGGGCCGACGCGCTCGCCGGACTCTCCCTGGCCCGCAGCCGGCTCAACCTCGCCAACGTCCTCGACGCCGCGGAGCAGCGGCGCATGCCGGCGTTCGTCGTCGGGCCGCCGCCCGGCGCGGGGGTCGACGCGACCACGCTCGCGGACCTGTCCGCCGCGTTCGCCGACGTCACCACCCGGCGCCGCGTGCCCTACGTCGACACGTTCACGCCGCTCGCCGGGCACGAGCAGTGGCTCGCGGACCTCGCCGCCGGCGACGGCGCCCTGCCGGGCCAGGCCGGGTACGGCCTCATGGCGTGGCTCGTGCTGCACTCGCACTGGAACGCCTGGCTCGGGCTCCCGGAGGACGTGGTCTAGCCCGGCGTCACCGGGGCAGCGTCGCCTCGATCGCCGCCCGGGCGCTCGCCAGGACGGTCCGGACCGTCTCGGCGGTCAGCGGCGTGATGCCGCCTCGCTGCTCGGCCTCCCGCAGGGCGGCGCGGACCTGCGTCCGGAACGCGGCGAGGTCCGCCTCGGCACGCACCCGGCGCCGGTGCGCGGCCCGCTGCTCCCGCCGCGCGGCGCGGTCCGGCTCGCCCGGCGCGCCGTGCCGCCCGGCGTCGTCCCGCGCGTCCGTCCCGGGTGCCCCCGGCGCCCCGGGCGCACCGTCCGACCCGGCCGGGGCCCCGGCCCGGGCCTGCTGGGCCGCCGCCGCGAGCTCCGCGCGCAGCCCCGCCATCGACCCGACCACGTCGGTCCGCACCTGCGCCGCGAGCTCCCGCACCGACCGGGCCACGTCGTGCTCGAGGGCGACCAGGTCGGCCCGCCGGTCGCGCAGCTCCTGCCGCCCCCGGTCCGTGAGCGCGTACGTGGCCGTGCGGCCCTCCTGCGTCCGCGCGACCAGCCCGTCCTCCTGCAGCCGCGCCAGCCGCGGGTACACCGTGCCCGCACTCGGCCGGTACAGGCCGCCGAACCGGTCGGACAGCGCCGTGATGAGCTCGTACCCGTGGCGCGGGCCGTCCTCCAGCAGCGAGAGCAGGTAGAGCCGGAGCTGCCCGTGCGCGAAGACCGCCATCAGGCTCCCGGGACGGGACCGCCCGCCCCGGGCCCCGCCGGCGGCACCACGGGCTCCGCGAGCGGCGCGCCGTGCAGGACGGTGAGGTGGCCGGACACGGTCTGCGTGGTCACGAAGCACGTCGCCTGGGGGTCGCGCAGATCCACGCTCGTGCGCCCCGGACGGCGCTCGCCGTGCTCGACGCCGTCGACCACCACCCGGCCCGACACGCTGCGCGCCTCGACGCCGACGCCGTGCCCCGCGGGCAGCCGCACGGCCACGTCGCCCGAGACGGTGCGCGCCTGCACCACCGAGCTCGCCGCGAGGCAGTCGAGCGTGACCTCGCCGGACACCGTCGTGACGGTGACGCGCGACAGCGCGCCCGAGGCGGTCACCGCGCCGGACACCGTGCCGGCGGACAGGTCGCCCGCGTGGTCGCGCACGACGACGTCCGAGGAGACGCTCTTGAGCGACAGGGCACCGCGCGTGCCGTCGACCACGACCGCGCCGCCGACCGTGGACACCGAGGCGTCCTGCTGCACGCCGGCGAGCAGCAGGTCGGCGTTCACCGACGCCAGCGAGACGGCCGCGCCGCGCGGGACCGCCACGTGCACCTCGACCCGGTCGCGCTGGTGCGGCCCGCGCATCTTGTCGATCAGCCCGTCGAGCCCGGTGACGGACCGCACCCCGGCCCAGAGCGCGCCGTCGGCGTAGGTGACCTCCAGCGGCATGCCGTCCACGCGGTGCACCTGGATGCGGGCACCCGTCGCGTCGGGGTCGTCGTGCGCCACGACGTCGACCCGCCCCCCGTTCACCTGGACGCGCAGGGACCGCACGTCCTCCACGTCGACGGTCTGGGGGCCGATGACGACCCAGGACTCGGTGGCCACGGCAGGCTCCTCGGTTCGAGATATATCGCGTTCTGCCACCGTAGGACGCCGCCCCGGGCGCCGCAAGGGGTCAGGCGATCACGCCGCTCGCCCGCAGCTCGACGGTCAGGTCCTGCGGGTTGGTCGCCACCGCGACGGCCTCGTCGTACGACACGGACCCGTCCGCGACGAGCTGCGCCAGGTGCTGGTCGAAGGTCTGCATCTTGTAGTAGTCGCCCTGCCGGATCAGGTCCAGCAGCGGCTCCGTGCTGCCCGGGTCCACGATCGCCTCGGCGGTCCGGCCGGTGTTGACCAGCACCTCGATCACCGCGACCCGGCCGTGGCCGTCCGCCCTGCGCACCAGGCGCTGCGAGACGATGCCGCGCAGCGCCTGCGCCAGCGCCACCCGCACCTGCTGCTGCTCGTGCGGCGGGAAGAAGTCGACGATCCGGTTCACGGACTCCGCGGCGTCGATGGTGTGCAGCGTCGACAGCACCAGGTGCCCGGTCTCCGCCGCCGACAGCGCCGCCCGCACCGTCTCCACGTCGCGCATCTCGCCGACGAAGATCACGTCGGGGTCCTGGCGCATCGCCGCCCGCAGCGCGACCGTGAAGTCCGCCGTGTCCTGCCGGATCTCCCGCTGCGAGACGATGCCGCGCTTGTCCTGGTGCAGCACCTCGATCGGGTCCTCGATCGTGACGATGTTGGCCTCGCGCACGGTGTTGATGAGGTCGATCATCGACGCGAGCGTCGTGGTCTTGCCCGAGCCGGTGGGCCCCGTGACCAGCACGAGCCCGCGCGGCTCCAGCGCCAGCTCCCCCACCACGTCCGGGAGCCCGAGCTCCGACATGGACTGCGCCCCCATCGCGACCAGGCGGAACACCAGGCCGTAGGTGCCGCGCGCCTGGTAGGCGTTGACGCGGAACCGGCCGACGCCCGACAGCGAGAACGCGAAGTCGGCCTCGTGCGAGTGCGCGAACTCCTCCGCGAGCTCCGGCGGGAGCACCTCGTCGAGCATGTTCGCGGTGTCCCGCGGCGTCAGCGCGCGCGCCTGGAGGCGGCGCAGCCGGCCGTCGACGCGCACCCGCGGCTCGGACCCGACCTTCACGTGCAGGTCGGAGCCGCCGGCCTGGGCCAGGGCGTGCAGGAGGGGGACGACGGACTGCGGCTGCTCGGTCACCCCCCTGTCATCGGCCGGAACCCCCCGGGGCTTGAACACCCGCGTGCGGCCGGCCCCGGTCCGCGTGCGGCGGCAGCCGCCGGGTGTGGGACGATGGGGGGTCACTGGGCCGTCGAGGCACACCTCGTCCGGCCGGCACGCCAGACCAGGGAGAGATCGATGAGCAAGCGTGGCCGCAAGCGCCGTTCCCGCGCCGGGAGCTCCGCGAACCACGGCAAGCGCCCCAACGCCTGAGGCGCGAGGCGCACGAAGGGCCCGGTGCTCACGCACCGGGCCCTTCGTCGTCCGTCCCGCTCGGCGGCGGCGCCTCAGACGGTCCGCGTGATCCGCAGCTCGGTGAGGCGGGCGTGGATCTTCACCCTCAGGTCCGCCGGGGCCTGCTCCTGGCAGCAGCGCCGCACCAGCTCCTTGAGCATGGTCTCGACCGCCATCTCGTCCAGGCACGGCCGGCACTCCTCGACGTGCGCGCGCACCTGGGCGGCGTCGACCGGCTCGAGCTCGCGGTCCACGTAGGCGAACAGCCGGCCGAGCGCCTGCTCGCACTCCGGACCGCAGCCCCCGGACGACCCCTCGGCCGGCGCCCCCGCCGCCGCGTCCCAGCCCGTCATCGTGCCCTCCCCGTTCCCGTGCCGGTGCCGTCGGGCGCCGGCGCCGCGGCCACGAGCCCCCGGTCGCGGGCGTAGTCGGCCAGCATGTCGCGCAGCTGGCCCCGCCCGCGGTGCAGCCGGGACATCACCGTCCCGATCGGGGTGCCCATGATCTCGGCGATCTCCTTGTAGGCGAAGCCCTCGACGTCCGCGAGGTACACCGCGATCCTGAAGTCCTCCGGGAGCCGCGCGAGCGCGTCCTTCACGTCGGAGTCCGGCAGGTGGTCCAGCGCCTCCGCCTCGGCCGAGCGCAGCCCGGTCGAGGTGTGCGACTCCGCGCGCGCGATCTGCCAGTCCTCGATCTCGTCGGCCTGGGACTGCTGCGGCTCGCGCTGCTTCTTGCGGTACGTGTTGATGAAGGTGTTCGTCAGGATCCGGTACAGCCAGGCCTTGAGGTTCGTGCCCGGCCGGTACTGGTGGAACGCGGCGAACGCCTTCGCGAACGTCTCCTGGACCAGGTCCTCGGCGTCCGACGGGTTGCGCGTCATGCGCAGGGCGGCGCCGTAGAGCTGGTCCAGGTAGACCAGCGCCTCGGCCTCGAACCGCTCGCTGCGCGCCGCGTCGTCCTCGGACTCGGGGGCGCGTGTGGTGTCCTCGCTCATCACCGCCGAGCCTAGTCCGCGCGCGCGGGGCACGCCGGACCGTGCGGGCGCCGACGCGGCGACCGGCACCGGCGCGGTCGCCGGCAGCGTCGCCACCGCGGAGGCGGGCGCAGGGCGTTCCAGGGTCGTACAGCTCATGGCCTGCACAACACGACCGCCCGCCGCGGGCATTCCCGGGCGCGCCGCGCATCGCCGGACACTACGTTGGATGCCAGGTGTCCGTGCGTCGCGGACCGCCGGAGGAGGACGTCATGCTGCTGCGCCGCATCGCCCGACCGCTCTTCGCGTCGTGGTTCCTCAGCGAGGGGGTCGACGCCCTGCGCCGGCCGTCCGCGCACGTCCCCGTGGCCCGGGACGCCGTCGAGCGGCTGAACGCCTCGGTGCCCCGCGGCGCCCTCGGCGGTGCCCTGGACGCGTACCGGCACCCCTCCGACGCGCAGCTCACGACGCTGGTGCGGGCCCACGGCGGCGCCACCGCGCTGGCGGCGCTGCTGCTCGCCACCGGACGCGCGCCGCGCGCCGCCGCGCTGGCGCTCGCCGCCCTCACGCTCCCGCTCGCGGCCGCCGACGCCCCGCCCTCCCGCAAGGAGCGCGCCCACCTCGACGCCGAGCAGAAGAAGGCCCGCAAGGCCCGGTTCCTGCGGGGGCTGTCGCTGACCGGCGGCGCTCTCATCGCCGCCGCCGACACCGCGGGGCGCCCGTCCGTGCGGTGGCGCGTCGAGCACGCGCGCGCCACGCGGGCCGCGGCCGCCTCGGCGGCGGGCGCCGCGTCGGGCGTCGCGGCGGCGGGCAGGGCCGCGCGCCGGACGGTCACGGAGGCCGTGCGCTGACCGTGCGCCCGCGCACCGTCGCGGGCCCGCGCCGCCGCGGGCCCGCGCCGCCGCGTGGACGGGCCCGGCGTCGTCGCGACCCGTCCCGCTAGCCTGCTCGCATGACCCACGCCACCCGCGACGACGTCCCCGCCGGGGTCGGCGCCGCCGCCGACTGGCCCGCCCCCACCGCGGCGCACCCCCTCGACGCGACCGTCGAGGT
This sequence comes from Cellulomonas sp. ES6, assembly GCF_030053835.1. NCBI lineage: Bacteria > Bacillati > Actinomycetota > Actinomycetes > Micrococcales > Cellulomonadaceae > Cellulomonas > Cellulomonas sp. ES6. Next base: position 3,712,809 of record NZ_CP125655.1, on the reverse strand, counting down.
GCCCGGGTCGAAGTCGCTCACCAACCGGTACCTCGTGCTCGCGGCCCTGGCCGACGGGCCGGGGCGCCTGCGCGCCCCGCTCCGGTCGCGGGACACGCTGCTCATGGCGCAGGCGCTGCGCGACCTCGGCACCACCGTGGAGGACGACCCCGCGTCGCCCGGGGACTGGCTCGTGACGCCCGGGCGGTTCCGGGGCCCGGCCGACGTGCGGTGCGGGCTCGCCGGGACCGTCATGCGGTTCCTGCCCGCCGTGGCCGCTCTCGCGGACGGACCCGTGCGGTTCGACGGCGACGAGGGGGCCCGGGTCCGCCCCATGGGCCCGGTGCTCACGGCCCTGCGCGCCCTCGGGGTCCGGGTCGGCGAGCAGGGCGAGCCCGGGCACCTGCCGTTCACCGTCGACGGCGCCGGGCGGGTGCGGGGCGGCAGCGTGGACGTCGACGCGTCCGGCTCGTCCCAGTTCGTGTCCGGGCTGCTGCTCGCGGCGGCCCGGTTCGACCAGGGGCTGACCGTCCGGCACACCGGCCCGACGCTGCCGAGCCTCCCGCACATCGAGATGACGGTGGCGGTGCTGCGGGCCGCCGGCGTGGTGGTGGACGACTCCCGGCCCGCGATCTGGCGCGTCGAGCCCGGCCCGGTCGCCGCGCGCGACGTCCGCGTGGAGCCGGACCTGTCCAACGCGGCACCGTTCCTGTGCGCGGCGCTGGTCGCCGGCGGGACCGTGCGCGTCCCGGGCTGGCCGGCGTCGACCACCCAGCCGGGAGGCCTGCTGCCGGGCATCCTCGAGCGGATGGGGGCGACGACGCGCCTGGACGGCGACGTGCTGGCCGTCACCGGCACCGGCACGGTCCGCGGGCTCGACCTCGACCTGCACGCCGCGGGCGAGCTCGCGCCGACGATCGCCGCCCTCGCCGCCCTGGCGGACTCCCCCACGCGCCTGCGCGGCATCGCGCACCTGCGCGGCCACGAGACCGACCGGCTCGCGGCGCTCTCCGCCGAGATCACCCGGCTCGGCGGGCAGGCCGAGCAGACCGCCGACGGCCTCGTCATCACGCCGCGGCCCCTGCACGGCGGCACCGTGCGGACGTACGCCGACCACCGCATGGCGACGTTCGGGGCCCTGCTCGGGCTGGCCGTCCCCGGCGTGCTGGTGCAGGACGTGGCGACGACCGCCAAGACGATCCCCGACTTCGTCGGGCTGTGGGACGGGATGCTGGCGTGACCGCCGGCCGCGTCCGGACCCGCGGCACCGCCCGCCCCGCGGGCCGCTGACCGTGGCACGCCGGGCACTCGACGAGTCGGACGTGCGGGTCCGTCCGAGCCGGCGCGGCTCCCGCCCGCGGACGAAGACCCGGCCGGAGCACGCGGACGCCGAGCGGGCGCTCGTCACCGGCGTCGACCGGGGCCGCTACACCGTGCTCGTCGACGCCGACGGCCCCGGCGAGCGGGTCGCGACCGCGATGAAGGCCCGGGAGCTGGGCCGGGAGCGCGTCGTCCCCGGCGACCGCGTCGACCTCGTCGGCGACACGTCCGGCGCGGCGGGCTCGCTCGCGCGCATCGTGCGGATCGCCGACCGGTCGACGGTGCTGCGCCGCACGGCGGACGACACCGACCCCGTCGAGCGCGTCATCGTCGCGAACGCCGACCAGCTCGTCGTCGTCACCGCGCTCGCCGACCCCGAGCCGCGCACCCGGATGATCGACCGCTGCGTGGTCGCCGCCTACGACGCCGGGATGGAGGTCCTGCTGGCGCTCACCAAGGCGGACCTCGCGGACCCGGCGACGCTGCGCGCGCTCTACGAGCCGATCGGCGTACGGGTGGTGGTCACCCGGCGCGACGGCGACGCGATCGAGGGCCTCGACGCGGTGCAGGAGGCGCTGGCCGGCCGCACGTCCGTGCTCGTCGGGCACTCCGGCGTCGGCAAGTCGACCCTCGTCAACGCCCTCGTCCCCGACGCGCTGCGGGCCACGGGCGTCGTCAACGACGTCACCGGCCGCGGGCGGCACACGTCGACGTCCGCGGTCGCGCTCCGCGTCCCGGGGCCCGCCGGCACGTGGGTCATCGACACGCCCGGCGTGCGGTCCTTCGGCCTCGCGCACGTCGACCCGGACCACCTGCTCGGCGCGTTCGCGGACCTCGCGGAGGTCGCCCAGGACTGCCCCCGCGGCTGCACCCACGCGGCGGACGCACCCGACTGCGCGCTCGACGAGTGGGTGGCCGCGGCCCCGGACGACGACGTGCGGGAGGCCCGCGCCGCGCGCGTGGACTCGTTCCGCCGGCTGCTGGTCAGCCGGACCGGCGCGCCCGACCCGGCGGGCTGACCGGCGGGTTCCCGATAGGTTGGGCGCATGACCCGGTACGACGACGACCTGCGCCTCGCCCACGTGATCGCCGACCAGGTGGACGGGCTCACGATGTCGCGCTTCAAGGCGCAGGACCTCCGGGTCGAGACCAAGCCGGACCTCACGCCCGTCTCCGACGCCGACCGGTCGGCCGAGGAGCTCGTGCGGACGCAGCTCTCCCGGACCCGCCCGCGCGACGCGGTGCACGGCGAGGAGATGCCCGACACCGGGCACGGACCGCGGCGCTGGGTCGTCGACCCGATCGACGGGACGAAGAACTTCGTGCGCGGCGTGCCCGTGTGGGCCACCCTCATCGCGCTGCTCGACGGCGACGAGGTGGTGGTCGGGCTGGTCAGCGCACCGGCTCTCGGACGGCGGTGGTGGGCGGCGCAGGGCTCCGGCGCGTGGTCCGGGCGGTCGCTCGCCGCGGCGAGCCGGCTCCAGGTCTCCGAGGTCGGCCGGCTGCAGGACGCGTCGTTCTCCTACTCCAGCCTGAGCGGCTGGGAGGAGCAGGGCCGGCTCGAGCACATGCTGTCGCTCACCCGCCAGGTGTGGCGCACCCGCGCCTACGGGGACTTCTGGTCGCACGTCCTGGTCGCCGAGGGCGCGGTGGACCTGTCGGCGGAGCCCGAGCTGTCGCTGCACGACATGGCGGCGCTCGTGCCGATCGTCACCGAGGCCGGTGGCCGGTTCACCTCGCTGCAGGGCGTCGACGGGCCGTTCGGAGGCTCCGCCCTGGTGTCCAACGGCCGGCTGCACGGCGCGGCGCTGCAGGTGCTGGACCCGCTGCTCGAGCGCTGAGGGGTCCCTCCGGCGGTGCCGGGGTCGGACGGCCGGGCCGGGCGCGGGATCGGCGCGCGGTCGGCGCGGGGTCGGCGCGCGGTCAGCGCGGGATGCGGTCGAGCTCGGTGACGTCGTACCAGAGCAGGTCGCGCTCGGCCAGGGCGTCGAGCGCCGCGTCGTCGCCGTCGAGCGCACGGGCCACCTCGTCGCGGGCCGCGGGCTCGTCCACGTGCGCGCACACCACGTCGTCCAGCGCCACGGGTGACGTCAGCGAGACCAGGCTCGCGGCCTCGTCGCCCGCGTCCTCGTCCCCGGGCGCCGCCTCGCGGACGGCGTCGTCCGGCACCTCCACCGTCACGACCAGGCGCAGCCCGGTCGCCTCGGGGCGCGCGGCCAGCAGCACGAGCGCGTCGTCCGCCGCCATGAGCTGGGCGGCGAACTCCACGCCCTCCTCGTCCTCGTCGGGCAGCAGCGCGGCCAGCGCCGGCGTGACCGCGTGGGCACGCCGGGGGGCGGCGAGAGGGGTGCCGGCACCCAGCAGGGCATCGAGCTCGTCGAGGGTCGCAGGCAGGTAGAGGCGCACGGCACCAGTGTGCCCGCCCGCGCGCCGTGCACGGTGCACATCCGGGACGAACCGGGGCGAGTGTGGTCGAGACGACGCCGTCGTCCCCAGGCTGCGCGGCCGGATTGGTGGGGGCGCCGGGGTGCCGGGTAGACCTGGCGTCCCCTTGCGCCCCAGAGCCCCGACGGAGGACACATGACGAGCAGCCAGCGCCCCACGACCGGCCCCCTGGACGGGTCCGCGCTCCCGTGCGCCACCGCGGGACGACCGCCGGCGGTGCACCCATGAGCACCGCGGTGGAGGTGCGGCTCGTGCCGGCCCCGCCGACGACGACGTCGGCGGACACGACCGCGCCCACCACCGCGTCCGCCCCGCGCCCCCTCCCGTCCGGAGGCGTCGACCGGGGCACCCCGGCGCCGGACGCGCGCGCCACGGCGGGACCGGCCGACAGGACGACGACCCCGCTGCCGGCCCGGCACCGCCCTCCCCGCCGGTCCGCAGGGGGGACCGGCGGGGCCGCCGCGCACCAGCCGGTCGTGCAGCGCCTCGGCGCGGGCGGCGTCGCCGCGTACAGCCACGCCGTCCCCGACGACGCCCCGACCGATCCGGTGCCGGTGCCGGCGCTGCCCCCGGGCTCCCCCGGCGGGGCCGCGGCCACCCTGGACCCACGGCAGGCGTGCTGCATGGTCGCGCTCGCCGCCGTGGAGGTGCTCGCGGGCACGCGGCCGCTCGCCCAGCTCGCCCGCTGGGTCACCCCGGAGGTCTACGACACGCTCGCCCGCCGCGCCGTCCTCACCGCTCCGCGCAGCCGCGTGCTGGACCCGGTGGCGGCGCCGTCCGACCTGGCGGGGCACGCCGGGACCCCGGTGCGCCGGCCGTCGGTGCGGCGGGTCCGCGCGGTCGCGGTCGGCCAGGACGCGCTCGAGGCGTCCGTGGTCGTCGCCCACGCGGGCCGCGTGCGGGCCGTCGCGATCCGGCTCACCCGGGCGACCGGGCGGTGGCGGGCCGCGGCCCTGGTGGTGGGCTGACGACGGAGGGCGGCCGGTGGTCCCGGCCGCCCTCCGTCCGCGACGCCCGGTTCAGCCCCGGCGGCGCTGCTGCTTGGCGGCCTTGCGACGTGCCTCGCGGTTGCCGCCCGCGTCGTCCGCCCCGTCAGGGCGCCCGGACGCCGCCGGGGCCGACGCGGCGGGTGCGCCCGCGGCGGGACCGGCTGCGCGGCGGCCGCTGCGCGTCACCTGCGCGCCGCTGTCGCCGTCGACGCTCGGGGCCGAGTACTGCAGCGGCACACGCTGCTCCGGGCCGTCGATCCCCTTCGCGACCAGCACGGGCTCCGAGCCGTCGCCCGCGCCCTCCGCGGCTGCCGGCGCGTCCCCGGCGGGGGCCCCGGCGGCGGCGGGCTGCGCCGGCTCGGCGACCTTGACCTCGAGGTTGAACAGGAACCCGACGGCCTCGTCCTTGATGGACCCGGTCATCGCCTGGAACAGCTGGAAGCCCTCGCGCTGGTACTCGATGAGCGGGTCGCGCTGCGCCATCGCCCGCAGGCCGATGCCCTCCTTGAGGTAGTCCATCTCGTAGAGGTGCTCACGCCACTTGCGGTCCAGCACGGACAGCACGACGCGGCGCTCGAGCTGGCGCATGTTCGCCTCGCCGAGGCTCTGCTCGCGCTCCTGGTAGGCGATCCGGGCGTCCGACAGCAGCTCGGTGCGCAGCAGCTCCGGCGTCACGCGGCCGAGCCCGCCGGCCTGCTCGACGACCTCGTCGACCTCGATCGAGACCGGGTAGACCGCCTTGAGCGACGCCCAGAGCTGCTCCAGGTCCCAGTCCTCCGGGTGGCCCTCCCCCGTCGCCGCGGCGACGTAGTCGTCCACCACGTCCTCGAGGAAGTGCTGCACCTGGTCCTGCAGGTCCTCGCCCTCGAGCACGCGGCGGCGCTGCTCGTAGATGACCTCGCGCTGCCGCGACAGGACGTCGTCGTACTTCAGCACGTTCTTGCGGATCTCGAAGTTGCGGGCCTCGACCTGCGACTGCGCCGACCGGATGCCCCGCGTCACGATCTTCGACTCGAGCGGCAGGTCGTCCGGGAAGCCGGCGCGGGTCATCATCGACTCGGCGAGCCCGGAGTTGAACAGCCGCATGAGGTCGTCCTGCAGCGACAGGTAGAACCGGGACTCGCCCGGGTCGCCCTGGCGGCCGGAGCGCCCGCGGAGCTGGTTGTCGATGCGCCGCGACTCGTGGCGCTCCGTGCCGAGCACGTACAGGCCACCGAGCTCGACGACCTCGTCGTGCTCCGCCGCCACGGCCGCCTTGGCCTTCTCCAGCGCCTCGGGCCACGCGGCCTCGTACTCCTCCGGGCTCTCCTTCGGGTCGAGCCCGCGGGCGGCCAGGTCGGCGACGGCCATGAACTCGGCGTTGCCGCCGAGCATGATGTCGGTGCCACGGCCCGCCATGTTGGTCGCGACCGTGACGGCGCCCTTGCGGCCGGCCTGCGCGACGATCGACGCCTCGCGCGCGTGCTGCTTGGCGTTGAGGACCTCGTGCGGGACCCCGGCCTTGCGCAGCTTGCGGGACAGCAGCTCGGACTTCTCGACGCTGGTGGTGCCGACGAGGACAGGCTGGCCGTTGGCGTGCCGCTCGACGATGTCGGCGACGACCGCGTCGAACTTGCCCTCCTCGGCCTTGTAGACGAGGTCGGCCTGGTCGATGCGCTGCATCGGGCGGTTCGTCGGGATGGGCACGACGCCCAGCTTGTACGTGCCCTGGAACTCGGCCGCCTCCGTCTCGGCGGTACCGGTCATGCCCGCGAGCTTGTCGTACAGGCGGAAGTAGTTCTGGAGCGTGATGGTGGCGAGCGTCTGGTTCTCCGCCTTGATGGCGACGCCCTCCTTGGCCTCGATGGCCTGGTGCATGCCCTCGTTGTAGCGGCGGCCCGGCAGGACGCGGCCGGTGTGCTCGTCGACGATGAGCACCTCGCCCTTGTCGACGATGTAGTCCTTGTCCCGCTTGAAGAGCTCCTTGGCCTTGATGGCGTTGTTGAGGAACCCGATCAGCGGGGTGTTGAGCGACTCGTACAGGTTGTCGATGCCGAGGTAGTCCTCGACCCGCTCGATCCCGGGCTCCAGCACGCCGATGGTGCGCTTCTTCTCGTCGACCTCGTAGTCGCGCTCGGGCTGCAGCCGGCGCACGACCTTCGCGAACTCCGCGTACCAGCGGTTCGCGTCGCCCGACGCGGGGCCGGAGATGATGAGCGGGGTGCGGGCCTCGTCGATGAGGATCGAGTCCACCTCGTCGACGATCGCGAAGTGGTGGCCGCGCTGCACGAGCTCGTCGGTGCTCCACGCCATGTTGTCGCGCAGGAAGTCGAAGCCGAACTCGTTGTTGGTGCCGTACGTGATGTCGGCGGCGTACTGCACGCGCCGCTCGGCCGGGGTCTGCCCCTGGAGGATGACGCCCGTCGTCAGGCCGAGGAACCGGTAGACCCGGCCCATGAGGTCGGCCTGGTAGCTCGCCAGGTAGTCGTTGACCGTGACGACGTGCACGCCCTTGCCGGTCAGCGCGTTGAGGTAGGCCGGCGCGGTGGCGACCAGCGTCTTGCCCTCACCGGTCTTCATCTCGGCGATGTTGCCCAGGTGCAGCGCGGCCCCGCCCATGAGCTGGACGTCGAAGTGGCGCTGACCGAGCGTGCGGCGCGCGGCCTCGCGCACCGCCGCGAACGCCTCGGCGAGCACGTCGTCGAGCGTCTCGCCGTCGGCGAGCCGGGCCTTGAAGCGGTCGGTCTCCTCGCGCAGCTCCGCGTCCGACAGCGCCGTGAAGCTGTCCTCCAGGGCGTTGACCTGCTGGGCGACGCCCGACAGCTTCTTGAGGATCCGTCCCTCGCCCAGGCGGAGGACCTTCTCGAGGATCGCAGGCACGTGCACTCCCGACTCGCTGCGCCCCCGGCGCGGTTGCGCGGGGCGTCCTGGCGTCCCGACCGCACAGCCGGGCCCCGTCCATCGTAGGTGAGCGACGCCGACCGGCAGCAAACCGCGCGCCCCGGCGTGGACGGCGACGTCAGGCGGCCGCGAGCGCGGCGGCGAGCACTCCCGCGAGCGACCCGCGGGGCGCCCCGTCCTTGCCGCCGACGACCACGTCGTCGAGACCCAGCCAGCCGGCCAGCAGCCGCAGCTCGTCCGCGAGGTCGGCCGCGACCTCGCCGGCGTCGTCCCGGGCGCCGTCGGCCGTCCCCGGGCCCGGCGCCGGCGCCGGCGGCTCGTGCGCGGCGTGGACGCGCAGCACCCCGGCCGCCCGGTCGGCCTTGAGGTCGACGAGGGCCGCGAGCCGCTCGCCCCGCAGGAACGGCAGCACGTAGTACCCGTGCACCCGCTGCGCCTCGGGCACGTAGATCTCGATGCGGTAGCGCAGGCCGAAGAGCTCCTCCAGGCGGCGGCGCTCGAACACCAGCGGGTCGAACGGGCTGAGCAGCGCGCGCCCGGTGGCGCGCCGCGGCAGGTCGGCGTCCGCGTGCAGGTACACGGGACGCTCCCAGCCGGACACCCGGACGGGGGCGAGCGTGCCGTCCTCGACGAGCTCGTCGAGCGCCCGGCGCGCCCGCGGCCCCTTGATGCGGAAGTAGTCGAGCAGGCACCGCGCCGAGGCGACCCCGTGCGCGCGGGCGGCGATCGCGAGCAACTCGCGCACGGCCGCGGCCTCGTCCGGCTCCGGGGCGGCCAGCACCTCGGGGGGCAGCACGCGCGACGTCAGGTCGTAGCAGCGCTCGAACTGGGCGTTCCGCCGCGCGGACGCCACCTCCCCGGTGAAGAACAGGAACTCGAGCACCCGCTTCGCGGCCGTCCAGTTCCACCCCCAGTCCGTGCGCGTGCGCGGGTGGTCCGCCTCGACGTGCGCGTGGACCTCGGAGGCGGTCAGCGGGCCGTCCGCCTCGATCATCGCCAGCACGTCGGCCACCAGGGGCGAGTACCGCAGGGGCACCTCCCGGATCGAGCCCCACGCGTAGTCCAGGTACCGCCGGCGCCGCCAGCCGAGCAGGGCGTACGTCTCCGGCGACACGTACGACGCCTCGTGCGCCCAGGTCTCCACGAGCCGCCGCGGCGCGCGCCCCGACGCGCGGTCGAGCAGCGCCGCGTCGTAGGGGCCCACCCGCGAGAACGTGGGCATGAGGTGGGCCCGGGCCAGCACGTTGACCGAGTCGATCTGGAGCAGGCCCACCCGGTCCACGACCTGCTGGAGGTGGCGCATGGTCGCCGGGCCGGTGCGCGGCGCGCGGGGACGGTCGAGGCCCTGGGCGCGGAGGGCGACGCGGCGGGCCTGCGAGAGCGACAGCGTGCCGCCGGGCCGGTGCGCCGTCCCGCGGGGCGGGGCGGGGGCGGTCGTCGAGCTCATCCGCCCATCCTGCCGCCCGCCACCGACACCGCCCGCGCGGGGGGCTGCGGCGCCGCGGGAACGGGAGCGCCGGCGGCAACGGCAGCGCCCGCCGGCTCCGTGCCGGCGGGCGCTGCCGTGCGGGTCCGGACGGTCGCCGTCCCCGCGTTCCGCCTCAGCGCTGGGCGACCGCCCCGGCGGGCGCGGTGCCGCTGCCCACCGTGGTGACCGCGGCGTCGAGCTTGATCACGCCGTAGCTCCAGCCACGGCGCCGGTACGCGACCGAGGGCTGCGCCGTCTCCGCGTCCACGAACAGGAAGAAGTCGTGCCCGACGAGCTCCATCTCGTACAGCGCGTCGTCGATGGTCATCGGCTGGGCCAGGTGCACCTTCTCGCGGATCACCACCGGCGAGTCCCCGAGGGTGGTCTCGACCACGCCGTCCTCGGACGGCTCGGGCGCGAGGTCCTGCGGCTCGGGCTCGGGCTCGGCGGGGACCGGCACGGCGCCGGACGGCGGCTGCGAGCGGCCGCGGTGGTTCTTGCGCCGGTCGCGCGCCCGGCGCAGCCGCTCCGTCAGCTTGTCGATCGCCAGGTCGAACGCCCCGTAGCGGTCGTCCGCGCACGCCTCGGCCCGGATCACCGGTCCCTTGCCGACCACGGTGAGCTCGACCCGCTCGGCGGCCGCGGCCTGCCGGGGGTTGGACTCGTGGGTCACCTCGACGTCGATGCGCTGCGCACGGGGCGCGAGCTGCTCGAGCTTGGCGAGCTTGTCCGTCACGTGCTGACGGAACCGCTCGGGGACGTCGGTGTGACGGCCTGCGACGACGATCTCCATGGGATACCTCCTGGAGGTCCGGGGGGCGGGGTCGTCCCCGCCCGGCAGCGTGCTCTCGAACGCCCTCGTGGGGCGGGATGCGGGCACCACCTCCTCGTGCGGGCGCGCCCGCCGAGACCCGGGAACCGGGTGACGTCCGTGCCGCCCGGCTGCTCTGGGGCACCACGCTAGCCCGGCGCGGTCGCTGGTTCCAACCAGGACGGCGGCGCGCCGGGCGGAGGGGTGACGGCGAGCACCACGGCGCCGCGCGGGCGGGCGCCCTCCCGCTCCAGCGCGGCCCGGCAGGCGGCCAGCGTCGCCCCCGTCGTCAGGACGTCGTCGACCAGCATCACGTCGGCGCCCGCGAGAGCGGTCCGGGCACCCGTGCGCACCCGCACCCGGCCGGCGAGGTTGGCCGCGCGCCCGCGGACGCCGAGCCCCACCTGGTCCGCTCCCCCGCGCCGGAGCCGCAGCGCGGGGAGCACCGGCACGCCGGGCGCGCCCGGGGGCCACCCCGCCAGGCCCAGGGACCGCCCCGCCGGGCCCGGCCCGCCCGGGAACCGCCCCGCCGAGCCCGGCCCGCTCGTGGCGCCCCCGGCCGCCGCGGCGCGGTGCGTCCCCGGGCCGGGGGCACCGCGTCCGCGAACCCCGCGGCGAGGGCGCCCGCCAGCCCGGCGACGAGGTCCTCCCCGCGCCGCGCCGCACCCGCCCGCGAGGCCGGCGCCGGCACCACGACCCACCGGCCCGGTGGCGACGCCGCCGCCACGGCGGGCGCCGCACGGCGCACCACGGCCGCGAACCAGGGCGACACGTCGGCGCGCCCGCGGTCCTTCCACGCCACGACGGCGCTCCGCACGACGCCCGTGCCCACCGCGAGCGCCCAGACCGGCAGCACGGTCCCGTCGAGGCGGTCGAGCCGGCCGGCGGCGTGCTCGCACCGGCGGGGAGGGCCGGACCAGCGCCGCAGGCACGCCGGGCACAGCGCGCGGCCGGGCGCCCCGCAGCCGGCGCAGGTCACCGGGAGCACCAGGTCCACCAGGTCGTGCAGCAGCCTCGTCATCCCGCCATGCTGCGTGCCCGGGGGCCCGCCACGCCGCCGGCGTCCCCAGGCGCCCGGCTCCCGCACGGGGTGCCGTCCTGGGGAGGGGTCGGCGCCCGCTCAGCCCGCGAACGACGGGTCGCGCACGCCGTCCGCGACCCGCTCCCAGCTGGACCCGGACCGGGCGTACAGCGCCCCGTCGGCGGTGGTGACGTACAGCGCCCCGTCGCCCTTGCCGCCGGCGATGTCCACGGAGTCCACGATCGGCGGGCGCGCCTGCACCTGACCGGACAGCGGCACGAGGTGGTACACGTCGGTCGTGGTGCTGCCGGAGCGCCCGAGCACGCCGAGCGTGCTCTCGTCGACCCACACGACGCGGGACGCGTCCAGCAGCGTCACGCCGGTGCGCCACGCCTCGCCCACCACCTGCGGCGTGCCGGAGTCGTCGCGCACCACGGCGGCGACGTCCACCCGCACGCCGTCCGACCCGGACGACACCACCGCGACCCGGGTGGCGTCCCGGGCCATCCGCACCGAGCGGACCGTGCGGTCCTGCAGCCACTCCGCCTCGACCTCGACCGACGTGCCCTCCGCGTCGACCGCCAGCAGGCGCCCGGGGGCCGACGGCGAGGCCGTCCAGACCCACCCGAGCCGGTCCACGGACGGCGCGACCAGGTCCGGCTCGCGCAGCAGCAGCTGCGACGGGGCGCCCGTCATCGGCACCGTGACCAGCCGGTCCGTGCCGGACAGCATGACGCGCAGGTCGCCGGCGCCGTCCCGCGCCGGCTCCCGGGCGTCGAGCCCCGCCAGGGACGCCACACCCTCGACGTCGACGAGGTCGCCCTGGTCGAGCCGGACCAGCCCGCCGTCGTGCAGCGCCTCGAGCGACCCGCCCCAGTCCTGCCCGCGCTCCAGCTCCGCGGGCTCGGCGCCCAGCGGCACGCCGCCGGCCGTCACGTCCACGGCGCGCACGCGGGCGATGCGCAGCGACGCCTCGAGCTGCGCCTGCAGCAGCGCCCGGTCCTCCGGCTCGGGCGGCAGCGAGCCCGCGGACAGGCTGACCGCCGCGCGGCCCTCGTCGTCGACCGAGACGGCGTCCGGCTGCAGCGCGGCCCCCTCGGGGATGGGGTTGCGCACGGCGTCGCGCAGCCAGTCGGACGGGCCGGCGATGAGCGCGCGCACGATGGAGGTCGCGAGGTTCCGCACGGGGAACCAGCGCGTCTCCGGCACGAGGAACAGGCCGTCGCCCGAGACGAAGTACACGGTCGCCGACCGGTAGATCGCCTCGAAGTTCGGCTGCGACAGCACGACGCCGTCCTCGAGGCCGGAGATGCGCCACTGCCCGTCGTCGTCCTGCACGAGGTCGAAGACCAGCGACTCCTCCGCGTCCGGCCCCGCCTGCGCGTACCGGCCCTCCGCGTCGATCCGGGCCGCGACGCGGATGGTCACCTGGACCTGGTACTGGCCCTCGAGGCGGATGTCGGGGCTCGACGCGGTGGAGTACACGACGACGCGCTCGCGCGGGCTCCAGGAGCGGCGGGCCTCGCCGGACAGGTACTCGCGGGCGTTGCGGAAGTCGTCCCCGGCGTCGGCGGTGGTGGTCGTGTCGCGGCTGAACCCGGCGGCGCTCGCGCCGAGGAACCCCCGCACGATGTCCTCCTGCGAGCCGTCCTGCGGCGGCGGGTCGCCCAGCGGCTCCACGGGGCCCTGGTCGGTGACGCCCTCGACGCCGACGCCCACGGGGCCGGAGGTCGGGATGCCGACGCAGCCCGCCAGAGTGAGGAGCAGGGCGGCCAGCAGGCCCGCGAGGGCTGCGCGGCTCCGGTACCGGGGTGTCATCCGTCCTCCCGGGACGTGGGACGGGCCGCGGCCTTGCGCCGGGCCACCGCCTGCTGCGCCTCGCGCGCCCGCTCGACGACGTCGAACGAGCCGGTGGTCGGCGGCAGGTCGGGCAGGGCCGCCGGGTCGGCGCCGCGCTCCGCCGCGCCCGCGTCGTCGGGACGCGGGTCGGCCTCCGGCTCCGCGGGCGGCTCCAGCGGCAGCGGCGACCCGGACAGCACGATGCCCGCGCGGCGCGGCAGCGTCAGGCGGAACGAGGCGCCCTGCCGCGGCCGGCCCCAGGCCTCCAGCCAGCCGCCGTGCAGGTGGGCGTCCTCCAGCGAGATCGCGAGGCCGAGCCCCGTGCCGCCGGTCGTCCGCGCGCGGGCGGGGTCCGCGCGCCAGAACCTGTCGAACACGTGCTCGGCCTCGTCGCGCGTCATGCCGACGCCGTGGTCGCGCACCGTGACGGCGACCGCGCGGTCGTCGGCGCCCACCGTGACCTCCACGTCGGTGCCGTCGGCGTGCTCGATCGCGTTCACCAGGAGGTTGCGCAGCACCCGCTCGACGCGACGCGGGTCGACGTCGGCGACGCAGGTCTCCTCGGGCTGGGTGACCGAGATCCAGGTGCCCTTGCGCCCGGCGAGGGGCACGGCCTGGTCCACGGCGGCGCCGACGATGTCGCGCACGTCCCGCGCCTCGGCGTCCAGCACCGCGGCGCCCGCGTCGAACCGGCTGATCTCCAGCAGGTCGCCGAGCAGGTCCTCGAACCGGTCGAGCTGCTGCTGCAGCAGCTCCGCCGACCGCCGCACGGCCGGCGGGAAGTCGTCGCGGGACTCGTAGAGCATCTCGCCGGCCATCCGCACCGTCGTCAGCGGGGTGCGCAGCTCGTGCGAGACGTCGGAGACGAAGCGCCGCTGGAGCGCCGAGAGGTTCTCCATCCGCACGATCTGGTCCTGCAGGCTCTCGGTCATCTCGTTGAACGACCGCCCCAGCCGCGCGAGCTCGTCCTCGCCCCGCACCGCCATGCGCTCGTCGAGGTTGCCGTCCGCGATGCGCTCCGCGACGTGCGCCGCGAGCCGCACGGGCCGCACGACCTGCCGCGTGACGAGCCAGGTCATCGTGACGAGCAGGGCCACGAGCGCGACGCCGGCGATGCCCAGGACGCCCAGCAGGAAGTCGAGGCGGTCCTGCTCGGCCTGCAGCGAGTACAGGAAGTACAGCTCGTAGGAGCCGGCGGACGGCACGGTGACGACCTGCCCCACGACGACCCCGGGCTCGACCCGGCCCGTCCCGGAGGACGTCGCCGGCCACGCGACGGACTCCCAGCGCTGGCCGTCGTTGCGGGCGGTCGCGTCGCGCAGCTCGTCCGACACGAGCTGGAGCAGCGTGGAGTCCGACGCCGGACTCGTCACGAGGATCGGCTGCTGCTGCCCGCGCGTGCGCAGGATGAAGACCTCGCGCTCCCCCGAGCCGCCGGAGCGCAGCGCGCTGACCATGTCGTTGAGGAGCTGCTGGATCTCCGGGGCGGTGGCCGCCGTCGAGGCGTCGAACGTCTTCTGGGCCTGAGCCGCCGACCGCGCGGACTCCGCGAGCACCTGGTCGACCCGGGCCGTGAACAGCCCGTCGCGCACGCTGATCGACAGGTACCCGCCGAGCACGACGAGCGCCACCAGCCCCGCGGCCAGCGTCCAGGTGATGACGCGCGCCTGCAGCGAGCCGCGCCAGCCGCGCACGAGCCGGCGCAGCCGCGCGGCGGTCCGCACGGCCAGCAGGCGGCGCACCCGCGTCGACCGTCCCGGCGCCCCCGGCGAGAAGGGTGCCGGCGGGGGCCCGCTCACGACGGCGTCGCGCCCGCCTTGTAGCCGACGCCGCGGACGGTCACGACGATCTCCGGGCGCTCGGGGTCGGCCTCGATCTTCGAGCGCAGCCGCTGCACGTGCACGTTCACCAGGCGGGTGTCGGCGGCGTGGCGGTACCCCCACACCCGCTCCAGCAGCACCTCGCGGGTGAAGACCTGCCAGGGCTTGCGCGCCAGGGCCACGAGCAGGTCGAACTCCAGCGGCGTCAGCGGGATCGGCACGCCGCCGCGGGTGACGCGGTGGCCGGTGACGTCGATCGACAGGTCCCCGATGCGCAGGTGCTCGGGCGCGGGCTCGTCGCTGCGCCGCAGGCGGGCCCGGACGCGCGCGATGAGCTCCTTCGGCTTGAACGGCTTGGCGATGTAGTCGTCCGCGCCGGACTCGAGGCCCAGCACGACGTCCACGGTGTCCGCCTTCGCCGTCAGCATGACGATCGGCACGCCCGACTCCGCGCGGATGAGGCGGCACACCTCGGTGCCGTCCTTGCCGGGCAGCATGAGGTCGAGCAGCACCAGGTCCGGCTGCGAGGTCCGGAACGTCTCCAGAGCCTCGTCCCCGTCCGCGCAGAAGACCGGCTCGAACCCCTCGGAACGCAGGACGATGCCGATCATCTCGGACAGGGCGGTGTCGTCGTCGACCACGAGAACGCGTCCCTTCATCGGACCATGATGGCATCCGCGGGCACCGCGCGGGGCCGACGCCGGGCGGGCGGTCGCGCGCCGGACCGCACGCCCCCGCCCAGGCTGACGTGGCACGATGGCCGCAGCCGCGCCGCGGGACCCCCGGGCCCCGCGCGACGTCGTCCGCCCGGGCACCCGACCCGGCCCGTCCGCCCCGAGCAGCCAGGAGCACGCGATGAGCACGCCGCACGACGAGGGCCGCCCGCAGGACGCGCCCGACGCCGGCGAGGACCCGCGCCCCGCGCCCCGCTACGGGCAGTACGCGCCCCCGGGGTGGCAGCCGCCCGCCCCGGACCGGGGCGCAGCGAGCCCGTGGGGCGACCCGGCCACCCACCCGGGTGCCCCCCGTCCGGGTGGCTGGACGCCGGCGGGCGGCCCTGGCGGGTACGGCGGCGGCGCCCCCGGGCAGCCCGTCCCGCCCGGGTACGGGCAGCCGACGCCTCCCGGGTACGGGCAGCAGCCGGGCCACGGGCAGCAGCCCGGGTACCCGCCGGCGCCCGGCTACCCCCCGGCCCCCGGGTACCCGCAGCAGCCGGGGTACGGCCAGCAGCCCGGGTACGGCCAGCAGCCCGGGTACGGCCAGCCGGGTCCCGGCGCGCCGACGCCGTACGGCTGGGGCCCCGCGCCCTACCAGCCGCCGGTCGCGCAGCCCGGCATCGTCCCGCTGCGCCCGCTGAGCATCTGGGAGATCTTCGACGGCGCGTTCCGCGCGATCCGGCACAACCCGAAGACGATGTTCGGCCTCACGGCGGTCGTCGTCACCGTCGCGACGGCGCTCGGCGCGCTCGTGCAGTGGTACCTCGCGGGCCTCGTCGCCAACGAGGTGAACGGCTGGTTCGCGACCGGCGGCGTGAACGGGGCCGAGCTCGACCTGGTCGGCGAGTCGTTCGGCTCGTCGCTGGCGTCGCTCGCCGGGCTGCCGCTGACCGCGCTGGCGTCGTCGATCCTCACCGGGCTGCTCATCATCTCGGTCAGCCGCTCGGTGATCGGCCAGCGCGCGCAGGTCGGGGACGTCGTGCGCGGCTCCGGCAAGCGGCTGTGGTGGGTGATCGCGTTCGGGATCATGCAGTCGCTCGCGGTGCTGCTGCTGTCGGGCGCGGTGGTCGGTCTGACGATCCTGCTCTGGAACACCACCGAGAGCCCCGGCCTGACGGTGCTGGTCGCGCTCGTCGGCGCCGTCGTGCTCGTCGTGGCCGCGTTCTGGCTGACGGTCCGCACGATGCTCGCGCCGGCGGCGCTCATGCTCGAGGGCGGCCGGTTCTGGGCGTCGGTCGCCCGGGCCTGGCGCCTGACGCGCGGCAGCTTCTGGCGGCTGCTGGGCCTGTACCTGCTGGTGTCGATCCTCGTGGGGATCGTCGCGTCGCTCGTCGCGTTCCCGTTCACGACGATCGCCACGCTGCTGCTCGACGACCCGTTCCTCACCAGCGGCGCGGGGATCGCGCTGTCGGCCGTGGGCCAGGCGCTCGGCAGCACCGTCAGCACCGTGTTCATGGCCGGCGTCATCGCGCTGGCCTACATCGACGTGCGGATGCGCCGCGAGGGCCTGGACGTCGAGCTCGCGCGGGCGGCGGGGGACGCCGGGCGGTGACGTCCGCCGCGACCGCCGCGCTCCGGCCGCTCGCCCTGCGGGGCGAGGTCCCGGTCGTACCCGACGCCGACCAGGCGCGGGGGTGGCTCGAGCGCGAGCTCGCCGACCCGGTGTACCACCAGCAGCCGAGCATCCTCAGCCGGCTGCTGGAGTGGCTGCGCGACCTGTTCGCGCGCGCCGACGGGGCGGCGCTGGGCGACGTCGGCACCCTCCTCGTGGTCGTGGGGGTGCTGGCCGTGGTCGTGGTCGTCACGTTCCTCGTCACCGGCCCGGTGCGACGCAGCCGCCGGCTCGCCCGCGCCGGTTCGGTGCTGGACGCGGACGACCGGCGGTCCGCGGCCGAGCTGCGCGCCGCCGCGGACGCGGCTGCCGCGCGGGGCGACTGGGCCGCGGCGGTCGCGGACCGGTTCCGCGCCCTGGTCCGCTCGCTGGAGGACCGCACCGTCCTGGACGAGCGCCCGGGGCGCACGGCGCACGAGGCCGTCGAGGCCGCCGGCCTGCGCCTGCCCGCCCACGCCCGGGACCTGCGCTCCGCCGGCCGCCTGTTCGACGACGTGGTGTACGGCGACGTCGTGCCCGGTGCCGCGGACGACGCGGCCCTGCGCGAGCTCGACGCGCGGCTCGCCGCGACGCGGCCGACCGTGCCCGCCGTGCCCGCCGGGCCCGCCGGGATCGGGGTTGCCCCGTGAGCGCTCCGCGCGGCCCGGTGACCGCCGCACCGGCCCCTGCCGGCACTGCGGCTCCCGCGGGCTCCCCGGCCCCTGCGGGCTCCCCGGGACCCGCTCGCCCCGACGGCACCGTCCTCGGCGACGGGACGACCGCCCGGAGCCGCGCCGGGTCGCGCTGGCGGCGGTACCGCTGGGTGCTCGTCGTGGCCGGCGTGCTGGCCGTGGCGGTGCTCGCGGCGGTGCTCCCCGCACCGGTCCGCAGCACCACCCCGCTGGCGCCGGACAACCCGCACGAGAACGGCGCGCGGGCGGTGGCGGAGGTGCTGGCCGACCAGGGCGTGACGACGACCTACGTCCGGAGCACGGCGGCTGCGGTCGCCGCGGCCGGCCCGGGCACGACCCTGCTCGTCACGAGCGACTGGCTGCTCACCGACCCCCAGATGGAGGCCGTCGCCGGCTCCGGCGCCGACCTGGTGCTGCTCGACCCGACGTACCTGCTGGCGCTCGCCGCGCCCGGGCTCGACACCGGCTGGAGCGGCAGCGGGACGCCGGCACGACTGAGCGCGACGTGCGCCGACGACGACGCCGGGGCCGCGGGCACGATCACGGGCTCGGGCGCGGGCGTCGTGGTGAGCGGGTCCGGCCCGGCGGCCGGTGCCTCCCTGTGCTTCCCGCTGCCCGGCACCGACCCGCAGGCCTACCTCTACGCCGACGTCGAGTCCGGCGGCCGCCGCGTCACCGTCCTGGGCGACGCGGGGCTGCTGACGAACGCCCGGGTGGCGGACGACGGCAACGCGGCGCTCGTGCTCCGGGCGCTCGGCCGGCACGACGAGCTGGTCTGGTACGTGCCCTCCGCGACCGACACCGGCGGGGGCGAGGCCGCCGGCCCGGGGCTCGCCGACCTGCTGCCGCCCACCGCCCGCCTGGTGCTGCTGCAGGCGCTCGTCGTCGTGCTGGCGCTCGCGCTCTGGCGCGGCCGGCGTCTGGGCCGCGTCGTCGTCGAGCGCCTGCCCGTCGTGGTGCGGTCCGCCGAGACCACGCGCGGCCGCGGACGCCTGTACCGGGTGGCGCGGGCGCACGGCCACGCGGCCGCGTCGCTCCGGGCGGGCACGGCCGCGCGGCTCGCCCGCCGGCTCGGGCTGCCGCGCTCGGCGGACGCCCCTTCCCTGATCACCGCGGTCGCACGTGCTGCGCGCCGTGACGAGACCGAGGTCCGCGACCTGCTGTACGGACCGCCACCCCCGTCGGACGCGGGCCTGGAGACCCTGGCCCGCCTGCTCGACCAGCTCGAGAGCGAGGTTCACCCCACGTGACCCAGGACCACCCCGCCCCGACCCCGTGGCAGCCGGACCCGGCGGCCCCGCCGGCTCCCCCCGCTCCCCCGACGGCGCCGGCCGCCCCCGTCGCACCTCCGGAGCCCTCGGCCGACCTCCGCGAGGCGCTGGGCGCCGTCCGCACCGAGGTGGGCCGCGCGGTCGTCGGCCAGGAGGCCGCCGTCACGGGCCTCGTCATCGCGCTGCTGTGCCGCGGCCACGTGCTGCTCGAGGGCGTGCCCGGCGTGGCGAAGACCCTGCTCGTGCGCAGCCTGTCCGCGGCGCTCGACCTGGACACCAAGCGGGTGCAGTTCACGCCCGACCTGATGCCCGGCGACGTCACCGGCTCGCTGGTGTACGACGCCCGCACGGCCGAGTTCTCGTTCCGCGAGGGCCCCGTGTTCACGAACCTGCTGCTCGCCGACGAGATCAACCGGACGCCCCCGAAGACCCAGGCGTCGCTGCTGGAGGCCATGGAGGAGCGTCAGGTCTCCGTGGACGGCACGCCGCGGCCGCTGCCCGAGCCGTTCGTCGTCGTCGCCACGCAGAACCCCGTCGAGTACGAGGGCACGTACCCGCTGCCCGAGGCGCAGCTCGACCGGTTCCTGCTCAAGCTGACGCTGCCGCTGCCCGAGCGCGCCGACGAGATCGAGGTGCTGGCCCGCCACGCCGCCGGGTTCGACCCGCGCGACCTGGCGCGGGCGGGCGTGCGGCCGGTCGCGGGTGCCGGGGTGCTCGACCGGGCGCGCGCCGAGGTCGCGCGGGTGCAGGTGGCCCCCGAGGTGCTCGGCTACGTCGTGGACCTGGTGCGCGCCACCCGCCGGTCGCCGTCGCTGTCGCTCGGGGTCTCCCCGCGCGGCGCCACGGCGCTGCTGGCGACGTCGCGGGCGTGGGCGTGGCTCTCGGGCCGCCCGTACGTCACCCCGGACGACGTGAAGGCCCTGGCGCACCCGACGCTGCGGCACCGCGTGCAGCTGCGCGCGGAGGCCGAGCTGGAGGGCGTCACCGCCGAGTCCGTCCTGGACACCGTCCTGGCGTCCGTGCCGGTCCCCCGCTGAGGCGCCCGTGACGATCACCTGGCGGGCGGTCGCGCTGACCGCGGTCGGCGTGGTTCCGGTGCTGCTGCTGCCGACCCCGGGGACGGTGCTGCTGTGGGCGGTGCTGTGCCTGGTGGTGTGCGCGGTCGACGCCGCGCTGGCCGCCTCCCCGCGCGCGCTCGCGCTGCGGCGGCAGGTGCCGGGGCCGGTGCGGCTGCACGAGGACGCCCGGTCGCGGCTGACCGTCACGCACACCGGCGCGCGCCGCCTGCGCGGGACGGTGCGGGACGCCTGGCAGCCGTCCGCGGGCACCGGCCGCGACCGGCACCCGGTGGACCTGCCCCCCGGGGAGGCCCGGCACCTGGACACCCCGCTGCGTCCCTCGCGACGCGGCGACCTGCACGCCGACCGGGTCACGGTGCGGACCGTCGGCCCGCTCGGCGTCGCGGGGCGGCAGGCCTCGCTCGACGTCCCCGGGACGCTGCGGGTGCTGCCGGCGTTCGCGTCCCGCCGCCACCTGCCGAGCCGGCTCGCGCGCCTGCGGGAGATGGACGGCCGGGCGGCGGTGCAGGTGCGCGGCGCCGGCACGGAGTTCGACTCGCTGCGCGAGTACGTGATCGGGGACGACGTGCGGTCGATCGACTGGCGCGCGAGCGCCCGGCGGTCCGACGTCGTGGTGCGGACGTGGCGCCCGGAGCGCGACCGGCGCGTGCTGATCGTGGTCGACACGTCGCGCACGAGCGCCGCGCGCACCGGGGAGGAGCCGCGGCTCGACGCGTCCGTGGAGGCGGCGCTGCTGCTCGCGGCGCTCGCGTCCCGCGCCGGGGACCGCGTCGAGCTGCTCGCCCACGACCGGACCGTCCGCGCCCGCGTCGCGGGCGTCTCGGGACCGCGCCTCATGCCCGCCGTGGCGGACGCGCTCGCCGGTGTCGAGCCGTCGCTCGTCGAGGCGGACTGGCCGGGACTGGTCGGCCAGGTGCAGCAGCGCCTCTCGCAGCGCGCCCTCGTGGTGCTGCTGTCCGCGCTGGAGCCCGCGGCCGTCGAGCAGGGCCTGCTGCCCGTCGTCGACCGGCTCGCCTCCCGGCACCAGGTGGTGCTGGCCTCGGTGCGGGACCCCGAGGTGGAGCGCCTGCGCGCGGGACGCGAGGACGTCGCCGCGCTGTTCGACGCCGCGGCGGCCGAGCGCACCGAGCTGGAGCGCTCCGCCCTCGCCCAGCGGCTGCGGGGCCGCGGCGTCGAGGTCGTCGACGCCCTGCCCGACGACCTCGCGCCGCGGCTCGCCGACGCCTACCTCGCGCTGAAGGCCGCCGGCCGGCTCTGAGCGGGCCCGGGGGCGCGGCCGGCCTGTCGGCGCCCCGTCATACGGTGACCGGGTGACCGCCGCCGCCCGCGTGACCACCCGCGGGCTGGGCCGCGCGCTGCTCGCCCGCCAGCACCTGGACGCCCGGGCGAGCGCCGGCGCCGTCGACGAGGTCGCGCACCTGGTCGCGCTGCAGTCGCAGAACCCGTCGTCCGCCTACCTGGCGCTGCACGCGCGGCTGGCCGGCTTCGACCACGCGGACCTGGCGACGGCGATGCTCGGGCGCCGCGTCGGGCGGCTGGCGCTGCTGCGGGACACGGTGCACCTCGTCACCGCGGACGACGCGCTCGCGCTGTGGCCCCTGCTCGCCCCCGTGCTGCGCCGGCACGTCCGGTCCGGGACGTCGTTCGCCGCCGACCTGCGCGACGTCGACCTGGACGACCTCGCGCGCGCGGGGCGGGAGGCGCTCGCCGGCGAGCCGCTCACGGCGGCCGCCCTCGGCGCCCGGCTCGGCCCGCGCTGGCCGGGGGTCGACCCGCGCTCGCTCGCGGCGGGCGTGCGCGGGCTGCTGCCGCTGGTGCAGGTCACGCCCCGGGGCGTCTGGGGCCGGAGCCTGGTGACGACGTGGACGACGGCGGAGCAGTGGTTCGGGCGCCCGGTGGCCGTGGTGGGCGACCCGGAGGCGGCCGCGGCCGCGCTCGTGCGGCGCTACCTCGCGGCGTACGGCCCGGCGACGGTCGCCGACGTGCAGGCGTGGTCGGGGCTCACCCGGCTGGCGGGGGTGGTCGCGGGCATGCGGGACGAGCTCGTCGAGGTCGTGCACACGGACGGGCCGGGCGGCGAGCGGGTGCTCGTCGACCTGCCGGGTGCCCCGCTGCCCGGGGACGTCCCGGTGCCCGCGCGGCTGCTGCCCGACTTCGACGACGTGCTGCTCGGGCACGCGGACCGCACGCGGATCGTGCCGCCCGAGGTGCGGCCGGCCCTCGCGAGCCGCAACGGGATGCCGCCGGGCACGGTGCTGCTCGACGGCACCGTGGCGGGGACCTGGCAGCTGCGCCGGGAGCGCGGGGACGGCGCGTCCGGCGGGCGGCGCACGGCGGTCGTCACCCTGACCCCGCTGCGGCGGTGGACGCGCGCGGAGAGGAGCGCGGCCCTGGCCGAGGCGCGCGCCCTCGCCCGGTTCGCGGCCGACGACGCGGTGGAGCACGACGCCGTGGTCGCCGGGGGCTGACGGCCGCCCGCTCCGGCACGAAGGTCCCTGGTCCGGCCGCCGACCACCCCCTAGCGTGCCCCGCAGAGCCCGGGGCACCGCAGCGCCCGGGCCGGTGCCGCCGCCCGGCACGGCACCGGACGACGACGGGGCCGCGCGTCGACGCGCCGGCCCGCGAGGAGCGGACGATGACCAGGGACCGCAGCGACGCGACCGGCACGGACGACCGACGGACCACCCCCCTGCGCGAGGCGGCGGAGCGGTTCCTCGCGTCGCGGCGGATCGCCGTGACGGGGGTGTCCCGCACGCCGGGCAGCCACGGCGGCAACGTCGTCTACCGGCGGCTGCGCGACACGGGCTACCAGGTGTTCGCGGTGAACCCGAACGCCGCGACGGTCGAGGACGACCCGGCGTACCCGGACCTGCACGCCATCCCGGGCGGCGTCGACGCGGTCGTGGTGGCCACGCGGCCCGAGCACGCCGCCGCCACCGTCCGCGAGGCCGCCGACCTCGGGATCGACCAGGTCTGGATGCACCGGTCCGTCGACGCGGGCAGCGTGGACGACGCCGCGGCCGCGGAGGGACGGGCGCGCGGGCTCACGGTGATCGACGGCGGCTGCCCGCTGATGTTCGGGGCGCCGTCGGACCGGACGCACCGGGCCATGTGCCGCCTCATGACGCTCACGGGCCGGGTGCCGCGCCGCGTCTGAGGGCACCCGTGGGACGCCCGCCCCGGCGTCAGCCCGCGGGCGCGTACTGCGTCTCGTACAGCTCGGCGTACAGCCCGCCGGCCGCGAGCAGCTCGGCGTGCGTGCCCTGCTCCACGACGCGGCCCTCGTCCAGGACGACGATGGAGTCGGCCTCCCGGATGGTCGACAGCCGGTGCGCGATGACCAGCGCGGTGCGCCCCTCCAGCGCCTCGGCGAGCGCGCGCTGCACGGCGGCCTCCGACTCGGAGTCCAGGTGGGCGGTCGCCTCGTCGAGGATCACGACCGGGGGCGCCTTGAGCAGCAGGCGCGCGATCGCGAGCCGCTGGCGCTCGCCGCCGGACAGCCGGTAGCCGCGGTCGCCCACCACGGTGTCCACGCCGTCGGGCAGCCGGGACACCAGGTCCCAGATCTGCGCGCGGCGCAGCGCCTGCTCCAGCTCCGCGTCGCCGGCACCGGGCCGGGCGTACAGCAGGTTCGCGCGGATGGTGTCGTGGAACAGGTGGGCGTCCTGCGTGACGATCCCGACCGCGTCGCGCAGGCTCGCCTGCGTGAGCTCGCGGACGTCCTGGCCCGCGACCCGGACCGCGCCGGCCGTGACGTCGTAGAGCCGGGCGACGAGCTGGCTGATCGTCGACTTGCCCGCGCCGGACGGCCCGACCAGCGCGACCACGTGGCCGTGGGGCACGCGGAAAGAGACGTCGTGCAGCGTCGTGCCGGGCACCTCGGTCTCCAGCCGCGCGACGGACTCCAGCGACGCGAGCGACACCTCGGCCGCGGACGGGTACCGGAACGTCACCCGGTCCAGCTCGATGCTCGCGGTGCGCGGCAGGTCGTCCGGCAGCGGGCGGGCGTCCGGGGCGTCGTCGACGCTGGGCCGCAGGTCCAGCACCTCGAGCACCCGCTCGAACGACACGAGCGTGGTCATGACGTCGACCTGCACGTTGGACAGCGCGGTGATCGGGCCGTAGAGCCGCGTGAGGTACGACGTCAGCGCGACGACGACGCCCACGGTCAGGGAGCCCTGGATGGCGAGCACCCCGCCGAGCCCGTACACGATCGCGACCGCCACGGCCGCCACGAGGGTGAGCCCGATGCGGAACACCGCGCTGTACATCGCGCTGGTGATGCCGATGTCGCGCACGCGCGAGGCCCGGCCCGCGAACACGGCGGTCTCGTCGTCGGCGCGGCCGTACAGCTTGACGAGCTGCGCGCCGGCGACGTTGAAGCGCTCCGTCATCGTCTGGCCCATGTCGGCGTTGAGGCCGTACGCCTCCTGCGTCACCGCGGCGAGCCGGCGGCCCATCGCGCGCACCGGGAGCACGAACACCGGCAGCAGCACGAGCGAGACGAGCGTGATCTGCCAGGACAGCGACAGCATGGCGGCGATCACGAGCACGACGGTCAGGACGTTGGAGACGACGTTGGACAGCGTGGACGTGAACGCCTGCTGCGCCCCGAGCACGTCGCCGTTGAGCCGCTGGACGAGCGCGCCGGTCTGGGTGCGGGAGAAGAACGCGAGCGGCATGCGCTGCACGTGGTCGAACACCTGCGTGCGCAGGTCGACGATCAGGCCCTCCCCGATCCGCGCCGAGAGCCAGCGCGAGGCGAGCGCCAGGCCGGCCGAGACCAGGGCCAGCAGCGCGACCACGCCGGCGAGGGCCAGCACCACGCCGGTGCGCCCCTGCGCGATGCCGTCGTCGATGATCCGCTGGTAGAGCAGCGGGGTCGCCGCGCCGACCGCGGCGTCGAACGCGATGAGCACGAGGAAGACGGTGATGAGCCGGCGGTAGGGCCGGGCGAACGTGAGGATGCGGCGCAGCACGTCTCGGGTGACGCGGCGCCGCGCGACGGACGGGTCGAGGCGGAACGAGCGGTACATGGACCGGGCGTCCACCCCGCCGGCGCGTGCGTGCATGGACATGGGGCCTCCGGGGTGTCGAACTTTAGTGAGGATACCTCTCTATGTGGCGGACTCGCTATCGTGGGGGCATGACGCTGCCCGGCGAGGCCCCGCACCCCGGCGACGAGCTGTTCTGGCTGCTGCGCCGCACCCTGCACACCATGCGGCGGGACGTGCGCGAGCGCGTGGACCTCAGCCCCGCCCGGCACCGGCTGCTCCGCACGGCCGCCCGCACCCCGGAGCCCCAGCGGCAGACCACCCTCGCGGCCGCGCTGGACATCGTCCCGAGGTCCGTGACCTCGCTCGTCGACGACCTCGAGGCGGCCGGGCTCGTCGAGCGCCTGCCCGACCCCACCGACCGCCGCGCCACCCTGGTCGCCGTGACCGCCGAGGGCCGGGCGGTGCTCGCCGAGGCGGACCGGCAGCGCCGGCGGCACGCCGAGGAGCTGCTCGCGCGCCTGGAGCCCGGCGAGCAGGCCGAGCTGCTGCGCCTGCTGCACCGCCTCGTGGACGACGCCGACCCCTGCTGAAGCGCGCCGGTCAGCGCCGGGGTCGCCCGAGCGGCACCACCATCGGGGTCCCCACGGCGGGGTCCGGCACCACCATCGCCTCCAGCCCGAACACCTCCCGCACCATCGCGGGGGTCACGACGTCGGCGGGCGCCCCCTGCGCGACGACGGCGCCGTCCCGCATCGCCACGAGGTGCGTCCCGTAGCGGCACGCCTGGTTGAGGTCGTGCAGGACGGCCACCACCGTGCGGCCCGCGCGGTGCAGGTCGACGAACAGCTCCAGCAGGTCGTACTGGTGGGTGATGTCGAGGAACGTGGTCGGCTCGTCGAGCAGCAGGGTCCCGGTCTCCTGCGCCAGCACCATCGCCACCCAGACCCGCTGCCGCTGCCCGCCCGAGAGCTCCTCGACGGGACGCGCGGCCAGGTCGGCGATGCCGGTCGCCGCCAGAGCCCGCTCGACGGCGTCGGCGTCCTCGCGGGACAGCTGGCGGCCGAGGCGCTGGTGCGGGTAGCGACCGCGGGTCACCAGGTCGGCGACCGTGATCCCCGACGGCGCCGTCGACGTCTGCGGCAGCAGCCCGAGCGTCCGGGCGAGCTCCTTGCTCCCGAGCTCGCGCAGCGACCGGCCGTCGAGCAGCACGGTCCCGGTGGCGGGTCGCAGCAGCCGGGCCAGCGCGCGCAGCACCGTGGACTTGCCGCACGCGTTGGGCCCCACCACCACCGTCAGCTCGCCCTCGGGGACCACCAGGTCGAGACCACGGACGACGGTGCGGTCGCCGTAGGCGAGCGTGAGGTCGGCGGCCCGCAGCCGTGCGGCGACCGCGGTGCCGCCGGGGGCGGCGGTGGCCGCGGGGGCGGGCGCGGCGGTGGCCGCGGGGGCGGCGGTGGCCGCGGGGGCAGGCGCGGCGGCGGCCGGCGTCACGCCGGGGCGGGTCGGGTGGGCGGCGGTCACTGGCGGCGGGCCTCTCGGACGAGCAGCCCGACGAGGTAGGCGCCGCCGATGCTGACGGTCACCACCCCCACCGGGAGCTGGGTGGGTGCGAACGCGCGCTGCGCGATCACATCGGACGTGACGAGCAGCAGCGCGCCCATGGCGGCGGCGGACGCGAGCCCGGCGCCGGTGCCGCGGGTCAGCCGCCGAGCGAGCTGCGGGGCGGCGAGCGCGACGAAGGCGATCGGCCCGGCGACCGCCGTGCACAGGGCGGTGAGCGCGACGCCGACGACGACCAGTGCGAGCCGGGTGCGCTCGGGCGCGACGCCGAGGGCGTGCGCGGTGTCGTCACCCATCTCGAGCAGGTCGGCCCGCCGGGACAGGAGGACGAGCACCGGGACGATGACGGCGAGCGCGAGCACCGTCGGTCCCACGTGCGTCCACCCGGCCGCGTTGAGGCTGCCGGCGCCCCAGACCGCGGCCGTCATCGCGAGCTGGAGGTCGGCCTTGAGGATCAGCCACGTGTTCACCGAGGCGAGCACGGAGCTGACGCCGATGCCGACGACGATCAGCCGGAAGCCCTGCACCCCGCCCCGGTACGCGAGCACGTACACGAGCGCCGCGGTGCCCAGACCCCCGGCGAGCGAGCCCGTCGCCACCGCTCCCCAGCCGCCCCCGCCCAGCAGCATGACGAGCAGCGCGCCGGTGTACGCGCCCGAGCCGAAGCCGATGACGTCGGGCGACCCGAGCGGGTTGCGGGTGAGGGACTGGAAGATCGCCCCGCTCATCCCGAGCGCCGCGCCGAGCAGCAGCGCGAGCAGGACGCGGGGCAGCCGCCAGTCCACGACGACGGTGCGCGCGGGACCGTCGAGCGCGCCGGTCAGGGCGCGCAGGACGTCCGGGACGGGGACGCGGAAGTCGCCCAGGGCGAGGGCCGGCACGGCGACCGCGAGCGCGGCGAGCGCCAGCGCCGCGGTGACGACCACCGGGCGCGCACCGACCCGCACGGACAGCGCGTCGCCGCGGGTCCGCCACACGCGCTGCCCGGGGCCGAGGTCGAGCGCGGGAGCGGGGCCGGGCGGGCCCGGACGGCGCAGCGGTGCGGCGGTCACAGCGTGCTCGCGTTCCGGCGCCGCACGAGCGCGATCAGCACCGGCGCCCCGATCGCGGCCGTGACCAGGGCGACCTGCACCTCCGCGGGCGCGAGCACCAGCCGACCGACGACGTCGCTGACCAGCAGCAGCGCGGGCGCGAGCAGCAGGGTGAGCGGCAGCAGCCACCGCTGGTCCGGTCCGACGAGCCAGCGTGCGACGTGCGGCACCATCAGGCCCACGAAGGCGATCGGCCCGGCCGCCGCGGTCGCCGCTCCGCACAGCAGCGTCACCGCCGCGACGACCGCGACCCGGAGCAGCCCGACCCTGGTGCCGAGCGTGCGGGCCAGGTCGTCGCCGAGCGCGACGGCGTTCAGGGGCCGGGCGCACGCCAGCGCGATGACGGCGCCGGCGACGAGGAACGCCCCGACGGCGCGGAACGTCCCCCACGAGGCCGCCGCCAGCGACCCCGCCTCCCAGTGCCGCATCGAGTCGAAGACGCGGGGCCGCAGCAGCGTGATCCCGGACGCGACGCCCTGGAGCACCGCGCCGAGCGCCATGCCGGCCAGCGTCAGCCGCACCGGGGTGGCCCCGCCGCGGCCGGCCGAGCCGATGAGGTAGACGACCACCGTCGCGAGGACCGCCCCGGCGAACGCGAGCCAGACGTACTGCGTGATGTGGGTGAGGCCGAGCAGCGCGGCCCCCAGCACGACGGCGAACGACGCCCCCGCGTTGACGCCGAGGATCCCCGGGTCCGCGAGCGGGTTCCGGGTCAGGCCCTGGATCAGCGCGCCCGCGAGGCCCAGCGCGGCGCCGACCCCGAGCCCGACGACCGTCCGGGGCAGCCGCAGGTCGTGCACGACCACCTGGTTCTCGACCGCCGGGTCGAACCGCGTCAGCGCGCCGAGCACGTCACCGAGCCCCACAGGTCGCGCGCCGAGCGCCAGGCTCGCCAGCAGCGCGAGCAGCAGCAGGACGACGCCGCCCGCCAGCCAGGCGACCCGGCGGACGGCGTGCGGGGCGGCGACGGCGGGCGGGCCGACGGGCGGTGCCGGCGCGAGCGGGGCTGCGGTCGTCATCGCGCGGCGCTCACAGCCCCACCGACGCGAACAGGGCGTCCACGTCGTCGGCGACCGCCTCGAGGTCCCGGGTCTCGTCCGCCCACAGGGCGTCGAGCCGCGCGCGGACGTCCGGGCCGAGTCCCTCCCAGGTCTCGACCCACTCCTCCTGCCGGTCCGTCCAGTACCCGACGGTCTTGTACGCGGTCCCGGGCAGGCCCAGCCCGTGCCGCAGGTGCTTGCGGACGGCGCGCTGCACCCGGGTCTCGCCGGCGAACCAGACGTACCCCGGCCCCGGGGGCAGCGGGGTGGCGCGGAGCACGTCGAGCAGCCGGCACGGCCCGTGCCCGTTGCCGCCGACGACCCACACCACCTCGGTCCCGTCGGGCACCTCGAGGTCGAACCGGTGGTCCTCCTGCGCGACCTGCACGACGGCCCGGGTGCGCAGGGTCGCGGGCGCCTGCTCCAGCAGCCGCGCGAGCGCGGGGAGACCGGTCGCGTCCGCGAGCAGCAGCTGCCAGGTGGCGTCGGCCGGCGGCTCGTACAGCCCGCGCGGCGGGTTGAGCGCGAGGACGTCCCCGGGGCGGGCCGCGAGCGCCCACGCCGCGGCGACCCCGCCCTCGTGCACCACGAAGTCGATGACCAGCACGCCCGGCTCCGGGAGGTCGCGGATCGTGTACGTCCGCATCGGGCCGGGCTCGACGCCCTCGGGGTACTCCCAGGAGTCGCCCGACACGGACGGCATGACGACGTCCGTCTCCCCCGGGCGCGGGAAGAACAGCCGGACGTACTCGTCCCCGACGCCGGTGCTGACCAGGTCGAGCAGGTCGTCCCCGCCGAAGGTCACCCGGACCATGCCGGGGCTGAGCCGGTGCACGGACGTGACGACGGCCCGGCGGATGCGGGCCGTCGTCACGGGGCCGGCGGTCACGCGTCGTCACCCAGCAGGGCTCCGGCGACGAACTCGAGGTAGGCCATGTGGCCGCTCGGCGAGCCGTAGAGCATCTCCATGTCGCCGGTGTGGATCTGCCCGTCCTGCACGGCGGGCAGCGCCTGCCACAGCGGGTTCGCGGCGACGGGCTCGAACACGTCCGGGAAGGTGCCGTCCCCGGCGGGGGCGGCGGAGGTGAGGAACACGTCGATGCCGGCCAGCTGCGACAGCTGCTCCGGGCTGAGGCTCGTTCCCTCGGCGGTCGCCAACGGGGTGATCTCCACGCCCAGGTCGCGCAGCACGAGGCACGGGACGCCGTAGCAGGACACCGAGACCTGGCCGTCCCAGTAGTCGACCGGGCCGACGACCGGGTGCACGTCGCGCGCGTCGAGCTCGGCCTTCACCTCGGCGACGCGCGCCTCGTAGGCGTCGAACCACGCCTGCGCCTGCTCCTCGCGGCCGAGCTGCGCGGCGGTCGCGCGGAAGATGTCCCGCCAGTCGCTGCCGTCGAACCCGTTGAACGAGTACGTCGGGGCGATCTGGGGCAGCCGCTCGACCACGTCGGCGTCGTACCCGAGGCCGTTGAGGATGAAGTCGGGCTGCGCGGCGAGGATCGCCTCGAAGTTGTACTCGGGGAAGTTCGTGAACGTCTCGACGCCCTCGAGCTCCTCCTGCGGGAAGAACGACGGGAACGTCTGGTAGCCCTCGTCGCGCACCGGCTGCGAGGCGGCCAGCGGGAAGCCGAGGGTGAGGAGGATGTCGACGTCGGTGGTGTACATGCCGAGGGCGGCCTGCGGGTCGGTGGGGATCTCGACCTCGCCGGTCATGTCCTCGACGACCGTCGTCGTGGGCGTCGGGGCGGACTCCGCCACGGCGTCTCCGCCGGAGGAGCAGGCGGCCAGCAGCAGGACGGACGCCAGGGACAGCGCGACGGACGCGCGGGAGGCACGGGTGCTCATGGTCCTCGGATCGCTCGGGCGCTCGGCGGGCAGGGCCGACCGGCGCGGCAGGTAAGGCTTGCCTAGCCTAAGAGCGTCGCGAGCGCCGCCACCGCCCGGACGGCCGGGCGACCGGCCACACCGTGTCGCGGCTCGGCCACCACCCGCGCGCGCGGCCGGTCACGCCGAGCGGGCGCCGCCCTGGTACCACCCCGGGGTGTGCCCCATGACACGGGTGAACGCCTGCACGAACGCACTCGGGCTCGCGTAGCCGACCCGGCGGGCCACCGCGGCGACCGGCACCCCCTGCGCCAGCAGGCCCAGCGCCACCCGCACGCGCGCGTGCAGCCGCCACTGGTCGAACGTCATGCCGGTCTCGTGCGCGAACCGCCGGGAGAAGTGCCGGACGCTCATCGCGAGCCCCCCGGCCCACGCCTGCACGGACCGGCCGTCGTGCGGCTGCCGCAGCAGCGCCCGGGCGACGCCCAGCAGCCGGGGGTCCTCGGGCATGGGCAGCACCATCGGCGCCACCTCGACGGGTCGCAGCAGGTCCAGCACGACGTCCTCGCACCGCCGGCGCACGTCGTCGGCGAGCGGCTCGTCGGCCAGCAGCCGCAGCAGCTCGACGACCGCCGGCGGCACGGTCACCGCGGCGGTCCGGGCGCCGAGGGCGGGCGGGGCGTCGCGCAGGTAGGTGCAGCAGAACGCCGTACCGCCCGAGGACTCCACGGCGTGCGAGACCCCCGCCGGGATCCACAGCCCGGCGGTCGCGGGCACGGCGAACCAGCCGTCGTCGGTCTCGACCGTCAGCAGCCCGCGCGCCCCCCACAGCAGCTCGTGCTCCTCGTGGTGGTGCCGGGCCCAGCGACCCGGCGCCGCGGGCGGGAACACGTTCGTCGTGAGGCGGTAGTCCACGGCTTCCCTCCGGTGCGGTGTCCCGAACGCGACACGGTCGGTCACGCTACCGCGCACCGGCCACCACAGGTAAGGGTTACCTTCCCTGAGTGACCCGATCGAGCACGCGCGACGACCGCACCACCCCCGGCCGCCTGCTGCTGCGGGCGCTGACCGCGCCCGCCCAGCGCCGTCCCGTCGCGGTCGGGACGGTGGGCCTCATGGGCCACCAGGTCGCGGAGATGCTGGTGCCGGTCGCCATCGGCGCCACCGTCGACCGGGCCGTGCTGCCCGGGGACCCGCGGGCGCTGGCCGGCTGGCTGGCGGCGACCGGCGCGCTGTTCGTCGTGCTCACCCTCTCCTGGCGGCTCGGGCTCACCGCCACCACCCGCGCGTACCTGCGCGCGGAGCACGACCTGCGCCAGCGGCTGGTGGGCCGCGTGCTGGACGAGCGCGGCGGCCCCGCGCGCACCCCCGGTGCCACGCTGTCCCTCGCCACCTCGGACGCCGCGCGCGTCGCCGGCACCACGTGGCTGCTCGCCGGTCAGCTCGCCGCCGCCGCGGCGATCGTCACGGCCGTGGTGACGCTCGTGGCGGTCTCGCCGCCGCTGGCCCTCGCGCTCACGGCGGGCGTCCCGCTCGCCGTCTGGGGGATGCACCGGCTCGCCGCGCCGCTCGAGCAGCGCAGCGAGCGGGAGCAGGCACGGGCCGCCGAGACCGCCGGGCTCGCGGCCGACCTCGTCGCCGGCCTGCGCGTGCTCCAGGGGCTCGGCGCCTCCGCCGCCGCCGCACGGCGCTACCGGCGCACCAGCCGCACCCTGCTCGACGCCCGCGTCGGTGCCGCGCGGGCCACCGCGTGGTACTCGGCCGGCAGCGCCGCGGCCTCCGGGGTGCTGGTCGGCGTCGTCGCCCTCGCGGCCGGGTGGCTGGCGCTGCGCGGGTCTCTCACCGTGGGGCAGCTCGTCATCGTCGTCGGCGTGGTGCAGACCGTGCAGACGCCGATCACGGAGACCGGCCACCTCGTGGTCAGCCTGGCGCAGCGACGGGCCAGCGCCGCCCGGCTCTGCGACGCGCTGACCGCCCCGCCGGTGCTGCCGCCGCCCGCGGTGGCGCCGCCCGCCGACCCGCGCACGCTCACGGTCCGCGTCGGGGGCACGCAGGTCACGGTCGGCCGCGGCGAGCTCGTGGGTGTGCACGCCGACGTGCCCGGCGCGGCCGGGCTCGTCGACGTGCTCGGTGCCCGCGTCCCGGCCCCGCGGGGGCAGGCGCAGCTCGACGGGGTGTGCGCGGCCGACCTGGGGCCCCTGCTGCGCGACGCCGTGCACGCGCCGCCGCGGGACGCCCACCTGTTCGCCGGGCCTCTGGACCGCGTCGTCGCGGGCGACGGCGAGCTCGACCCGGCCCTGCTGCGTGCCGCCGTCGTGGACGACGTGCTCGACCTGCTGCCCGACGGGGCCCGGTCACCCGTGCGTGCCGGGGGCAGCGACCTGTCCGGCGGTCAGCGGGACCGGGTGCGGCTCGCCCGCGCCCTGCACCGGCGCGAGCCGTTCCTCGTGCTGCACGAGCCGGCCCCCGCGGTCGACTCGGTGACGGAGGTCGCGCTGGCCGCCGGCCTGCGCGCCCGGCCGGACAAGGGCGTCCTGGTCGTGACGGGCAGCCCGGCGCTGCTGGCCGCGTGCGACCGGGTGGTGACCGCGTGAGCGCGCCCGATCCGGCGCCCGGCCCCGCCGGCCCGTCCGCTGCGGGCACCGTCGCCCTCCCCGTCGCGACCGGCCGGCGCACGTGGCAGGTCGCGCGGCGCCTGCTGCGCCCGCACCGCCGCCGCCTCGCCCTGGCCGGCGCCGTCCTGCTGGTCGCCGCCGCGGCCGGCCTCGCCGTGCCCGCGCTGCTCGGCGTGGTCGTCCAGGTGGCCACCGACCGCGGTCCGCTCGCGGCCGTCGCCTGGGCCGCCGCCGGCATCGCCGTGGCGTCGCTGGCCTCGGCCACCCTCGGTGCGGTCGGCGCGGCCGCCCTGGCCCGGGTGAGCGAGCACGCCCTCGCCGAGCTGCGCGAGCAGGTCGTGGACCGCGCGCTGCACCTGCCCGCCGCGGACGTCGAGACCGCCGGCCAGGGCGACGTCGTCTCCCGGGTGTCCGGGGACGTCGAGGCCGTCGGCGAGGCCGCCACCGGGGTGCTGCCGGCGGTCGCGTCGGCACTGTTCGCCGTGGGCGTCACGCTGGCCGGGCTCGGGGCCCTGGACTGGCGGTTCGCCGCCGGCGCGCTGGCGGCGGTCCCGCTGCAGGTCTGGTCGACGCGCCGGTTCCGCCGCCGCACCCCTGCGGTCTACGCCGCGGCGCGCGCCGCGGAGGCCGTGCGCGCCGAGGCGCTGCTCCAGACCGTCCAGGGCGCGCCGACCGCCCTCGCGCTGCGCGAGGCGGACCGGCACCTCGAGGCGGTCGCGGCGACGTCACGCACCGCGATCGCCACCGAGATGCGCGGCGTCGGGCACGTCGGCCGGTTCGCGAACGGCCTCAACCTCGCGGAGGCGTGCGGCCTGGTGGGCGTGCTGGCCGCGGGCTACCTGCTCGTGGCGTCGGGGGCCGCGGGCGTCGGGGCGGCGACGGCGGCGGCGCTGTTCTTCCACCGGCTGTTCGGGCCGATGGGCGTGCTCCTGTTCCAGGTGGACGAGCTGGCGCGCGCGGGCGCCGGCCTGGCCCGTCTCGCCGGCGTGGCCGACCTGCCCCGGCAGCGGAGCGGCCGCCCCGTCGCGGAGCGGTCCGGGCCGCCGCCGGTCACGGTCGAGGCGGCCGGGTTCGCCTACCACCCGGGGCGCCCCGTCCTCGACGGGGTCTCGCTGCGGGTCGCCCCCGGCGAGCACGTCGCGCTCGTCGGGCCCTCCGGGGCCGGCAAGTCCACGCTGGCGCGGCTGGTCACCGGCACCCTCGACCCGACGTCCGGCCGGGCGCGGGTCGGGGCCGACGACGCCGCGCTGGTCCACCACGAGCGGCCGGGGTGCGTGGTCCTGGTCGACCAGGACGTGCACGTGTTCGCCGGGACGCTCGCCGACGACCTGCGCCTCGCCGCACCCCGCGCCGCGGACGCCGACCTGGTCCGCGCCCTCGAGGCGGTCGGGGCCGCCTGGTGGTCGGAGCTGCCCGACGGGCTGGCGACGGTGCTCGGCCCGGACGGCGCGGACCTGCCCCCGGACAGGGCGCAGCAGGTCGCGCTCGCCCGCGTCCTGCTGGCCGACCCCGCGGTGGTCGTCCTCGACGAGGCCACCGCCGACCTGCCGCGCACGCGCCGCGACGCCCTCGACGCCGCGCTGGACGCGGTCCTCGGCGGTCGCACGGCGGTCGTCGTCGCCCACCGGCTGGACCAGGCCGTGCGGGCCGACCGGGTCGTCGTGCTCGCGGGAGGGCGGGTGGTCCAGCAGGGTCCGCCCGCCGCGCTCCTCGCCACGGCGGGGCCGTTCCGCACGGCGTGGGACGCCTGGTCCGGGCGCACCGTCCCCGGCGCGCCCGGACCGGGGGCTACACCACGCCCAGGGCGATCATCGCGTCCGCGACCTTGAGGAACCCCGCGATGTTCGCCCCGACCACGTAGTCGCCCGGCGCCCCGTACTCCTCGGCGGTCGCCGCGCAGCGGTCGTGGATCGAGCGCATGATCGCCGCCAGGCGGTCCTCGGTGTAGTCGAACGACCACGAGTCGCGGCTCGCGTTCTGCTGCATCTCGAGCGCGGACGTCGCGACGCCGCCGGCGTTGGCGGCCTTGCCCGGGCCGAACAGCACGCCGGCGTCCTGCAGCAGCGCGACGGCGTCGGGCGTCGTGGGCATGTTGGCGCCCTCCGCGACCGCGACCAGCCCCGAGGCGACGAGCGCCCGCGCGTCGGACTCGTCGAGCTCGTTCTGCGTCGCGCACGGCAGCGCGACCGCGGCCCCGACCTCCCAGACGCGCCGGCCCGGGACGAACCGGGCGGACCCGCCGCGGCGCTCCGCGTACGTGGCGAGCGAGCGCCGCTCGACGGTCTTCACCTGCTGCAGCAGCGGCAGGTCGATGCCCCGCTCGTCGACGACGTAGCCGCCGGAGTCCGAGCAGGCCACCACGTGCCCGCCGAGCTGCTGCGCCTTCTGGATCGCGTAGACCGCGACGTTGCCGGAGCCCGACACCACCACGCGCTGCCCGTCCAGCGACCGGCCCGCGGCGCGCAGCATCTCCTGCGCGAACAGCACCGCGCCGTACCCGGTGGCCTCGGTGCGGACCAGCGAGCCGCCCCACGTGACGCCCTTGCCGGTCAGCACACCGGACTCGTGCCGGCCGGTCATGCGCTTGTACTGCCCGAACAGGTAGCCGATCTCCCGACCGCCGACGCCGATGTCGCCCGCCGGCACGTCGACGTACTCGCCGATGTGCCGCGCCAGCTCCGTCATGAACGACTGGCAGAACCGCATGACCTCGCCGTCGGAGCGGCCGCGCGGGTCGAAGTCCGACCCGCCCTTGCCGCCGCCGATCGGCATCCCCGTGAGCGAGTTCTTGAACACCTGCTCGAACCCGAGGAACTTCACGATCCCGAGGTTGACCGACGGGTGGAACCGCAGCCCGCCCTTCGAGGGGCCGAGCGTGGTGCTGAACTGCACGCGGAACCCGCGGTTGATCCGGACCCGGCCCGAGTCGTCCACCCACGGCACGCGGAAGACGATCTGCCGCTCGGGCTCGCACAGCCGCTCCAGCACGGCGGCGTCGACGTACTCGGGGTGCCGGGCGAGCACGGGCCCGAGGCTGGCGAACACCTCCCGGACCGCCTGGTGGAACTCCGGCTCGGCGGGGTTCCGCACGAGCACCTGGTCGAGCACCTGGTCGAGCTGTCCTTGCACCGTCCGCGTCCCCGCTTCCTCCGTGGCTGCCCCCACCGGTGGCTCACGGTACGGCGAGCGCCTTCCGCGCAGCGGCGGTGTCCACGCTGCGGGCGCGGGCCGGGCCCGGGCCGGGCGCCGGGCCGGGCCCGCGGCACGCCTCAGCGGGCGGGGTCGGGCACCCCGTGGGGCAGCCGGTGCAGCGCGGAGGCCTCGTGCTCGGCGCGCGCCGCGGCGCGGACGCCCGCCGCGTGCTCCCGGTCGCGGCGCGTCGCGAGGACCGCGGCGAGGAACGCCTCCGGGTGCGTGCCCGGCGGCGGGCCGGGCGCGACGTAGCGGGCGACCTCCGCGGCGAGCTGGCGCCCGAGCGCAGCGCGCGAGCCCGGGTGGAGTCCCGCCGCCCGCCCGAGGAACTGCCGCGCCGACATCGCGAGCCCGTCGGGCAGGCGCGCGACGTCCGCGCCCTGCGCCCACCCGGCGAGGAAGGGGGGCATCGTCAGCACCGGCCGGGCCTCCACCCTGCCGCGCACCCGCACCACGTACGTCCCCGCGAGCATGTCCCCGAGCCGCTTGCCCTGCGGGTGCACGAGCGACGCGATGAACGCGACGGACCCGAACGTCGCCCACAGCTCGAGGATGCCCGCGAGCGCCCGCACCAGCGCCTGCCGGAACCGGATCGGCCCGCCGTCGTCGCGGACCACGCGGATGCCGACCGCCAGCTTGCCGAGCGACCTGCCGCGCGTGAGCGTGTCCACCGCGGTCGGGATCACGACGAGCACCAGCGCCATCACGGCGACCAGGAGGATCCGCAGCAGCTCCTCGCCCGGTGCGACCCGCACCACGTTGACGGCGAGCAGGACCACGCCGAGCGCGACGACCCCCAGGACGAGCAGGTCGATCACCGCCGCGCCGAGCCGGCTCGCGACCGACGTGGGGCGCGCGTCCAGCAGGACGCCCTCGCCGATGACGATGCCCTCGTCCACCCCGGACCTCCTGCTGCTCGCCCGCGCCGCCCGCTGCCGGCCGGCCGTCCTGTGGCAGGGTATCGGCCGTGGACCTCGACGCCTTCTCCGCGCTGCGGCAGCCGACGTGGGCGCGGCTCGACGAGCTGTCCCGGCGCCGGGTCCGCGACGGCGCGGAGGCGGACGAGCTCGTGCGCCTCTACCAGGCGGTCGCCACCGACCTGTCCACCGTCCGCTCCTCCGCACCCGACCCGGACACGGTCGCGCGGCTGTCGCAGCTCCTGGCGCGCGCCCGGTCGGCGATCGCCGGCAGCCACGAGCCCGCCTGGCGCGACGCCCGTCGGTTCCTCGTGGTGTCGCTGCCGGCCGCGCTGTACCGGATCCGCTGGTGGACCGTCGCCGTGATGACGGGGTTCGTCGCGCTCGCCGTCGTCGCCGGGTGGTGGGTCGCCACCGACCCGGGCGCCCTCGCGGCGATGGGCACCCCGGCGCAGCGCCAGCAGTACGTCGACGAGGCGTTCGCCTCCTACTACGACCCGGGCATCGGCTTCGCGGGCGTCGTCTGGACCAACAACGCCTGGATCGCGGCCGTGTGCATCGGCATCGGCATCTCCGGGGTCGGGCCGCTGTACGTGCTGGTGCAGAACGCCGTCAGCGTGGGCGCGACCGGCGGGATGATGGCGGCGCACGGCAGCCTCGACGTGTTCCTCACGCTCATCGCCCCGCACGGCCTGCTGGAGCTGACGTCGATCTTCGTCGCCGGCGCGGCGGGGCTGCGCCTGTGCTGGACGTGGATCGCGCCCGGCGGCCGGCCCCGGAGCCGCGCGCTCGCCGAGGAGGGTCGCTCGCTCGTCACCGTCGCGATCGGGCTGGTGGGGTCGCTCGCGCTGTCCGGCCTCGTCGAGGGCTTCGTCACCGGGTCGACGCTGGCGTGGTGGCTGAAGATCGTCATCGGCGCGCTCGCCCTGGCGGCGTTCTGGACGTACACGATCGTGCTGGGACGGCGTGCCGCCCGCGAGGGCGAGACCGGCGACCTCGAGGAGGACGCGGCGGGCTACGCGGTGGCGTTCGCGGGCTGACGGGCGCCGCGGGGGCGGCCCGCGCTACGCCGTCGTGGCGACCGGGCCCGTCACCACCGGCTCGAGCAGCCGCGCCGGGCGGTGCGCCCCGAGCCACAGCGACGCCGCGCCGAGCGGGCTGCGCGTGCGCTCCGCGAACCCGAGCGCCGCGAGGTCCGCCACCTGCGCCGGGTCGACCGTCACGGCCAGCGTCTCCCGGCCCGCGTCGCCCTGCGCCCGCAGCACCGGCGCGAGCACGTCCGCCAGCAGCGCGCGGCGGCGCGCGCCGGCGACCCGCCCGGCGTCGGCGAGCAGGATCAGCACCCGCTCCGCGTCCGAGTCCCGCAGGTGCGCGAGCGTGTGGGCCGTGGCGCCGACGAGCGAGCGCAGCGGGGCGTGCGCCGGCTCGGGGTCCCGCACCGGCGTCACGCCGAGCTCCTGCGCGACGACGCGGTGCAGGTCGTGCGCCAGGTGCTCCGCCTCCGGCGGCAGCCACACCGCGACCGCCAG
This sequence comes from Cellulomonas sp. ES6, assembly GCF_030053835.1. Taxonomy (NCBI): domain Bacteria; kingdom Bacillati; phylum Actinomycetota; class Actinomycetes; order Micrococcales; family Cellulomonadaceae; genus Cellulomonas; species Cellulomonas sp. ES6. The sequence continues at coordinate 3,674,120 of NZ_CP125655.1, read as the reverse complement.
GACGTCCCCCGCCTCGTCGCGCGCGAACCACACCTCGCCGTGCTCCAGGGCGCCGAGGCTCAGCACCATGCGCGTCGCGGGGCCCGCGTGCTCGGGGTCCGGCACCTCGTCGGGCCGGCCGTCCCCGTCCAGGTCGATGAACGGGCGGTGCTCGGCCAGCATGCGGGCGATCCGGTTGACGTCCACGACGCCCGCGCGGACGACCTGCCAGGGGCCGGCGCCGGCGGCGCGGGTCACGCCGGGCGGGTCCGCCGGACGGGGCTGGGCGGGGTCGGGCTCCGCGGGGCCGGGGACGGCGTCGGTCCGGCGACGGTGTCGGTCGTGCAGCACGGCACCAGTCGAGCACCCGACCCTGGGAACGCGCTGGGAAGCCACCTGGAACCCGTCCTGAGCGGGCGCGAGGCGGCGGACCGCGTTTCGCCGAGGTTTCCGACGGGTGCCCGCTCCCGAAACACACGCCTGCCTACCCTCGTGGCCGGGCCCGGCCGGGCGGTGGGGGCGCTCGGGGGCGACGACAACCCGGGGCCGCGCGGTTTGGCCCGGCAGCCGATGCCCCGGTCCCCCGGCCGCGGCGAGGCTGGACGTGGCGCGGGACCGCGCCGCTCCCCGACGGCGCGGACCCAGCCCGGCCGAGCGCCGGCGGGCCGCACCGCCCCGACCGTGCTAGGAGCCCCCGTGAAGCGACACCTCCCCCGGCGGCGGCGCACCTCCGTGGCGGCCGCCGCGGCCGTGGCCGCCGCGCTCGCCCTCACCGCGTGCGGCGGCGGCGACACCCCGTCCGACGACGCCTCCGCCGGCACCGCCGGCAGCGCGTCGGAGCCCCTCGTCATCAGCCTCGACAGCTCCGTCGACCTGCTCGACGCGCAGGCCTGGCGCACGCCGGCCGCGATGGTGGCGACCGGGTCGCTCGTCGAGCAGCTGCTCGAGCAGACCTACGACACCGACGGCCTGGTGCGCACCGGCACCACGGAGCTCGAGGGTGCGCTCGCCGAGTCCTGGGAGGTCTCCGAGGACGGTCTGACGACGACGTTCCACCTGCGCGACGGGCTGGCGTTCGCCGACGGCACGCCGCTGACCGCGCAGGACGTCGTGTGGTCCTACCAGCGCAGCCTGCTCGGTCCCGGCTACGTCAAGGCGCTGCTGCCGTTCGCCGGCGTCGCCTCCCCGGACGACGTGACCGCGCCCGACGACAGCACCGTCGTCGTCACCAGCAGCTTCGCCAGCCCGCTGCTCGCCAAGATGGAGGCGATGCAGCCGCTCGGCATCTTCTCGCAGGCCACCGGCGAGGCGAACGCGACCGACGACGACCCCTGGGCCGGCGAGTGGTTCCGCGAGAACGCGAACTCCTCCGGCCCGTACACGGTCGCGTCGTACGACCCGACGCAGCAGCTCGTGCTGGAGCCCAACGAGCACTACTACGCGCCGGAGAAGATCGCGAACGCCGGCGTGACCGTCCAGTTCGTCTCCGACCCGTCGCAGCGCGCGCTGCTGCTGCGCTCGGGCGAGCTCGACCTGGCGCAGGGCATCCCGCTGGACCAGGTCAAGGCGATGGAGGACGAGGACGGCCTGACGGTCGTCTCGGAGCCGTCCAACCGCCTGGAGTACCTGGGGTTCAACACCGCCGAGGCGCCGTTCGACGACGCCCGCGTCCGGCAGGCCGTCGCCAAGGCGGTGCCCTACGAGGACCTCGTGGACCAGGTGCTGTACGGCTACGCGAACGTCTCCACGGGCGTCGTGCCGGCCTCCATGGAGACCCACTCCGACGACGCGGGGACGTTCGAGGAGGACCTGGACGCCGCCGCGGACCTGCTCGCCGAGGCCGGGCTGCCCGACGGCTTCAGCTCGACGCTGTACTACAAGCAGTCCAACGCGGTCGAGGCCGCGGCGGCGGTGCTGGTGCAGGCGAACCTGAAGGAGATCGGGGTCGACATCGACCTCAAGCCCCTGACGGACGCCGACTTCACGCAGCAGACCAACGCCCGCGCGCTGCCGATGTACCTGAACAACTTCCTCGGCTGGGGCGCCGACCCGTTCTACCAGATGTACTACCTGGCGGGGTCGGCGGCGGGGACGAACTTCACGTCCTACGCGAACCCCGACCTGGACGCCCTGCTCCAGGAGGGCGTCGCGACGACCGACGAGGCCGGCCGTGCGGAGATCTCCGCCGAGGCGCAGCAGGTCATCTACGACGACATGCCCTTCGTCCCCGTCTACAACCCGGCGTGGACGTTCGTGGTCCGGGACGGCGTGACCGGCCTGACCAAGGACAACACCGAGCAGCTGCGGCTGCAGTACCTCACCAAGGGGTGAGCGCGCCGGTGTGAGGACGCGCCGGCGTCCGCCCGCCACGGGGTCCCTGCCCCCGGGCCGCGGGCGCCGGCGCCCTCCACCACCCGCACCCCGCCACGCCCCCGCCGCCCGACAGGAGCCCCGCCGTGACCCGTTACGTCCTGCGCCGCCTCGGCACCTCCGCGCTGACGGTGCTCGGGCTCGTGCTGGTCGTCTTCCTCGTCACCCGGATCCTGCCCGGGGACGCGGCCGCCGCCCGGCTCGGCCCCGAGGCCACGCCCGAGGACGTCGCGGCGCTGCGCGCGTCGTACGGCCTGGACGACCCGCTGCTGGTCCAGCTCCGGGACTACGTGGTGCGGCTCGCGCAAGGCGACCTCGGCCGGGCCGTGTCCACCGGGCGCGACGTCGGCACCGAGCTGGTCGCGCGGCTGCCCGCCACCATCGAGCTCGCTCTCGCCGCGCTGGTGGTCGCCGTCCTGATCGGCGTCCCGGTCGGCGTGCTCGCCGCGGCCCACCGCGGGCGCCCCGCGGACGTCGCCGGCCGGGTGTACGCGGTGCTCGGGTCGTCGATGGCGCCGTTCTGGCTCGGGCTGCTGCTCATCTTCGGGCTGTTCTCCACCTGGCACCTGCTGCCCGGGCCGATCGGCCGGCTCCCCGTGGGGACGCCCCCGCCGCCCGACGTCACCGGCCTGTACGTGCTGGACGCGCTGCTCGCGGGCGACCCGGCGACCGCCGGGCAGGCGCTGCGGTACCTGGTGCTGCCCGCGCTGACCCTCGGCATCGGCGCCTCGGCGGCCGTGGTCAAGATGGTGCGCTCCGCGCTCATCGCCACCGCCGGCACCGGGTACGTGCGGACCGCCCGCGCGTTCGGCGTCGCGCCGCGCGAGGTGCTCTGGCGGGACCAGATGCGCAACGCGATGCTCCAGATCCTCACCTCGCTCGGGCTGGTGCTCAGCTTCCTGCTCGGCGGCAACGTCATCGTCGAGCAGCTGTTCTCCTGGCCCGGCATGGGCCGGCTGGCGTACGACGCGGTGCGCGCCAACGACCTCGAGGTGCTCCAGGGCTACGCGATCGTCATCGGGGTCCTCTACATCGCCCTCAACGTGCTCATCGACCTGGCGTACGGCCTGATCGACCCCCGCATCCGGCTCGGAGGTGCCCGCGCATGACCCAGCCCGCCCCGCCCGCCGCCGGACCCGCGACCGCCGCCCCGGCCCTGCTCTCCACCGCCGACGCCGCCCGCGTCCGCAGCCGCCGGCCCCGGCCGTTCCTGTGGACCGGCGCCGGCATCCTCGCCGTGCTCGTGGTGGTCGGCGTCGTCGGACCGTTCCTGGTCGCCGACCCGCTGGCCGTCGAGCCGTCGGACGCGCTGCAGGCCCCGTCCGCGGCCCACTGGTTCGGGACCGACTTCTACGGCCGCGACGTCTTCGCCCGGGCGGTGCACGCCATCCGGCTGGACCTGGTGCTGGGCGTGAGCATCGCGCTGCTCGCCATGGTCGTGGGGTCCGCGCTCGGGGTGGTGTCCGGCTACGTCGGGGGCCGGGTGGACGACGTCGTCATGCGGTGCGTGGACGTGCTCATGTCGTTCCCCGGCTTCGTGCTCGCGATGATCCTGCTTCTGGCGATCGGCGAGAGCACCCCCCAGCTCGCGCTCGCGCTGGCGGTCGCGGCGGTGCCGCCCTTCGTGCGGCTGGTGCGCGCCGAGGCGCTCGCGCAGCGGGAGCTGGCGTACGTCGACGGCGCGCGGGTGGCCGGCGCGGGCTGGCTGCGGATCGCGTTCGGGCACGTGCTGCCCCACTCGGTCCGGCCGGCGGCCGTGCAGTTCACGCTCGTGTGCGGGTACTCGATCCTCAACGTCGCGGGCCTGGCGTACCTGGGCATCGGCATCCACGCCCCCACGCCCGAGTGGGGCGTCATGGTCGCCGAGGGCGCGCAGAACATGCTGACCGGCCAGTGGTGGACGGCGTTCTTCCCCGGCCTGCTCATCGCGGTGACCGTGACCGGCCTGCACTTCGTCGGCGACGACCTGGGAGGCGACCGGTGACCACCCCCGTGCTCGAGCTCGACCGGCTCTCGGTGGCCGTGACCCGCACCGGCACCCCGCTGCTGCGCGACGTCAGCCTCAGCGTGCGCCCCGGCGAGGTCGTCGGCCTGGTCGGCGAGTCCGGCTCCGGCAAGTCCATGACCTCGCTCGCGGTCATGGGCGTGCTGCCCGACGGCATCGCGGTCACCGGCGGGCGGGTGCTGGTGTCCGGGGCGGACGCCACCGCGACCGCCCGGCGCTCGGTGGCGCACCGGTTCGCGATGATCTTCCAGAACCCGCAGGACTCGCTCAACCCCCTGATGCGCGTCGGCGAGCAGATCGCCCGGATGGTGCGGCTGCACCAGCGCGACGGCGCCGGGGCCGACCGCCGGTCCGCGCGCGCCGAGGCGGAGCGGCTGCTCGGCCGGGTGCACATCGCGGACCCGGCGCGCGTCGGCCGGGCCTACCCGCACCAGCTCTCCGGCGGCATGTGCCAGCGCGTGATGATCGCGATGGCGCTGGCCTGCCGCCCGGCGCTGCTGATCGCCGACGAGCCGACCACCGCCCTGGACGTGACCGTGCAGGCGCAGATCCTCACGCTCCTGACCGAGCTCGCGGACGAGACCGGCTGCGGCGTGCTCCTCATCACGCACGACCTCGGGGTCGTCGCGGAGGTCTGCGACCGCGTCGCCGTGCTGTACCGCGGCGACCTCGTGGAGACCACCGGGGTCGTCGAGCTGTTCGAGTCCCCGCAGCACGAGTACACGCGGTACCTGGTGGCCGCGGGCGAGGAGGCCGGCGATGGCGCTGCTTGAGGTGCGGGGCGTCACCAAGACGTTCGCCGCCCGGGGGCGGACCGTCCACGCGCTGCGGGGCGTGGACCTGGACCTGGACACGGCCCGGACGCTCGCGCTGGTCGGCGAGTCCGGGTCGGGCAAGTCGACGCTCGGCCGGGTCGTCGCCGGGCTGCACGGCGCCACCGCCGGGACCGCGAGCTTCGGCGGGTTCGACCTGCTCGGGCCGTGGGACCGCGAGCGCCGGCGGTCCGTGCAGATGGTGTTCCAGAACCCGTACCAGTCCCTGGACTCCCGGTGGACCGTCGAGGCGATCCTGCGCGAGCCGCTCGCCCGGCTGACCGCCGAGCGCGGGGCCGCCGCCGGGGCCCGGGTCACGGAGCTGCTGGACCTGGTGGGCCTGCCGGACGCGATGCGCGGCCGGCTGCCCGGCGAGCTGTCCGGCGGCCAGCAGCAGCGGGTGGCGATCGCGCGGGCCCTCGCGCCCCGGCCCGACCTCGTGGTGCTCGACGAGCCGACCTCCGGGCTGGACCAGTCGGTGCGCGGGCGGATCGTCCGGCTGCTGCGCGAGCTCCAGCAGACCACGCAGGCCGCGTACCTGTTCATCACGCACGACATCTCGGTGGTGCGGCAGATCGCCCACGAGGTCGCGGTGATGCACGCCGGCCTCGTCGTCGAGCGCGGCACGACCGCCGCCGTGCTCGACACCCCGCAGGACGACTACACCCGCACGCTGCTGGCCGCCGTCCCGGTGGCCGACCCGCGGCGTCGCGCCCGCCGGCTGCCCGGCGCGGCGCCGGCGGCGACCGACCCGAACCCGGAGGAGATCGCATGAAGTTCGGACTGGGAGTCCCGACCGGCACGGAGGGGCTGATGTACCCCGTGCCGTACGCCGACCCGGAGCAGGCGGTGCAGATCGCCGTCGAGGCCGAGCGCCTCGGGTTCGACTCGGTGTGGGGCAACGACCACGTGACCACGCAGCGCTACGTGCGGGCCGAGTTCGACGCGCCGCCGCGGTTCTACGACCCGTACCTCTACCTGTCGTTCGTCGCGGCGCGCACCACCCGGCTGCGGCTCGCGACGGCGATCACCGTCATGGCGTTCCGCCACCCCGTGGTGGCCGCGAAGCAGGCGGCGACGCTCGACCAGCTCTCGGGAGGGCGGTTCGTGCTCGGGGTCGGCATCGGCGCCTACCGCGAGGAGACCGACGCGATGTGGCCCGGGAACACGCTGCACCGCGGCCGGCAGGCCGACGAGTTCCTCGCCTCGCTCGAGACGCTGCTGCGGGACCGCCGGGCGTCGTTCCACGGCGAGTTCCTGCAGTTCGAGGACGTGGAGTCCTACCCGAAGCCCGTGCAGACGCCGCTGCCGATCCTGTCCGGCGGCAACGCCGCGGGCTCCCGGCAGCGCGCGGCGCGGTACGGCACCGGCTGGCTGCCGGCGGTGCTCAGCCCGGCCGAGGTCGCCGCGGGGCTCGCGGACATCCGCCGGGAGGCCGAGGCGATCGGGCGCGAGCTGCCGCCGGACTTCGACGTCGCGCCGCAGCTGTCGGTCGCGATGGGCGCGTCGCAGCCCGACGCGATGGCCCGGTTCGAGACCACGCAGCTGCACCAGCACATGCGCTCGCTCGCCGGCTCGACCCTCAAGGGCCAGCAGGACGGGTTCGCGGCCCGCAACCTCGTCGGGTCGACCGCGCAGATCCAGGACCAGGTGCACGCCTACGCCGAGGCCGGCGTCACGACCCTGTCCGCGCTGCTGTTCGCGTGCAACACCGTGGCCGAGACGCTCGACCAGATGGCCCGGTTCGCGCAGGAGGTCATCGAGCCGGTGAACGCCGGCACGCCGGACGACCGCCGACCCGACCGCCCGTCCGACCCCGCCCCGACGGCAGGAGCCGCCCAGTGACCACCGCCCCGAGCCCCCGCGAGGCGCTCGTCGCCGCCCGCACCGCCCGCCTCCGCGAGCACCTGGCCGGCGCGCCGTTCGACGCCGTGGTGACCCTGTCCACCGCGGGTGTCGACTACGCCACCGGCTACCGCTCGATGTCCGGGTCCGTCCACGGGACCTCCTCGGTGGCGGCGGTCGTCACGGGCGACCGCACGGTGCTGGCCGGGCCGGTCGCGGACTCCGCCCCCGCGTTCGACGCCGGCGTCGCCGAGGACGACTTCGTCGCGTTCGGCCGGTTCTACTTCGAGTCCGCGGGCTCCGCCGCCACCGCCACCCGCCTGGTCGACGAGCACCCGGGCGCCGCGCCGGCGATCGCCGCCGCCGTCCGCCGCGCGGGGGTCGCGTCCGGCACCGTCGGCCTGGACGAGGCCTCGTGCCCGGCCCCGCTGCGGGCTGCGCTCGAGGCCGCCCTGCCCGAGGTGACCTGGGCGGACGCGAGCGCGTGGCTGTCGGGCGTCCGTGCCCGCAAGCTCCCCGGGGAGGTCGCGCTCCTGGCGCGGTCCGCCCGGCTGGCCGAGGCCGGCATCGTGGCGGCGCTCGCCGTCGCCCGCCCCGGGGTCACCGAGGCCGAGCTGGCCCGCGTCGTCGCCCGCACGATGGTGGACGGCGGCGCCGCCCCCCGCTTCACCGTCGTCACCGCGGGCGAGCGGTCCGCCCTGGCCGACGCCGTGGCGACCGACCGGCCGCTGGCCGCCGGCGACCTGCTGCGGTTCGACGTGGGGTGCGTGCTGGACGGGTACTGGTCGGACATCGGCCGCACCGCCGTCGTCGGCCCGGCGAGCGACCTGCAGGCCCGGCGGTACGACGCCCTCCTCGCGGGGCTGGACGCGCAGCTCGCGGCCGCGCGCCCCGGCGTGGGCGCCGCCGCGCTGTTCGACCTCGCCGTCGACGTCACCCAGCGGGGCGGGCTGGCGCCGTACCGGCGGCAGCACTGCGGGCACGGCATCGGGCTGGAGGTCTACGAGCCCCCGATCGTGCGCCCCGGGGACGACGCGCCGCTCGAGGAGGGCATGACGTTCTGCTTCGAGACGCCGTACTACGAGCTGGGCTGGGGCGGGATGATGGTCGAGGACGCGCTGGTGGTCACCGCCGACGGGGTCCGGCCCCTGACGACGCTGGCCCGCGGCCTCACGGAGGTGCCCGCGTGAGCGGCGCGGCGGGCGCGTACACCGGCGTGCTGCGCGACGGCGTGACCGGGGCGGAGGTCCGGGAGCCCGACGCCTACCGGCCGTCCGCGTCGGCGCTCGCCCGGGGCGTGCACGTGCACGCCTCCCCCGTGTACGACCTGACGGGTGTGACCGCGCTGCCCGCCCCCGGCACGGGCCCGGGGGTGTTCCGGTTCGCGCCGCTGCTCCCCGTCGACCCGTCCGGCCCGCTCGTGTCGCTGGGCGAGGGCGGCACCCCCCTGGTGCCGGTCCCCCGCGCCGGGGCCGCCGTCGGGCTGCCGTCGCTGCTGGTCAAGGACGAGTCGCGCAACCCGACGTGGTCGTACAAGGACCGGCTCGCCGCGGTCGCCGTGACGAAGGCGCTGCAGCAGGGGCACGACACCGTGGTCGTCGCGTCCACCGGCAACCACGGCGCCGCGACCGCCGCGTACGCCGCCCGCGCCGGGCTGCGCTGCGTGGTGCTGACGGTGGCCTCCGTGCCGGAGACGATGAAGACGCTCATGCAGTCCTCCGGCGCGGACGTCGTGGCGTTCGACGACCCGCGGGACCGGTGGGTCGTCATGCGCGCGGGCGTCGAGGAGCGCGGCTGGGTGCCCGTGTCCGGCTACCTCAGCCCGCCGTCCGGGTCCAACCCGTTCGGCGTCGACGGCTACAAGACCCTCGCCTACGAGATCTGGGAGCAGCTCGGCGGGCGGGTGCCCGACGCCGTCGTGGCGCCGGTGGCGTACGGCGACGGCGTCGCGGGCACCCTCCGGGGGTTCCGGGACCTGGTCGCGCTCGGGCTCGCGGACCGCGTGCCGCGCATGGTCGCGGCGGAGCCGTTCGGGCCGCACGTCGCGGCGCTGCGCGACGGGTTCACCCCCGGCGCGACGGTCCCCGCCGGGCCGACCGTGGCGTTCTCCATCGGGTCCTCCACGGCCACCTGGCAGGCCTGGGACGCGCTGCGCTCCAGCGGCGGGGCCGCCGCCACCGCCGACGACGAGCAGGTGATGCGCGCGCAGTCCGCCCTGGCCGCCGCCGAGGGGATGTACCTCGAGGCGTCGTCCGTCATCACCTACGCGGTGCTGCCGGACCTCGTGGCGCGCGGCGAGCTCGGCGCGGACGACACGGTGGTGCTGCTCGGCACCTCGACCGGGCTGAAGGACGTCGGGGCGACGGCCGCGCGCCTCGCACCCGTGCCCGTGATCGCGCCGACGCTCGCGGCGTTCGACGCCGCCGCCGGGCGGGGCTGAGGCGTGCGCATCGCGTACGCGCCGGCCGGCCGCCGGGACGCGCGCACGGCGGTCGACCTCGCCCGGCACGCGGAGGACCTCGGCTTCGCGGAGGTCTGGCTCAGCGAGGACTACCTCGAGCGCGGGGCGTTCGCGGTGGCCGGGGCGGTCGCGGCGGCGACGTCCCGCGTGGGCGTCGGGCTGGGCGTCATCAACCCGTGGACCCGGCACGTCGCCCTCGCCGCCATGGAGTGCGCCGCGCTCGACGAGGTCTCCGGCGGGCGGCTGGTCGTCGGGCTCGGCGCGAGCAACCGGGGGTGGATGGAGGGCCGGCTCGGCATCCCGTTCACCCGGCCGATCAGCACGCTCGAGGCGTACACGGCCGCCCTGCGCCGGCTGCTGGCCGGCGAGGTGGTCCGCGAGGACGTCAACGGCCTGCCGCTCGACGCGGCCCTGTCGTTCACCCCCGCGCGCCCGGACGTCCCGGTGCTGCTCGGCGTCAAGGGCGAGCGGGCCCTGGCGGTCGGCGCGCGCACCGCCGACGGGCTCATGCTCTCCGTGCTGTCCACCCCCGCGTACGTCCGGTGGATCCGCGAGCGGCACCCGCGCCCGGACCTGACCCTGACCGCGTACGCGGCGTTCTCCTGCGACGACGACGGGGCGGCGGCGCGCGACCGGGTGCGGTCCCGCACGGCGCGGTTCCTCGGGATGCACGGCGCGTCCCCCATCACGGCGGTGCCCGGGCTGCCCGCCCCGCGCGCCGAGGCGCTGCGCGCGCGGCTGCTCGCCGGGGCCGACGGCGCCGACCTGGTGGACGACGACGTGCTGCGCACCTTCACGCTCGCCGGCACCCGCGACGAGGTCACGGCCGGGATGCACGCGTTCGCCGGGGCGGGGCTCGACACGCTCGTCGTGATGGACGACGGCGTCTCCCCCGCCCACGAGGCGCTCGACCGCGCCGCGGCCTGCGCGCGCGCCGCCGGGCTGCTGGCCTGAGGCGGGCCGGGCCGGGCCGCTCCGGACGCAGCACGCCGGCGGGTCGCGGGACGCCGTCAGCGGCCCGCGGGGTCCTCGTCGAGCGCCGCGCTGCCGTGCGCCTGCGCGCTGATGCCGAGCTCCAGCCCCTGCACCGCGAGCACCGCCCGCGCCACGTCCGCCACCCGGTGCAGGTCGAGGCCGCTCAGCTCGCCGATGCGCCGCAGCCGGTAGGCCACCGTGTTGGGGTGCACCACCAGGCGCCGCGCGGTCTCCGGGACCGACAGGTCCGTGGCCAGGTGCACCCGCAGGGTCTCGAGCAGGTGCTCGTGCGAGGCGACCGGCCGCAGGTAGCGGTCCTGCAGGTTCACGACCATCCGCACGTCGCGCAGCGCGAGGACCTCGAGCAGCACGTCGCGGAACAGCACGACGGCCCGCTCGGCACCGCGCCGCCGCCCGACCTGGAGCGCCCCGGTCGCCTGCCGGCAGGAGCCGCCGACGGCCGCCAGCCCGCGGCGCGGCTCCCCGACGGCGCCGATCGCCGCGACCGCCGTGCGGCGCCGGTCGAGCCCGGCCGCGAGCCGCGCACCGAGCTCGGCCACCGGCCCCTCCCACGGCACCGCGACGACCACGACCGGGCGGCCGTCGTCCTCCCGGACGACCCCGGACAGGGGCGCCGCGCCGGTGACGGACTGCAGGTGCGCCACCGCGTGGTGCCGCAGCTCGGCGACGTGCTCCGGGTCGACGTCGTCCTCGTCCGCGACGCCGAGGGCCAGCCCGACGACGCGGGTGGCGTCCGTGACCTCCAGGCCGAGCGTCCGCACCAGCCCCGCGAGGTCCGCCGCGTCGATCGGCTCGCCGCTGACCAGCCGGTTCATCAGGTCGGGCTCCGTCAGCACCGTGCGGGTCGCGATGCGCTGCTGCATCTGGGCGTACGTGCGCAGCATCGCCCCCTCGAGCTGGTCCAGGATCGCCACGATCTGCTGCTGACCGACGCGCAGCGCCCCGACGGGCACCTGCATGCGGGCGCAGCGCGCCTGGAAGGTGTCCACGAGGCTGCGCTCGGCGTTCCGGTACGACTGGATCACGGCCGCCTGGGCGACGCCCTGCAGCGCCCGGCGCTCCCCGTTCGCCGCGGCCGTGTCGAGCTCCGACGCCGACGGCACCCGGTCCTCCATCAGGCAGACCAGCACGTTGAGGATCGAGTCCCGCACCTGGCCGGACAGGTCCGCACGGTCCACGACGACCTGCGGGTACGCCGGCACGCTGCGCCACACCCGGTCGGTGACCTCGCCGATGATGCCCTCGAAGTCCGCGACCATCGACCGTGCCACCCGGAGCACCGCCTCAGGGGTCCTCGCCATCACGCCTCCCGTCGCTCCGCCCCCGCGCGCGGCGCGCCCGTGCGGCGCCCGGCCCGGGACCATCGTCCCTGCCCGAGATGTCCGGCCGGTTTCGCGGTCGACGGACGGGCTAGGCCCGGGGCGGCAGGTGCTGCGGGTCGACGGCCTCGCGGGTGGCGCGCAGGGCCTGCCCGAGGTCGTCGAACCGCAGCTGCCCGACGCGCATGAACAGGAAGTCGACGACGGCGAGCTGCGCCATGCGGCTCGCGAGCGCCGCGGCCCGCAGCGTCGCCTCCCGCGCCGGCGTCCGCAGCACCTCCTGCGCCGTCGCGGCCAGCGGGGAGCGGGGGTCGTTCGTGATCGCGACGGTGCGGGCGCCGGCCCGGGCGGCGACCTCCAGGGCGCGCACCACGTCGACGGTGCCGCCGCTGAACGAGAACGCGATCGCGGTGGTGCGCTCGTCCGCGAGCGCCGCGTGCGTCATCTGCACGTGCGTGTCGGCGGCCGACAGGCACATCAGGCCGATGCGCTGGAGCTTCTGGGCGAGATCGGCGGCCGCCAGGCCGGAGGCCCCGACGCCGAGGACGACGACGTGGTGGCTCTCGGCGACCGCGTGCGCGACGCGGTCGAGCGCGTCGAGGTCGAGCGAGCGGGCGGTCTCCTCGATGGTCCGGGCCTCGTGGAAGGCGACCTTCGCCACCAGCTCCGGCAGGGGGTCGGAGGCGACGATCGTGCCCTCCGCGATGTCGGAGCGCTCGAGCTCGACGGCCCGCCGCGACAGGTCCTGCGCGAGGCGCACCCGCAGGGCCGGCAGCCCGGAGAACCCGAGGGTCTTCGCGAGCCGGACCACGGACGCCCGGGAGACCTGCGCGCGCTCGCCGAGCGTGGCAGCGGTACCGGCGACCCCGGCCTCCGGGTCGCGCAGCAGCACCTCGGCCACGCGCGTCTCGGCCGGCCCCAGCCGCGGGAGCGCGGCGCGCAGGGCGTCGAGCACCTCGACCGCGCCGTCCGCCACGTGCCCTCCCGCTGCCTGCGCCCGTCGACGCCCGCGCCAGTCTGGCACAGGCGTCGTGAAACGTTGTTTGACTTCTCGCGATCCTGGTGCAACATGGTGCCAGACGTCACCGACGAAGGAGTCCCCGTGCCCGACCTGCGCACCCTCGGCACCGAGAGCCCCCACCCCCGCACCGCGCGGCTCGACGCCATGGACGTCGAGGAGCTGCTCGGCGTGATGAACGCGGAGGACCGGCGCGTGCCCGACGCGGTCGCCGCCCAGCTCGGCCCCGTCGCCGCGGCGGTCGCGCTCGCCGTGGACTCGCTGTCCTCCGGCGGCCGCCTCGTCTACCTCGGTGCCGGCACCAGCGGGCGGCTCGGCGTCCTCGACGCCGCGGAGTGCCCCCCGACCTTCGGCACCGACCCGGGTCAGGTCGTCGGGCTGCTCGCCGGCGGCCCCGGCGCGATGTTCCAGGCCGTCGAGGGCGCCGAGGACGACGCCGCGCTCGGCGCGCAGGACCTGCGCGACCTCGGGCTGACCGCCCAGGACACGGTCGTCGGCCTCGCCGCGTCCGGCCGCACGCCCTACGTGGTCGGCGGCCTCGACCACGCCCGCTCCGTGGGCGCCGGCACCGTCGCCGTCGCCTGCAACCCCGGCTCCGAGGTCGGCCGGCACGCGGACATCGCCATCGAGCTCGACACGGGCCCCGAGGTGCTGACCGGGTCGACACGCCTCAAGGCCGGCACCGCCCAGAAGCTCGTCCTCAACATGATCTCGACCGCCGCGATGGTCGGCACCGGCAAGGTGTACGGCAACCTCATGGTCGACGTCCGGCCGAGCAACGCGAAGCTCCGGCAGCGCGCGGTCCGCATCGTGCGGGACGCCACCGGGTGCGACGACGCCACGGCGCGCGCCGCGCTGGCCGACGCGGGCGACCACGCCAAGACCGCGATCGTCGCCCTGCTCTGCGGCACCGACGCCGCCACCGCCCGGGACCGGCTGACCGCCGCGCACGGCTTCGTGCGCGCCGCGCTGCCGGCCGACCTGCCCGCCCCGCACTGACCGGAGGAACCACCGTGGACTACGCGAAGCTCAGCGACGACCTCGTGCCGCTCGTCGGCGGCCTGGACAACGTCGAGTCGTTCACCAACTGCATGACGCGCCTGCGGCTGAACGTCGCCGACCAGTCCGCCGTCGACGCCGGCGCGATCCGCGCCCTGGACGGCGTCGTCGGCGTCGTCGAGGGCCCGCAGCTGCAGGTCGTCGTCGGGCCGGGCCACGCCCAGCGGCTGCGCGACGCCTTCGCCGAGCGCGCCGCGCGGGGGGACGACGCGTCCGCGGTCCCGGCGACCGTCGCCGCCGCGCAGGCGACCGCGACCGCCGGGGCGCCGGCCGAGGAGCAGCCCGCCGGTCAGGGGGCCGGCGGGCACCCGGGCGCACCGGACGCCGCGGCGGACCTGCGCACGCTCGAGGCCGAGAACAAGTCGAAGGTGAAGGCCCGTCAGACCACGGGCGTCCACGCCCTGTTCCGGCACATCGGCAACATCTTCATCCCGATCATCCCGGGCTTCATCGCCTGCGGGCTGATCGTCGCGCTCACCAACATCTGGAAGGTCGCGGCGCCCGACGTGGTCGGCAACCCGTGGTTCCTGGCGTTCGCCGGCCTCGGGACCATCGTCGTCGGCGCGCTGCACCTGCTGGTCGGGTACAACACCGCGCAGGAGTTCGGCGGCACGCCGGTGCTCGGCCTCATCGCCGGCGCGGTGTCATACATGCCCGCGCTCGCCGGCATCCCCGCGGGGACCACCCCCGACGGCACCGCGACACCCGCGCAGCCCCTCACGATCCCGGTGTTCGGCGAGCTCAGCCCCGCGCTCGGCGGCGTCATCGGCGTGATCGTCACCGCCTGGCTGTTCACCGTCATCGAGCGTCAGGTCCGCCGGCGCGTGCCCGCGGCGGTCGACCTGTTCGTCGTGCCCGTGGTCACGGTCATCGTCGGCGCGGTGCTGTGCGTGCTCGTCGTCATGCCGCTGTCCGCGCTGCTCATGCAGGGCATCAACTGGCTGCTCATCGACTTCGCGCTCGAGCAGGGCGGGATCGTCGGCGGGTACCTGCTGGCGTCGCTGTTCCTGCCGCTCGTCATGCTGGGCGTGCACCAGGGCCTCACGCCGCTGCACGCCCAGCTCATCGCCGACCACGGCTACACCGAGCTGCTCCCCGTCCTCGCGATGGCGGGCGCCGGTGAGGTCGGCATGGCCGTCGCGATCTACGTCAAGACGCGCAGCGCCCGGCTCCGGGGCATCATCCGCGCGGCGCTGCCGATCGGCGTGCTCGGCGTCGGCGAGCCCCTGATCTACGGCGTCTCCCTGCCGCTGTTCTACCCGCTCATCACCGCCTGCCTCGGCGGCGGGTTCGGCGGTGCATTCGTGGCGTTCGGCATGCAGGTGACCGACGGGTTCGGCGCGGGTGCGCTGGGGCTGTCCGGCGTGCTCATGACCGCCGTCATCACGAACGGGCAGTGGCTCTGGTACGTGGGCGGGCTCGTGGTCTCCTACGTGATGGGCTTCGCGCTGACCTACCTGTTCGGCTTCAAGGAGCACATGGTCCAGCGGCTCGGCTGAGCCCGCCCGGGACGGCCCGCCGCACCCCACCACGAGAGAGGACGCCGCCGTGCTCTGGTCGCTCTACCCCACCGACGCGCCCGACGTGCAGCGGCAGGTCGTCGCGCAGGCGGTGCGGCACGCCGCGCGCCCGGGCGGCACCGGGCTGGTGTTCACGTCGCTGCACCTCCCGGAGGACGACCGGCTGGCCGAGCACGGGGAGCTGCTGCGCCGCCTGCACGCCGAGCACGGCCTGACGTTCTGCGGGGACGTGTCGCCGCTGACGCTCGAGCGGCTCGGCGGCGGCGAGGACGCGCTCGACCGGCTGCGGGACTGGGGCGTCACGGTGCTCCGGACCGACTTCGGGTTCGACGTCGAGGAGATCCGGCGGATCGCCGGGCGCACCGGAGCGCGCATCGCCGTCAACGCCAGCACCGTGCAGGCCGCGGAGCTGGACGCGCTCGCCGGGCTGCCGCTCGCCGGCTGGCACAACTACTACCCGCGGCCCGAGACCGGCCTGTCGACAGCGACGTACCGGGCGCAGGACGCCCTGTTCACCGCCCGCGACCTGCCGCTGTACGCGTTCGTCCCCGGCGAGGTCACGTTCCGGGCCCCGCTCGGCCTCGGGCTGCCGACGCTCGAGGAGCAGCGGCACCGCACCGCGTGGCGCAACTACCTGCAGCTGCGCCGGCTCAGCCCCGGCAGCACGGTCGTGTGCGCGGAGGGCGTGGTGCAGGACGAGCACCTCGCCTGGATCGAACGGCACGAGGACACCGGCGAGGTCACCGTGCCGCTCTGCGGGGTGGACCCCGCCGCGCGGTTCCTGCTCGAGCGGCCGTGGCGGCTGCGCGTCGACAGCGGGGAGGCCGCGTTCCGGCTGGAGGGCACCCGCGGCGCGCACACCCCGGCGCTCGTGCGCAACGGCGACTCCCGCGCGCGGGGCAGCCTGCAGATGGACCTCGCGGGCGCCGGCCGCTACCGGGGGGAGGTCCACCTCGCGCGCACCGAGCGGCCGCTGCACCCGTGGCAGGCGCGCGTCGCCGACGTCGCCCCGCCGTACCTGGGGGTGCTCGACGAGCTGCGCCCGGGCGACACCGTGCGGTTCGTGCCGGACACCGCCGCGGCGGCCACGGGGACCGGGGCCGCGGAGGTCAGCGGCCGGGCGGGCTGACCGGCGGCGCCTCGTCCGGCGCCCCGGCGGCCCGGTCGCCGGCGGCCTGGTCCCTGGCGGCCTGATCCCCGGCGGCCCGCTCCGCGCCGACCAGGCGGGCGAGCACCCCGCGGGGGTCCGCGACGCGGGCTCCCCGGGCCTCCGCCGCCGCGAGGGGGACCGCGCCGGACGCGACGCCGAGCAGCAGCGCGACCGGACCCTCGGCGACGGCGGCGGGCTCCGCGGCCGGACCGGGCAGCACACGGGTCCCCTCCGGGCCGGTCGCGAGCACCACCTCGACGCCGTCGCCGCGCAGCACCACCACCTCCGGCCGCGGGGACGTCCGCGAGGCCAGGAGCGCCTCGACCGCGAGGCCGAGCCACGGGGGCCGGACGGCGTCTCCGGGCCGGGGACCGGGCGCCAGCAGCGGGGCACCCCACCGCACGAGCCCGAGCACCGGCTCGCGCAGCTCGCGCCCCCGGTCGGTCAGGCCGTAGGTGACGGCCTTGCGGCCGGGCTCCTGCGAGCGCGCGACGACGCCGGCCGCGACGAGGTCCCGCAGGCGGTCCGCGAGCAGGTTGCTGGGCACCCCGGGCAGCGCCGCGCGCAGCTCGGTGTGCCGGCGGTCGGCGACGAGCAGCTCCCGCACGACCAGGAGGCTCCAGCGGTCGCCGACGACGTCGAGCGCGCGGGCCAGCCCGCAGAACTGGTGGTAGTCGGACACCCTTGCGCTCCTCGGTCGCGGGACTCTACGGTTCAGATTATCAACCGTAGCGCCCGGCGATCCCCAGGAGGCACCGTGTCGCAGCCCGCAGCCCCCACCCCGCCCTGGCTGGACACCGACGGGTACCCGTTCCGGCGGACGGTCCACGACGTCGGCGGGCACCGCGTCCACACGGTCGACCACGGCGACGGCCCCACGCTGCTCCTCCTGCACGGCAACCCCACCTGGTCCTACGCGTGGCGCGGCGTGGTCGCGCGCCTCGGCGACCGGTTCCGGTGCGTCGCGCCGGACCTGCCGGGCCTCGGGCTCTCGCAGGCGCCGCCCGGGTTCGACGGCCGTCCCTCCTCCGTCGCGCAGGTGCTGGAGGAGCTCGTCGAGCGGCTGGACCTGGGGGACGTCGTGCTCGTGGCGCAGGACTGGGGCGGCCCCGTGGGGCTGCGGCTGGTGCAGCGGATGCCGCACCGGTTCAGCGGCCTCGCGCTCGGCAACACCTGGGCGTGGCCCGTGACCGGGGACCGGCACTTCGAACGCTTCTCGGCGCTCGTGGGCGGGCCGGTCGGGCTGGCGCTCGCACGGCGGGCGAACCTCGTCGTGCGCGTCATGGTCCCGCTCGGCCACCGGCTGCGGCGCCCCACCCGCACGGAGGTGCGGCAGTACCGGTCCCCGCTCGGCACGCCGGAGCGCCGCGCCGCCACCTCGACACTCGCCCGGGAGATCACCGGGAGCGCCGCGTTCCTGGCCGAGGTCGAGCAGGGGCTGCCCGCGCTGCGGCACCTGCCCGCCCTGCTGCTGTGGGCGGACCGGGACATCGCGTTCCGCGGCGCCGAGCTCGAGCGCTGGCAACGCGAGCTGCCCGGCGCGGCCGTCGTCCCGCTGCCGGGCGCCGGGCACCTGCTCCAGTCCGACGCGCCGGCCGCGTTCGCCGACGCGCTCGCCGCCTGGCACGGCGCCACCCTTCCCGCCCGGGACCCGCGGTGACGGCGGACGCCGCGGGCGCGGCTGACGTGGCGGGCGCGGCTGACGTGGCGGGCGCGGCGGGCGCCTTCGACGCGCTCGCCGCGACCCTCGCCCCGCTGGGCGTGCGGCGGACCCAGATGATGGGCCGCCCGGTGCTCTCCGTCGGCAGGCGGATGATCGCCTGCCTGGACGACGGCGTGCTCGGGGTGCGCCTCGGGGCCGGGTCGCCGGCGCACACCGCCGCGCTGCGTCGTCCCGGCGCCGCGGTGTTCAGCCCGGGCGGTCGGGGGCGGACGTTCCGGGACTGGGTCGGGCTGCCACTGGCGGCGGCGGACCACTGGGAGGACGCCGCCCGGGACGCGCTCCGGGCGGCGCGGGGGGCGTGACGCCGCGACATGCGTGGCGCGTGACGCCGCCTCGTCCACGGCTCAGGCGGTGACGGCGCGACGCCGGGGCGTGACCAGGCGCTCCGCACCGGCCGCCGCACGCACGAGCAGCAGCAGGACGACCGCGGCGGCCCCCAGGTACGCCGGGCGGGTGAGCCACCAGTCCCAGGTCCACGGCACGGGCAGCGCGCGCCCGACCGCCAGCAGCACCACGCCGGCGACGGCGAACACGGCCGACAGGTGCCACAGGTACAGGCCCATCGAGCGGGGACCGACCCAGCGCACCAGCCGCGACCGGCCCGCCCACCGGGCGACCGGCTCCCGCAGCAGCAGCGCGCCGGCCACCTGCGCGACCGCGAACCCGACGACCGGGGCGGTCGGCGGCGCGAGGTTCGAGACGGCCTCCCCCGGCAGGCCGATCATCGACGCCGGGTAGGGCCCGACGACGATCAGCGCCACCGCGGCCGCGAGGCCACCGGCGGCCAGCAGCGCGAGCGCAGGTCGCTCCCGCGGCGCCGCCGGCGGGACCGGGCGCAGCCGGCGCCCCGCGTGGACGAGACCGGCGACGAACGGGACCGCCCACACCAGGAGCAGGTTCGGCCAGCCGGGTACGGGCAGCTCGTCCGAGAAGCGCAGCAGGTCCACCACCAGCGGCAGCGCGGCCGCCACCGTCAGCACCCGCCAGGCACCCCACCGTCGCAGCGCCGCCACCAGCGCCGGGGCCGCCGCGAGCAGGGCGAGCTGCACCCCCACGAACCACAGGGGCTGCGGGACGATCCGCGCCACGCGGTCCACCGCCGCCTCCGGCACGCCGACCCGCGGCAGGACCGCGACGAGGCCGGCCCACACCGCGACCAGCAGACCCACGGGCGGCACCATGCGCAGCAGCCGCACCCCGGCGAACCGCCAGCCCGGCACCGCAGGCCCGCGCTCGAGGTCGTAGCGGGCGGCCGCACCGGCGGCGAAGAACAGCAGCGGGAGCGGCTGCAGCCACGTCAGCAGCCAGGCCGGGCCGTGCCTCAGGGCGTTGCCCACCTCGAGCGACCCGCCGTCCCACACGGCCTCGAGCATCAGCCAGTGCAGCGCGACCACCACGAGGATGCCGACCGCCCGCACCGCGTCGACGAAGCCGTCACGCTCGCGACGGCGAGGCGTCGCGGACCGGGTGGGCCGCTCGGGCGCGAGGACGTTCGCCTCACCGGGGGGCCCGACGGCGGGGCTGGGCGCGGTGAGGACCCCGGGGGTGACGCCGCGCGGCGACCTCCCCGACGGGGAACCCGCGCGCGGCGGCGCGGTGGTCGGACGGGACGGCAGGACGGTCGACATGGCGGCGCTCCCCGGGCAGCCGCGCGGCGGGCGCGGACGCCCGGCGGTCGGGCGCAGCACCAGCCTGGCGAGCGGAGCCGCAGGTCAGAACGGGTCCGTCCCCCGGGACGGCGCACCCTGTCCCCCGGCCGGAGCGGGGGTTGTCCCCCGCCCCCGATCCCTTCCGGTCAGGCGGGCGGCTGGGACTCCGAGGTGCTCCCGCGGGCGTCCGAGGGGTCGGCGGGGGCGGGCGTGGCCGGCGCGGCTGCGGTCGGCCCGGCCGCCGGCGGGCCGTACGCCGGAGCGCTCCAGCCGGCCGGCGGCGCGCCCGGACCGGGGTGCACGTCGGACGGAGCGGCTCCGGCGGGCGCGGCGGACGGCTGCCCCGGGGGCACCGGAGCCGGCTGGCCGCCGGACGGCTGACCGGGCTGCGTCGGGTACGCCGCGGGCGGGAAGGCGGCACCCGGGCCGGTGTACGCCGGGGCGCCGGCCGGCTGGGCCGGGACGCCGGGCTGGGCCGGGGCACCGGGGTACGCCGGGGCCCCGGGGTACGCCGGTGCGCCGGGGTAGCCGCCGGGACCGGGATAGCCGCCGGCACCAGGATGGACCGGAGCGCCGGCGTAGGCACCGGGGTACGCGCCGGGACCGGGCTGCCCCGCCGGGCCGCCGTACGGCGACGGCGGCGCGGGCCGCGCGGCAGGGCCGGGCACCCGCCCGCGCTCCAGGGCGCCGACGACGAGGCCGCCGGCGGCCATCGCGGCCCCGAGCGCCGTGAGCACCGAGGAGCCCACGACGGCGAACCGGTAGGTCCACCCGATGCCGTAGCCGTAGCCGAACAGGACCGTCTGGGTCACGAGCCCGCCGAGGGCGCCGAGCGCGAGGACGCCGACCCCCGTCCAGAGGAGCTGCGTCGCTGTCATCCGAGGCACGCCCCGACCGTATCCCCTGCCCACACCCCGCGTCCGCCCTTCACCACACCCCGTTCGGAGGCTCCCAACGCGCTCGGAGGTCCCCCCGCGCCATCGTGGTGGTCCGCGGACCACCACGATCACCCGTCGGAGGCTCCCACCGCTGCGCGGGCGCGCCGCGCTCGGGGGCGCGCCGCGCTCGGGGGCGCGCGCCGGTTCGGGGGCGTCGCACTCGGAGAGGTGGCCGGTCCGAGGGGCGGGCCGGTCGGAGGCTCCGAACGGGATCGGAGGGTGCTGCGCGGAATCGTGGTGGTCCGCGGAGCACCACGACCACCCGTCGGAGCCTCCGACGGGTGCGTGGGGCAGGGGGTTGGGGTGGGGGTGGGGGGAGAGGGGGCGGGGGGCCAGTGGGGTGGGGCTGGTCAGGCGTCGAGGTGGAGGTGGCGGAGGACCGCCAGGACGCGGCGGTGGTCGCCGGCGTCGGGGGCCAGGCCGAGCTTGCCGAAGATCGACGTCACGTGCTTCTCGACGGCCCCGTAGGACAGCACGAGGGCGTCCGCGATCGCGCCGTTGGACCGCCCCTGCGCCATGAGGGCGAGCACCTCCTGCTCGCGGGGCGTGAGGCGCGCGATGCCGGGGTCGACCCGGGCGGCGCCCATGAGCTGGCTGACCACCTCGGGGTCCAGGACGGTGCGCCCGGCGGCGATGCGCTCGAGGGCGTCGAGGAACTCCGCGACGTCCGCGACCCGGTCCTTGAGCAGGTAGCCGACGCCCCGGGCGTCCCCGCCGAACAGCTGCGCCGCGTACCGCGTCTCGACGTACTGCGAGAAGAGCAGCACGCCGACGCCGGGGTGCGCGGCCCGCAGCGCGAGGGCCGCGCGCAGCCCCTCGTCGGTGAACCCCGGGGGCATCCGGACGTCCACCACGGCGACGTCGGGCGCGCGGCCGGTCGCGGCGAGCAGGGCGACCTCGCGCACCAGCGCGTCGCCGTCGCCGACGGCCGCGAGGACCTCGTGGTCCCGGCGGGTCAGCAGCGCGGCGAGGCCGTCGCGCAGGATCACGGAGTCCTCGGCGATCACGACCCGCACGGCGCCCCGTCCCCCGCCCCGCGGCGGGGCGATCACGTGGGCCGTCATCGGGTCACGCTCAGCGGCAGGTGCACGGTGACCACCGTAGGCCCGCCCGCCGGGCTGTCGACGTCGAGCGAGCCGTCCACGGTCGCGACCCGGTCGGACAGCCCGGCGAGCCCGGACCCGCCGGACGCACCCGGCAGCGCGAGCCGCGCCCCGCCCCGGCCGTCGTCGCGGACGCGCACCCGCAGCACCCCGTCGACGACGTCGGCGCGGACGGCGGCGGCGGTGGCGCCGGAGTGCCGCACGACGTTCGTCAGCAGCTCCGCGACGGCGAAGTACGCGATGGTCTCGACCTCCGGCGCGGGGCGGCCCGGCAGGTCGACCTCGACCGCGACGGGCACCGGGCACCGGGAGGCGAGCGTCGCCAGCGCCACCGCGAGCCCGTCGTCGAGCGCCGGCGGGTGGATGCCGCGGGCGATGTCGCGCAGCTCGACGAGCGTGTCCTTGAGGGCGCCGTGCGCGTCGTCGAGCAGCTCGAGCGCCTCGGCGCCGGCGGCGTCCGCACCGGCGCCCGCCAGCCGCTCGCGGGCGTCGCCGATCTGCATGGCGACCGCGACGAGCCGCGCCTGGGTGCCGTCGTGCAGGTCCCGCTCGATGCGGCGCAGCCGGGCGTCGGCGTCGGTCACGGCGGTCCCGCGGCTCTGCTCGAGGAACCGCACCCGGAGGCTCGCCGCGCTCGGCCCGAGCAGCGCGGCGCTGAGCAGCCGGAACAGGTGCCCGAACGCCAGCGTCATCCGGTGCCACACCAGCAGCGCCACGAGCCCGATCGCGATGAGGATCCACTGCCGCAGCGGGGTGTCGACGAAGTAGCCGTCGGCCAGCTGGGCTCCGCGGTGCATCCGGCCGTCGGGGCCCTCCTGGGCGGGGAGCCAGCGGTACCAGAACCAGTGCGTGGTGCCGCCGAGAGCGACTGCGAGGAACGCCACGGAGACGGTGAACGAGACGATGGCGAGCGGGAGCGACAGGGCGCCGAAGGCCAGCGCGCGCCAGCCCGCCCCGTCGCCGAGCAGCGCGCCGACGCGGCGCCAGAAGCCCCGCACCCGCCGGCGGGGCAGCGGCGGCGCCACCGCCACGCGCAGCATCCCCCGCGCCATCCCCCGGTAGAGCCCGCCCCACGCCCGGCCTGCGACGACGACCCAGCCGGCGAGGAACAGCCCGAGCACGGTGACCGCGAGCGACGGCGGGAGCACGACGGCGAGCACGGCGTGCGCGAACGCGAACGGCGCGAGCAGCAGCGCCAGGCACAGGTAGCCCATCTCGCGCCACGTCCGGGTCATCACCCCCGGGCGCCAGAGCGCGCCCCGGGCGAGCTCGGCGGTGCGGGAGACCGGGGCGGCCGGCTGGCTGGTGGACATCGGGGCGGGTGCTCCTCGTGTGCGGGACGGGCGGGGCGGGACAGCGACGGGACAGGTGCCGGCGGGGCAGCGCGGGCCGGGTGGCGGGCGCCGTCGACGACGACCCCATCGTCCCGCGCCGACCCTCCGGCGCGGCACCCGGTGCGCCCGCCGGTCCACCCGGGGGCTGTCCCCCGGCCGGGGCGCGGGCGCACCGGGCCACCGCCCGCAGGTCACAAACCGATAACGATCCAAGATTCGGTAAAGTCGCAGGTCAGAGGGCATGGGCAAGACCCAGGTCGTCCCAGGATCCACCGGATCAGCACGTTCTCGCCTCGACTCCGTCGCCGACATGGGGCACGGTGGAGCACGACCAGATCGACGATCGGTCGGTGCGTGACGCCCTCGCCGGGGTCCCCGCAGCGCCCCTCACCGGGCCGCCGCAGCGGGGCCCGTGGAGCGCCCGCCGCCGCGCAGACCCGCATCCGCCGGGGACCCGCGCGGCCACCGGCCGCCGACGTGCCCGCTCCGCCCCCGGAGCGTGCCCGCCCGGGCTCACGAGGCCCGCCGCGGCGGGGAGCGCGTCATGAGAGACGAGGTGGATGTGTGACCGGACTGCGCGTCGAGGGCGTGTACAAGGTGTTCGGGCGACGACCCGGCGAGGCCGTGAAGCGGCTCCGGGACGGCGCGTCCCGCGACGACGTGCGCCCCTGGGGCACGGCGGCGGTGATCGACGCCGACCTGGAGATCCGGGCCGGCGAGACGTTCGTCGTCATGGGCCTGTCGGGCTCCGGCAAGTCGACGCTGATCCGCATGCTGAACGGGCTGCTCACGCCCACGGCGGGCCGCGTGCTGCTGGACGACGACGACCTGGGTGCCGTCAGCCCGGCCCAGCTCCGCAGCATCCGGCAGCGCAAGGTGAGCATGGTGTTCCAGCACTTCGCGCTGCTGCCGCACCGCACCGTGCGCGACAACGCCGCCTACCCGCTCGCGCTGCAGGGCGTGGACCGGGACGAGAGCCGCACCCGCGCCGACGAGGCGCTCGCGATGGTCGGCCTGGACCAGTGGGGCGACGCGCTCCCCCACGAGCTGTCCGGCGGCATGCGGCAGCGGGTCGGCCTGGCCCGCGCGCTGGCCGCCGACACCGACGTGCTGCTGATGGACGAGGCGTTCTCCGCCTTGGACCCGCTGATCCGCCGCGAGATGCAGGACCAGCTCCTGGAGCTGCAGCAGTCGCTCGGCAAGACGATCGTGTTCATCACCCACGACCTCAACGAGGCCATGTACCTGGGCGACCGCATCGCGATGATGCGCGACGGCCGGGTGGTGCAGGTCGGCACGAGCGAGCAGATCCTGTCCGCGCCGGCGGACGACTACGTGGCGCAGTTCATCGCCGACGTGGACCGCACCCGGGTGCTGACCGCCTCCTCCGTGATGCGCCGCCCTGCCGCCGTGGCCTTCGCCGCCGGCGGGCCCCGCCTCGCGCTGCGGACGATGCGCGACGCGCAGGTCGCCGCCGCCTACGTGGTGGACCGCTCGCGGGTGCTGCACGGCATCGTGCGCGACGCCGACGCGGTCGAGGCGACCCGCGCCGGCCGCGAGACCCTGGACGGCCTGGTCGACACCAGCCTCACGTCGGTGTCGGTCGACACGCCGCTGGCCGAGGTGTTCGCGCCCGCGGCCGAGTCGCCGCTGCCGGTGCCGGTCACGGACGACAAGGGCCGCCTGGTCGGCGTGATCCCCCGGGCGACCCTGCTGGAGGCGATGGTCCCGGCGGACACCGGCACCCCGCCCCGGGGCACGCCGACGGCCGACCAGCGCTCGACCCCGGCCAGTACCGGCGCCCCCGCCGGTACCGGCGTCCCCGCCGACCCGACCCCGGCGGACGCCACCACCGCGGCCCCCTCCGCGGGGCGGCACGACGAGGAGGTGACCGCGTGAGCGCCGCGACCCTCGCCCTGGACGCCACGGGCACCGGCATGCCGCGCCTGCCGCTCGGCGAGGCCGTCGAGGGCGCCATCGACTGGGTGACCACGACGTTCGACCCGGTGTTCGACGCGGTCAAGACGGTGTTCGAGGGCGCCTACGACGGCCTCGACACCGCCCTGAGCGGCCCGCCGTTCTGGTTCGTCGCGGTGGCGCTCGCCCTGGTGGCGCTGTTCGCGAAGGGCTGGAAGCTCGCCGTCGGCACCCTGGTCGGCCTCGTCGTCGTGGCGGGCGTCGACCAGTGGGGCAACGCCATGGACACGCTCGCCCTGGTGCTGCTGGCCTCCGCGGTCGCGCTGGTGATCGCCGTGCCGCTCGGCATCTGGGCGGCGCGCGACGACCGGGTCTCGCGCACGGTGCGGCCGGTGCTCGACTTCATGCAGACCATGCCGGCGTTCGTGTACCTGATCCCGACGGTCGTCATCTTCCGCGTCGGGGTCGTCCCGGGCATCGTCGCCACCGTGATCTTCGCGATGGCGCCGGGCGTCCGGTTCACCGAGCTCGGCCTGCGGCAGGTCGACCGCGAGGTCGTCGAGGCCGGGCACGCCTTCGGGTCCACCGAGGGCCGCATCCTCCGGCAGATCCAGCTCCCGCTGGCGATGCCGACCATCATGGCCGGCGTCAACCAGGTGATCATGCTGGCGCTGTCGATGGTCGTCATCTCCGGCATGGCCGGTGCACCCGGCCTCGGCCGCGACGTCGTGCAGGCGCTGCAGCGCGTGAACGTCTCGCTCGGCTTCGAGGCCGGCCTGTCGGTCGTGATCCTCGCGATCTTCCTGGACCGCGTCACCTCGGCGCTCGGCACCCGGTCGCGCACGGCGCGCGCCGTCGCCGCCGCCGCACGCGCCTGACGCACCTTCACCCGCGGGGCCCCCGCCCCGCACCCTTCCCCACCCCGACCGGGTGCCGGTACCGTGCCGCGCACCCACGAAAGGACCCCATGCGCACCCGCACCCGTCGTCCCGTCCTCGCCGCGTCCGCGCTCGCGCTCGGCCTCGCGCTGACCGCCTGCGCCTCCGACGGCTCGGGCTCCTCGGACGACGAGAACCGGCTGGAGAACGGCGACCTGCCCGAGGTCTCGATCGGCGTCCACTCCGGCTGGGACGAGGGCATCGCCGTGTCCGCCCTGTTCCAGACGATGCTCGAGGAGGACGGCTACACCGTCGAGTCCCAGGAGGCCGACGCCGGCGTCGTCTACACCGGCATGGCCGGCGGCGACTTCGACGTCAACTTCGACATGTGGCTGCCGACCACGCACGCCGACTACCTCGAGAAGTACGGCGACGACCTGGAGCAGCTCGGCGTCTGGTACGACGACGCCCGCCTCACCATCGCGGTGAACGAGGACTCCCCGATCACGTCGCTCGACGAGCTGGCGGCGGACGCCGACGTCGTCGGCAACCGGATCGTCGGCATCGAGTCGGGCGCCGGCCTGACCCGCATCACCCAGGACGAGGTCATCCCGACCTACGGCCTGGAGGACATGGAGTTCGTGGTGTCCTCGACGCCGGCGATGCTCGCCGAGCTCAAGGGCGCCACCGAGGCGGGCGACGACATCGCGGTGACGCTGTGGCGGCCGCACTGGGCGTACGACGCCTACCCGATCCGCGACCTGGAGGACCCGGAGGGCGCGCTGGGCGACGCCGAGGAGATCCACACCGTGGGCCGGACCGGCTTCTCGGAGGACTACCCGACGCTGACCAAGCTGATCGAGGCGTTCACGCTGACCGACGAGCAGCTGTTCTCGCTCGAGAACCTCATGTTCAACGAGGACGGCGGCAGCGACCCGGCGGCGTCCGCGGCGCAGTGGCTCGAGGACAACCCGGACTTCGTGACGGACCTCAAGGAGGCGGCCGGCGTCTGAGCCGACCGCTCCCGCGACGGAGCCCCCCGTGCCGGTGCGGCGCGGGGGGCTCCGTCGTGCTCAGGCCTGCGGCACCTCGGCGCGGAACCGGGCGACGAGGGCCTCGCCGGCCCGCACCGCGGCGGCGACGTCCCCCTCGGGGACGTGCGCGAGGCGCAGGCAGCCCCGCACGACGGCGTCGGCGTAGGCGGCGCGGGTGCCGTCGTCGCCCCACTGCCGCTGGGAGATGATCCCCTCGACGAGCCCGAACGCGAGCTCCAGGTCGGCGTCCGCGAGCGCCGCGGTGTCGACGCCCTGCGACGCGAGCACGGCGGCGCACAGCTCGCGGTAGTGCCGCCGCAGGGCGACCTGGCTCTCGCGGGTCTCGGCGAACTCGGTCTCGGCGATGTCGAGCAGCCGGTAGACGACGTGCAGGTTCCACCGGTCGCGCAGCAGGCCGTCGAGGTCGTACCGGGCCAGGGCCGCCAGCGCCGCCGTCGGGTCGGGCGCGCCACCGTCCGGGCCGGCGGTGCGCAGCCACTCGGCGAGCTGCACGGACGGCGCGACCGTGCCCTTGAGCAGCGAGCGCAGGATCTGGCTCTTGTCCGCGAAGTGGTAGTACAGGGACGCCTGCTTGATGCCGACGGCGTCCGCGATCTGCCGGGTCGTCGTCTCCGTGTAGCCCTGGGAGCCGAACAGGGAGGCGGCGGCCGCGAGGATCTCGTCCCGCGTGCTGAGCGCGCTGTCCTTGCGGGGGGCGGAGCGGGGGCGGCCCCGGCGGCGCGGCGGCGCGGGCGGCGCCGGCGCGGACGGGGACCCCGGACCGGTCAGGTCGGTCGACGCCTGGTCAGGCACGGGCGGGCGTCCTCTCGGCGTCGGCGAGCGTGTCCTTCACGACCCGCCCATCCTGCACCACGAGGCGCACCCGCCGCGGGTCCGCGAGCGCCGCGATGCTGGTCAGCGGGTCGACGTCGGTCAGCACGAGGTCGGCGCGCCGGCCGGGGGCGACGGTGCCCACCTGGTCGTCCACGCCGAGCATCCGGGCGGCCCCGGACGTCCCGGCCACGAGCGCCGCGGCGGGCGACAGGCCGTGCT
The DNA here is from genome assembly GCF_030053835.1 of Cellulomonas sp. ES6. Lineage (NCBI taxonomy): Bacteria > Bacillati > Actinomycetota > Actinomycetes > Micrococcales > Cellulomonadaceae > Cellulomonas > Cellulomonas sp. ES6. The sequence goes on along the minus strand of NZ_CP125655.1, from coordinate 3,645,957 downwards.
CCACCAGCAGCGCGAGCTCCGCGAGGTTGCTCCCGTGGGCGACGACGCCGGCGTCGGTGCCGAGCGCGACGGGGATGCCCGCGGTGAGCGCGGCGTGCAGCCGCTCGCCGGCCTGCTCGCGCAGCGCGCGGCGCTTGGCCTCGACCCAGGGCGGCGCGCCGGCCGCGACGGGGCGGGTCAGGGTCGCGAGCGTCGGGACCAGCCAGGTGCCGCGCTCCCCCATGAGGTCGATCGTGGCGTCGTCCACCAGGTAGCCGTGCTCGATGCTGCGCACCCCCGCTCGGACGGCCGCGGCGATGCCGGCGGCGCCCTGGGCGTGGGCGGCGACCCCCACGCCCCCGTGCCGCGCGGCCTCCTCGACGACCGCCCGGAGCTCCGCTTCGGACAGCCCGCCGGACTCGGGCGTGCTGCGGGGGCTGCCGGTGCCGCCGGTGGCCGCGACCTTGACCCAGTCGGCGCCCTGCCGGATCACCTCGCGCACGGCCCGCACGAACTCGGCCGGCGAGTCCGCGACGGCTCCGGCACCCGGGCCCGTGTCGAGGGCGACGCCGTCGACCGTGCGCCAGTCCCCGTGGCCGCCGGTGACCGACAGGATGCGGATCGCCACCTGCAGCCGGGGCCCGCGCACGAGGCCCTGCTCGACCGCCTCGCGGAAGCCGGAGTCGGCACCGGCGAGGTCGCGCGCGGTCGTCACGCCGGCGTCGAGCGTCGCCGACAGGTGCGGGACCGCGCGCAGGGTGAGCAGCGACTCGGGCGCGAGGACCGTCGCGAGGGCGTCGGCGCCGGGCAGCGAGCTCACGTGCACGTGGCAGTCGAGGAACCCGGGGAGCAGGGTGCGGCCCGCCGCGTCGACCACCCGGAGCGCGCCGGGGTCGGGGTCGGCCGGTCGGACCACGGTGCCCGTGGGACCGACCGCGGCCACCAGGCCGTCGGAGACGAGCACGTCGGTGCCCGGCGCGGGCGGGGCGCCGGTGCCGTCGAGCAGGCGCACGTCGCGGAGCAGGAGGTCGGTCACCGCGTCAGGCTAACCCATTACCTGTCACCGACAGATTTTACGTGCGCGCAACATGCGGCAACCCGGGCGCAACGCCCCGCGGCTACTTTTCCGATCACCGACAGGAAATCGCGTCGGACGCACCACCCCCGCGGCACCGGCCACGGACCGCACCCCCCTGCACCCCACCCCCTCGGCGTCGCGGCCCCGTCCCCCGCCGCTGCGCACCCCTGACCGAGAGGCACCGAGCATGAGCCCGAGCACCCGTCAGCCCGCGCGGCACCGCCGCGCCCCCCGCACCGCCGCCGCGGCCGGCGCCGCCCTCGCGGGCGTGCTCGCCCTGACCGCCTGCGGCCAGAGCGGCACGGTCGGCGGCAGCACCGCCGCGGGCGACGACACCTTCACCGCCGTCATGCTCACCGGGTACACCACCCCGCCGGACCCCGACGTCAACTACGACGGCCCCGGCCTCAACATCATCGAGAACACGTACGAGGGGCTCGTCGCGTACGCCGACGGCGTCGAGGAGCCGACGATCGTCCCGGAGCTCGCCGAGGAGTGGACCGTCTCCGACGACGGCCTGACCTACACCTTCACGCTGCGCCCGGACGTCACGTTCCACGACGGCACCGCGCTGACGTCCGAGGCGGTGGCGGCCTCGTTCGAGCGGCGCACCACCGTCGACGCCGGCCCGGCGTACATGGTCGGCGACGTGGTCTCGGTCGAGACCCCGGACGACCTCACCGCCGTCGTGACCCTCGCCGCGCCCAACGCCGCGTTCCTCGACTACCTCGCCTCGCCGTTCGGCGTGAAGCTCATCAGCCCCACCGTGCTCGAGGAGCAGGCGGGCGACGACGCGGCGCAGACCTACCTCACGACGCACGACGCCGGCACCGGCCCGTACGAGCTGACGGCGGTCGAGACCGGCGAGCGCTACGAGCTGACGGCGTACGACGGCTACTGGGGCGACGCCCCGGCGATCCCGTCCGTGGAGATCCAGGTCGCCGAGAACGCGTCCGCCGCGCAGCTCCAGCTCGAGCGCGGGGAGATCGACGCGATCCTCGGCAACCTCAACAAGACGTCCTTCGAGTCGTTCGCGGACAGCGACGAGGTCACCACCTCCACGTTCCCGAACTTCACGACGCAGATGGTCTACGTCAACCCGGGCTCCTCCTGGCTGCCGGACGCCGCCGCACGCGAGGCGCTGTTCGCCGGCATCGACAAGGAGTCGGTCGTCGCCGAGGCCATGGGCAGCCTGGAGGTGCCGACCGACCAGCTCTTCCCGCAGGGCATGGTGGACGCCGGCATCGACGACCAGGGCATCGCGTACGACGCGCAGGCCTGGGACTCGCTCGGCACCCCCGCGTCCGGCACCGTGCGGATCGCGTACGCCGGCTCGAGCGCGGACGGCAAGGCCGTCGCCGAGGAGCTCGGCTCGCGGCTGAGCACCGCCGGCATCCCGGCGGAGGCGGTCGCGTACTCCGCCGGCACCATCTACGGCATCGCGGACGAGGGCGCCGACGGACCCGACCTCGCGGTGTTCTCGGTGTTCCCCGACGCCGGCCACCCGGACGCGTGGGCGGGCATCATCTACACCCCGTCCGGCGGCCTGGACCTGTTCGGCGCCGAGGTGCCGGGCCTGGGCGACCTGCTCGACGCGGCGCGCGCCGACACGGACGTCTCCGCCTACGCCCCGGTCGCCGCGGCGATCAACGAGACCCGGTACTGGTACTCGATCGGCTCGCTGAACACCACCCTGCTCACCACGCCGGACGTCACCGGCACGCAGGAGGCGCAGAACGTCCTCGAGTACAACGTGCTGCACTTCGCGGCCCTCGGGCGGTCCTGACCCCCGAGCACCACCCCGGGCGGGGCGGCCACCCGCCCCGCCCGGGCCCCGCACCCGTCCCCCGACCCCGTGGAGGGAACCCCATGACCGCCACCGCCACCGCCCCGGTGCTGCGCGTCACCGGCCTCGACGTCCGCCTCACGCGCGACGGCGAGCAGGTGCACGCCGTGCGCGGCGTCGACCTGACCGTCGAGCGCGGCGAGGTCGTCGGTCTCGTCGGCGGGTCCGGGTCGGGCAAGAGCATCCTGGGCCTGTCGGTGATGGGCCTGCTGCCGGCCTCGGCCCGCCCGGTCCTGGCCGGCGAGGTCCACCTGGCGGGGGTCGACATGGTGCGCGCCCCGCAGGCGGAGCGCCGCGCCGCCCGGCGGGCGCACGTCGGCGCCGTCTTCCAGGACCCGATGACGTCGCTCGACCCGACCATGACCATCGGCCGCCAGCTCGGCGAGGTCACCCGCGACCGCGCCCACGCGCTGTCGCTGCTCGAGGACGTCGGCATCCCGCGCGCGGCGGACCGCCTCAAGGCCTACCCGCACCAGCTCTCGGGCGGCCTGCGGCAGCGGGTCATGATCGCGCTCGCCGTCGCCCGCCGCCCCTCGCTCATCCTCGCCGACGAGCCGACCACCGCGCTGGACGTGACCGTGCAGGCGCAGATCCTCGAGCTGCTGCTGACGCTGCGCGACGACATCGGCTGCTCGATCGTGTTCGTGACGCACGACCTCGGCGTCGCCGCGCAGGTGTGCGACCGGATCGCGGTCATGCAGCAGGGCCGGATCGTCGAGTCGGCGGGCGTGGACGAGGTGTTCGACCGCCCCGCGCACCCGTACACCCGGGAGCTGCTGCGGTCCCGCATCGACCTGCGGACCCCGCGCGACCGCCCGCTCACGGCGGCCCGCGCCGCGACCGCGCCGCGACCGGACGCCCCGGGCGAGGACCCCGCGGTCGGCGCCGACGGCGTGCTGGACCTCGCGCCGGGCGCGCCGGCCCCGGAGCTCCCCGCGGTCTGGCCGCCCGTGGTGCTGCGCGAGACCGCCGCGGTGACCGTCCGGGACGTGCACCGGGTCTTCCGCAGCGGACCGCCGTGGCGCCGCCGCGAGCTGCCCGCCCTGCGCGGCGTCGACCTGGAGGTGCGCGCCGGCGAGGCCGTCGCGCTCGTCGGCGAGTCGGGCTGCGGCAAGTCGACGCTGCTGCGCGTGGTGGCCGGGCTGGAGACCACGACCTCGGGCGAGGTCGCGCTGGCCGACGGCGCCGGGCCGCAGATGGTGTTCCAGGACGCCGGCGCCTCGCTCACCCCGTGGCTGCGCGTCGGGACCATGCTGGACGAGCGCCTGCGGTCCCACGTCACGGGCATGTCGCGCGCCGCCCGCCAGGACCGCGTGCTCGACGCCCTGCGCACCGTCGGCCTGCCGCCCGAGGCGGCCCGCGCCCGCGGCGACCAGCTCTCCGGCGGCCAGCGCCAGCGCGTCGCGCTCGCCCGGGCCGTCATCGTGCCGCCGACCGTGCTGCTGTGCGACGAGCCGACCAGCGCCCTCGACGTCTCGCTCGCCGCGACCGTCCTCGACCTCATCGGGCGGCTGCGCCGCGAGCTCGGGATGTCGGTGCTGTTCGTCACGCACGACCTCGCCGCCGCGCGGATCGTCGCCGACCGGATCGCCGTCATGCGCGAGGGACGCATCGTCGAGGTCGGCCCCACCGACGACGTCTGCGAGCGCCCCCGCGACGGGTACACCCGCACGCTGCTGGGCGCGATCCCCGGCCCGCAGCACCGCCGCGACCGCGTCCCCTCCACCACGGGAGCCAGCCGATGACCACCGCCGACCTCGCCGTCACCCCGACCGGCACCCCGGGCACTGCTGGCCCCACGGGCCCCGCCGGTCCCACGGGCCGTGCCGCCCGCCGCTGGGCCCGGGTCACCGCGGTCCGGCACCGCGCCTTCGGCGTCGACCTGGCCGCGATCGTCGTCCTGCTGCTGATCGTCGCGGCCGCCGCGGCGGCCCCCGTGCTGGCGCCCCACTCCCCCGTGCTGCGCAGCGGCGAGGCGTTCCTGCCGCCGCTGAGCCCCGACCACCTGCTCGGGACCGACGCGCTCGGCTACGACATCCTGTCCCGCCTGCTCTACGGGATGCGGTCCAGCCTGCTGGCCGCCGCGGTCGTCATCGCCTCGGGGGTCCTCGTCGGCGGGCTGGTGGGCCTGCTCGCCGGGGCGCTGCCGGGCTGGGTGGACACCCTGCTCATGCGGACCACCGACCTGTTCCTGGCGCTGCCGGGCCTGGTCATCGCGATGGCGGTCGCCGCGGCGCTGGGGGCCTCGTTCACCTCCGCGCTGATCGGCGTCGCCGTGGTGTGGTGGCCCCTGTACGCGCGGCTCGTCCGCGGCGAGGTCCGCGCGTGGGCCGCCCGCCCGCACCTCGAGGCCGCCCGGCTCGCGGGCACCCCGTGGGGCGCCCGGGTCACGCGCCACCTGCTGCCGGGGGTCCGCTCGACGATCGTCGTGGCCGCGAGCCTCGACGTGGGCGGGCTCGTGGTCGCGCTGTCGGGGCTGTCGTTCATCGGCCTGTCCTCGCCGGCGCCGGCCCCGGAGCTCGGCGCGATGGCCGCCCAGGGCATGGCGTACCTGCTGCAGGCGTGGTGGGTGCCGATCTTCCCCGGCCTGGCGGTGCTGGTGATCGCGCTCGCGGCGAACCTCGCCGGCGACGGGGTCCGCGACCTCATGCGGGGCCGCTGATGCCCGCGCCCGCCCTCCCCCCGTCCCCCACCCCGCCCGCGAAGGAGGCCCCGGCATGGTGATGTTCCTGGTCAAGCGGCTCGCCGCCACGCTCGGCGTGCTGCTGGCGCTCACCATGGCGCTGTTCGGCCTCCAGGAGGTCAGCGGCGTCGACCCCGCCAAGGCGTACGTGGGAGCGAACGCCTCCGCGGACGCGGTCGCCGCCGCCCGGGAGCGCCTCGGCCTCGACGAGCCGCTCGCGCAGCGCTACCTCACGTACCTCGGCGGCGTGCTGCACGGGGACCTCCAGAACTCGCTGCGCAGCCGCACCCCGGTGGCCGAGAACCTCGCGCAGGTGCTCCCCGCCAGCCTGGAGCTCGCCGCGTGGGTGCTGGCGATCGCGCTGGTGCTGGGCGTGGCGTTCGCCGCGCTGACGACCCTCGCGTGGCGCGGCGCCGGCATCGTGCGGGTCGTGCTGCTCAGCGGCGCCGCCGCCCCGACGTTCCTGCTGGGCATGGTCGCGCTGCTGGTGTTCTACGCGCAGCTGGGCTGGGCGCCGTCCGGCGGTCGCACCGGCCTGCGCGACGCCCCCGCCGGCCCCACGGGGTTCCTCGTGCTCGACGGCCTGCTCCACGGGCGGTTCGACGTCGCCGGCGACGCGGTGGCGCACCTCGCGCTGCCGGCCCTGTGCGCCGCGATCTCCCCCGCCGTGGCCATCGGCCGGGTCCTGGTGGACGGGCTCAAGGCGAACATGGCCGCCGACCACGCCCGCACGGCCCGCGCGGCCGGCATGAGCGAGCGGCAGATCCTCGTGCGGCACGCCGTCCGCAACTCCCTCGGACCGACGCTGTCGATGGTCGGCATCCAGGCGGGGATGCTCCTGGCCGGGCTCGTGGTGGTCGAGAAGATCTTCGACTGGCCCGGCGTCGGGTCCTACCTCGACAAGTCCGTCGCCGCCTCCGACTTCCCGGCGATCGCCGGCGTGGCCCTGGTGCTGGGCGTCGTCTACGTCCTGCTCAACACCGTCGTCGACTGCCTGCAGGCCGCCGCCGACCGCCGCATCGCCCTCACCTGACCCCCGCCCACCCCCGCCCACCCCCATCCGCCGAGCTCGGCAGTCCGCTGCCGAGGTCGGCACCTGGACCTGCCGGGCTCGCACTGCCGAGCTCGGCCCCCGTGCACCACCGGAAGGAACCACCATGAACGTCACCGGCAACGCCGTGCTCATCGTCGTCGACATCCAGGGCGGCGACGTCGAGCGCGCCGAGTCCCGCACCGAGATCCCCTACATGCCGGGACGCACCGAGCGGGCGCCGCGCGTGCGGAAGATGATCGCGACCTGCCGCGAGCAGGGCGTCCCGGTGGTGTGGATCCAGGAGGTCCACAAGCCCTCCCTCATCGACATCGGGCGCGAGCTCGACGGCGCCGAGGGGCCGCACTGCGTCGAGGGCTGGCCGGAGACGGAGCTCGCGCAGGGCCTGGACCCCCGGCCCGACGAGTTCCTCATCCGCAAGCGCCGCTACTCCGCGTTCTTCGGCACGGAGCTCGAGATCGTGCTCAAGGCGTACCGGGCGGACACGGTCATCCTCATCGGCGGCCTGACCGACGTCTGCATCCACTACACGGCGGTCGACGCCCACCAGCACGACTACCGCGTCCGCGTCGTCACCGACGCCGTCGGCGGCTCCACGCAGGAGGCGCACGACGCCGCGCTGAACGCGATCCACTACCTGCAGCGCGACGCCCTCGTCACCGCCGAGGAGGTCCAGGAGTGGCTGGCCACCGCCACCCCGAACCCCGAGGTGCAGCGCGCGCTGGCCACCACCGCCCAGGCCGTCTGAGGGAGGACCCGATGACCATCTCCACCGCCTCGCCCACCGGCGCCCGCGACCACGCGCGCGCCCAGGGCGGCACCGTGGTCGAGACCATGCCGACCGTCCCGGCCGCCACCGCGGACCACTGGCCGGCCGACGTGGCCCCGGCGGACCGGCTGCACGCCGAGACCGTCGCCGGGGGGAACTACACGACCGTCGTGCTCGCGCGCGGCTCCGTGCTGGAGCTGACCGACCTCGAGGGCGACGCCTGCGCGCACCTCGTCCTCGTCCACGCCGGGCAGCCCGACGAGCGGCTCAACGTGGCCGACACCGTCAAGATCCAGTGGCAGGCGTACCTGGGCGCCGGGTCGATGCTGCTGTCCGACCGGGGCCGGGTGCTCGCGACCGTCGTCGAGGACACCTCGGGCCGGCACGACACGTTCTGCGGCACGTCCTCGCGGGCCGCGAACGAGGCCCGGTACGGCGACGGGTCCCCCCAGGGCGGCACGCCCGCCGGGCGGGAGCTGCTGCTGCTCGCCGCTCTGAAGAACGGCCTGGACGCCCGCGACGTGCCGCCGAGCCTGTCGTTCTTCCAGGGCGTGCGGATCGCCGGGGACGGCACCACGGCGTTCACCGGGTCGGCCGGCGCCGGCGCCCGGGTGCGGCTGCGCCTGGAGCTGCCCTGCGCGGTGCTGCTGGCGAACGTCCCGCACCCGGTCGACCCGCGGCCCGAGTACGTCTCGACGCCGCTGCGCGTGCGCGCCTGGCGCGGGACCCCCGCGGACCTCGACGCACCCGAGGCCACCGCGACGCCGGAGGCGGCGCGCGCCTACGCCAACACCATCGACCACGCCCGCGCGAGGGGACTGTGACCATGACCGAGACCACCGCCCGGACCGCCACCGCCCCGACGTCCCCGGCCCCGTCGGCCGACGCCCTGCCCGCCCGGCTCGCCGGCGCCACCGTCGTCCTCGACCAGGTCGTGCCCCGGCGCTCCCCCTGGTCCGCGGTCGTCCGCGCCGGCCAGGAGCTGACGATCGTCGACCTCGAGGGCAACCAGGCCGTCGACTGCCTGCTGTACGACGCCCACGACACCTCCGTGCGGTACTCGGCGTCCGACACCGTCGCCGCGCAGCGCAACGTGTACCTGGTCGCCGGGTCGGTGCTGCGCGCCGGCACCGGGGACCCGCTGATGACGCTGGTGCACGACGAGGTCGGGCGCCACGACACCATCGGAGGCGCGTGCTCCAAGGAGTCGAACTCCCTGCGGTACGGCCACCACACCGTGCACCAGCACGCCTGCGTCGAGAACTTCCTCGCCGAGGGCGCGCGCTGGGGCCTGGGCAAGCGCGACCTGGTGTCGAACATCAACTGGTACATGAACGTGCCGGTCGAGGCGGACGGCGCGCTCGGCATCGTCGACGGCATCTCCTCCCCCGGCCTGTCGCTGACGCTGCGCGCCGAGCGCGACGTCCTGGTGCTGGTGTCGAACTGCCCGCAGGTCAACAACCCCTGCAACGGGTTCGACCCCACGCCGGTGCGGATGATCGTCACCGGGGGCGCCGCGTGACCACGCCCGTCGACGGCCTGGCCGCGGTGGGCCGGGCGTACGCCCGGATCGCCGAGGTCGACCGGCCCGAGGTGTGGATCCACCTGCGACCCCGGGCGGACGTGGAGGCCGACGTGCGCGCGCAGGCCGACCGGGCGGCGGCGGGCGAGGACCTGCCGCTGCTCGGCCGCCTCGTGGCGGTGAAGGACAACATCGACGTCGCGGGCCTGCCGACGACCGCGGGCTGCCCGGGCGCCGCGTGGACCCCCGACGCCGACGCCACCGCCGTCGCCCGGCTGCGGGACGCGGGCGCCGTGGTGCTGGGCAAGACCAACCTCGACCAGTTCGCGACCGGTCTGGTCGGCACCCGCAGCCCCTACGGCGCGGTGCGCTCCGCCGACCACCCGGACCGCGTCTCCGGCGGCTCGTCGTCCGGGTCGGCGGTCGCGGTCGCGCTCGGGGTCGTCGACCTGGCGCTGGGCACCGACACCGCCGGGTCGAACCGGGTGCCGGCGGCGCTGCAGGGCGTCGTCGGGGTGAAGCCCACCCCCGGGCTGGTCCCGACGACCGGGGTGCTGCCGGCGTGCCGCTCGCTCGACTGCGTCGGCGTGTTCGCGCGCTCCCTGCCGCTGGCCGCCCGGGCCGTCGCGCTCATGTCCGGCCCCGACGGCGTGGACGCGCTGGCGCGGCCCGTGCCGGCCGACGCCCCGCTGGCCGCGACCGCCCGCCCGGTGCTCGCCGTGCCCCGCGCCGAGGACCTGACCGCGCTCGCACCGCTGTGGCGGGACGCGTTCGCCGCGACCACCGACCGCCTCCGGGACGCCGGGTGGCGGCTGCGCGAGGTCGACCTCACCCCGTTCCTGGCCGCCGCCCGGCTGCTGTACGACGGCGCGTTCGTCGCCGAGCGGTACGCCGCCGTCGGCGCGCTCGTGGACGCCGCACCCGAGGGCCTCGACCCCGTGGTCACCCGCATCATCGGCGCGGCGCGCGACCTGCCTGCGCACCGGTACGCGGCCGACCTCGTCACGCTGGCCGGGCTGCGGAGCGCCGCGGAGACGGCCCTCGGCGACGCCGACGCGATGCTCCTGCCGACCACCACGCACCACCCGACGCTCGCCGAGGTCGCCGCCGACCCGGTCGGCGTGAACTCCCGCCTGGGGACGTTCACCAACTTCTGCAACCTGTTCGGCTACGCGGCCGTCGCCGTCCCCGTCGACGCGGGGGCCCCGGGCGAGCGCGTCGGCGTGACCGTGCTGACGCGCGCGTTCGCGGACGCCGCGGCGCTGGACCTCGCGGGGCGGCTGCTCGCGCTCGCGGGCCCGCGGGCGTGGGAGGTGCTGGACGACCGGCGCGACGACGGTCTCGGGGCCGCCGCCGCGGCCGCGCTGTCCACCGGGGCGGACCGGGCCGTCGACCTGCTGGTCGTCGGCGCCCACCTGTCCGGCCTCCCGCTGCACGACCGGCTCCGCCGGCACGGCGCGCTCCCGCTCGGCGAGGTCCGCACGGCCCCGGGCTACCGGCTGGCGGCGCTCGGCGACCCGCTCGGCCGGCCGGGGATGGTCCGCGCACCGGGAGCGGACGGGCAGGTCACGGGCGAGCTCTGGCGCCTGCCCCGGCCCGCGCTCGCGGACCTGCTCGCGGAGAGCGCACCGCCGCTGGGCCTCGGCTGGGTGGACCTGGCCGACGGGCGCACCGTGCTCGGCTACCTGGCGGAGGACGTGGCCGTGCGCGGGCTCACCCCGGTGGCCTCGGGCTCGTGGCGCGACCACGCGGTGACGGCGTGACCGCCGGGACGGGGCTCGCGCCCGGGTCCGGCACCGCCGGGCACGCCGCCACGGCGCCGCCCGCGCCCGCGGGGCGACCGCCCCGGCTCTGGCCGATGGCCACCGGGACGTTCGCGATCGGCTTCGGCTCGTACGTCATGGCCGGCCTGGTGCCGAGCGTGTCCGCCGACCTCGGCGTCTCCGTGACCCAGGTCGGCACCCTCGTCGGCGTCTACGGCTTCACGTACGCGGTCTCGACCCCGCTGCTCACGCTGGCGGTCGGCCGGGTCCCGCGCCGCCTGCTCATGTGCGTCGCGCTCGGGCTGTTCGCCCTGGCCGCTGCCGGCACCGCCCTGGCGACCACGTACACCCAGGTCGCCGTCCTGCGGGGCCTCTCGGCCGTCGCGGCCGGCGGGTTCACGCCGACCGCCACGGTGCTCGCCGCGCGGCTCGCGCCGCCCGGGGGCCGGGGCCGCGCGGTCGCCACGGTCTTCGGCGGCCTCACGACGGCCACGGTGCTCGGCGCCCCGGCGGGCAACCTGCTGGGCCCGGTGCTCGGCTACCGCGGCGTGTACGCGCTGGTCGGGGTGCTGGCGCTCGTGGCCCTCGGGAGCGTGCTGCTGCTGGTGCGGACCGCGCCCGCCACCGCTCCCGGCCCGGCGGACGACGACGCCGCGGCCGTCCCCGCGCCGCCGCCGGGCGCCGCGCTCCCTCCGGCCGCCGCGGTCCCGCCGGTCCCCGGTGCGGCCCGGCCCGTCGCCGTCCCGGACGCCCAGCGGCCCGGTGCCGGCCCCGCGCTGCCCGGCCTCGTCGCCGTCGTGCTCGGCGTGTCGATGCTCGAGACCGCCGCCGCGCTCATGGTGCAGACCTACGCGTCGCCGCTGCTCACGGACCTGGCGGGGCTCACCGGCGCCCTGCTGAGCGCCGTGCTGCTGGCGTACGGCGTGGCGGGCGTCGCGGGCAACGTCGTCGGCGGGCGCCTGGCGGACCGGTTCGGCGCGGCGCGCAGCATCGTCCTCGCGCTCGGCACCTCCACGCTGGCGCTCCTGCTGCTCACCCCCGCCACCGCGACGGCGTGGACCGCCCTGGCGGTGTTCGCGCTGTGGGGCTTCGCGGCCTGGGCGATGAACTCGCCGCTGCAGAACGTCCTGCTGACGCTCGCGGGCCGGCACGGGCAGCTGGTGGTCGCGCTGAACTCGTCGATCATCTCGCTCGGCACCGGGCTCGGCGCGCTCGCCGGCGGCTGGGTCGTCGCCGGGCCGGGCTACGCGCTGCTGGGCGCGGTGGCGGCGGGCGTCATGCTCCTCGCCGTCGTGCTGGTGGCGCTCGTCTCCCGCCGCCCGGCGGTCGCCCGCGTCTGACGTCCGGCGTCGTCAGCGGCCCGCGGCCCGCGGCTCCCCCATCAGCCGCGACGCCATCCGGTCCCACTCCTGCACCAGGTCGAGCCCCTCGGCGTCGCGGAGCCACCGCAGCTGCACGCCGTCCATCGCCGCGAGCACCTCGCGGGCGAGCACCCGCGGGTCCTCCGGGGTGCCGTCCGCGACGGCCGCGGCGGCGAACAGGTCGAGCGCCCACTGCTCGCGCGCGAGGAAGTAGTCGTGCGCGGGGTGGGCCGGGTCGAGGGACTCCCCGTTCAGCACGGTGTACAGCCGCACGATCTCCGGCTGCTGCGCGTTGCGCTCGACGAGGGCCGCGCAGAGGTCCCGCAGGCCGACCGCGGCGTCCTGGCCGGAGTCGAAGACGTCGGCGTCGACGCCGAGCAGCTCGGCGAGCCGGGCCAGGTCGACGGCGTCGCGGTACTCGAGCACGGCGACCAGCAGCTGCTCCTTCGACCCGACGTGGTGCAGCACGCCGCCCTCGGTGATCCCGCAGGCCAGCGCGACGTCGCGCAGCGTCAGCCCCCAGAACCCCCGCTCGGCGATGAGGCCGGCGGAGACGGTGAGGATCTGCGTCAGCCGGTCCGACGCGCTCATCCGCGAGCGCGTGGTCCGCGGCGAGTACGCGCTGGCGGTGGGGCTGTGCGGCACCTGGTCTCCTCGGTCGTGCTGCCTCGCCCATTGTGGCAGAGACGGCTCCCGCGCTACCGTACTGAATACTGAATGAGCACTCAGTAACAGACTGGGCGCCCCTCGACGACGAGTGGAGACTCATGAGCACCACCCCGTTCCAGCGCGCCACCGCCGCGGTCGCGGCCGGCGCCCCCGCCGAGGCCGAGGCCGCGCACCTCTACGAGGCCCTGACCGACGACGAGCGCCTCGACCTCCTCGACGGCGACACGCCGTTCTGGGAGGGCATGTCCTCGTTCGTCACGGACGGCTACAACGTCGAGCCGTACGTCATGGGCGCGGTCCCCCGGCTCGGCGTCCCCGGCATCCGGTTCGTCGACGGCCCGCGCGGGTGCGTCGTCGGGCACGCCACGGCGTTCCCCGTCTCGATGGCGCGCGGCGCCACCTGGGACGTCGCCCTCGAGGAGCAGGTCGGCGAGGCGATCGGCGCCGAGCTGCGCGCCCTCGGCGGCAACTTCTTCGGCGGCGTCTGCATCAACCTGCCCCGGCACCCCGCGTGGGGGCGGGCGCAGGAGACGTACTCCGACCAGCCCGCGCTGCTCGGCGAGATGGGCGCGGCCCTCACCCGCGGCGTGCAGCGGCACGCCATGGCCTGCGTCAAGCACTACGCGCTCAACTCGATGGAGAACGCCCGGTTCTCGGTCGACGTCACCGCCGACGACGTGACGCTGCACGAGGACTTCCTGCCGCACTTCCGGCGGGTGGTCGACGAGGGCGTCGCCGCCGTGATGAGCTCCTACAACTCGGTCAACGGCACGTGGGCCGGGCAGAACGAGCACCTGCTCACCACCGTGCTGCGGGAGGAGTGGGGCTTCACCGGCACCGTCATCACGGACTTCATCTGGGGCATGCGCGACGGCACCGCCGCCCTGCGCGCCGGGCTCGACGTCGAGGCGCCGTTCCGCCAGCAGCGGGGCGCGCACCTGCGGGCCGCGCTCGACGACGGCACCGCCTCCTGGGCGGACGTCCGCCGCGCCGGCCACCGCATCCTCGCCACGCAGCTGCGGCACTACGCCGGCCGGGTCGAGGCGGAGCCCACGACGGACGTCGTCGCGTCCGCCCCGCACACGGCGCTCGCCCGGGACGCCGCCCGCCGCGCGATGGTGCTGCTGCGCAACGAGGACGTCGCCGGCGCCCCCGCGCTGCCCCTCGACCCCGCGTCGCTGCGGTCGCTGGCCGTCGTCGGCCGGCTCGCCGACCGGGCCAGCACGGGCGACAACGGCTCGTCCGACGTCCGCGCCCCGTACGTCGTCACCCCCCTGGAGGGCCTCACCGCGGCGCTGCCGGGCGTCGACGTCCGGCACACCCCGGGCAGCGACCCCGAGGCGGCCGCCCGGGCCGCCGCCGGCGCGGACGCCGCGGTCGTCGTCGTCGGGTTCACGGCCGAGGACGAGGGCGAGTTCGTCGACGGGTCCCTCGCGACCCGGGGAGAGCTCGTCGCCCTGTACCCGGACCCGGAGGGCCCGCAGGAGACGGCGTGGCAGGACCACGTCATGACGGCGATGGGCAGCGGCCTCAGCGTCGTCGGCGCCGGCGCCGCCGGGGGCGACCGCCGCGACCTGCACCTGCGCCCCGAGGACGTCGCCGTGGTCCGCGCGGTCGCCGCGGCCAACCCGCGCACGGTCGTCGTCGTGGTCACCGCGGGCGCCGTCCTCATGGAGGAGTGGCACGACCAGGTGCCCGGCGTCCTGCTGTCCTGGTACTGCGGCATGGAGGGCGGCCACGCCCTCGCCGACGTGCTCACCGGCGCCCACAACCCGTCGGGCCGGCTGCCGTACGCGATCCCGGCCGACGCCGCGCACCTGCCCGAGCTCGACATCGACGCGACGGCGGTGACGTACGACCGCTGGTTCGGGCAGCGCCTGCTGCAGCACCGCGGCGTCGAGGCGCTGTACCCGCTCGGGTCGGGCCTGTCGTACACGACGTGGGCGACGGACGCGCTCGCCGTCGACGAGGTGGACCCCGTGGGCCGGCGCCTGCGCGGCACCGCGACGGTCACCAACACCGGCGACCGGGACGGCCTCCACGTGGTCCAGGTGTACGGCACGCGGCTCGACGGCGACCGGGCCGGTGAGCGCGAGCTGCTCGGCTTCGCCACCGTCGAGGTCGGAGCGGGCGGCTCCGCGACCGTGCCGCTGGACGTCGACCTGACGCCGCTGGCCCGCTGGGACGCCGGCGCGGCGCGGACCGTGCTGCCGGCCGGCGGCGTCCGCGTCGAGGCCGGCGCGCGCTGGGGCGACCCCGGCGCCGCCACGGCGGTCGTCACCCTCTGACGTCCCCCACCCGGCACCGGACCGGTGCGGCCCCGGCCGCGCCGGTCCGGACCCGGCCGACCCCTGCCACCGCGCGGGCCGGCCCGCACCACCCGACCGGCACCATCCCCCGCTCTTCTCGACGACGAGGACGACCCATGCCCACCACCCTCCCGGCCGCCGACGCGGCCGCCCCCACCGACGAGCAGCAGACCCGCGTGCCCGTGCGCCTCGGCATCGCGCTGGCGCTCGGGTGCTTCCTCTGGCTCGGCCCCTACCTGGGGGTCAACGCCGTCCTGCTCCCCGCGCGCATCGCGGAGATCGCGCCGGACGACAAGACCTCCGTCGTGGCGCTGCTCGCCACCGTCGCGATGATCGTCGCGACGCTCGCCAACATCGTCATCGGCGCGTTCTCCGACCTGACCCGCTCCCGGTGGGGCCGGCGCACGCCGTGGCTGCTCGCCGGCTCGGTCGGCTCCGCCGCGATGCTGCTCGTGGTCGGGCGCGCGTCCTCGGTGGGCGCCCTGCTGGTCGCCTGGGCGGTGTACCAGGTGTTCCTCAACGCCATCGTGGCCCCGCTGATCGCGGTGATCTCCGACCGGATCGCCCCGCGGCACCGCGGCACCATCTCGTCGGTGTACGCCTTCGGCTACTCCGCCGGGCTGTACGGCGGCCAGATCATCGGCGCGCAGTTCCTCGGCGGCATCGGCGCGGGCTTCGCGGTGCTCGCGGGCCTCACGCTGCTGTCCGGCCCCGTCGCCGCGCTCATCATGCGCGAGCCGTCCAGCCGGGACCTCCCCCGCCGCCGCGTGAGCCGGGACATGCTGCTCGACTCGTTCAGCCTGCCGCGGCGCGACTGCCGGGACTACTACCTGGCGCTGTTCGGGAAGTTCGCGATCATCTCCGCGACGTTCGCGGTCTCCGGCTACCAGCTGTACATCCTCACCGACTACATGGCGCTCGGCGAGGGCACCACCGCCGGGTACATCTCCTCCATCGCGACGATCCTCATGGTCACGGCCCTGGTGATGTCCGCGGTCTCGGGCCCGGTCTCCGACCGGCTCGGGCGCCGCAAGCTGCCCGTGGTCGTCGCCGGCGTCCTCGTCGCGATCGGCGTGCTGGTGCCCGCCGTCTCCCCCAGCCCGTGGACGATGCTCGTCTACGCCGTGGTCGCCGGCATCGGCATGGGCGCGTTCAACGCGGTCGACCAGGCGCTCAACGTCGAGGTGCTGCCCGACCAGGAGACCGCCGCCAAGGACCTCGGCGTGCTGAACCTCGCGAACACCGGCGGGCAGATCGTCGGGCCGATCGTCGCCGCGGCCGCCATCTCGGCGGTGGGCTACCAGGCGATGTTCCCGGCCGCGGCCGTCCTGGCCCTCGTCGGCGCGGGCCTCATCCTCGCGATCCGCCGCGTGCGCTGACCTCCGTCCCCCCGCCCCCTGCCCCCTGCCCCCTGCCCCCTGCGATCGGATCCGTTCGCACCGACACGCCGGGCGTGTCCGGTCGGACGGATCCGATCGCCTCCTCCTGGGAGGAGCGGGCGGGCCGTGCCGGTGGCCCGAGGCGGGGGCGGTCAGGGAGCGGGAGCCGTGGCGTGGCGCAGGTCCGGCTCCAGGTAGATGACCCGGGCGATCGGCACCGCCGACCGCACGCGCTGCTCGGCCGCGTCGATCGCCGTCGCGACGTCCGCCGCGGAGTCGGTGGCGTCGACCTCGATCTTCGCCGCGACCAGCAGCTCCTCCGGGCCCAGGTGCAGGGTCCGCAGGTGGATGACCGACGGCACGCCGGCTCCCACCAGGGCGCCCCGGATCGCCTCGACGTCGCGGCGGGACGCGGACTCGCCGAGCAGCAGGCTCTTCGTCTCGACGGCCAGCACCACCGCGATGACGACCAGCAGCACGCCGATCGCCGCCGACCCGACGGCGTCCCAGCGCCCGTCGTCGGTGACCAGCGTCATCGACACGCCGAACAGCGCGAGCACCAGGCCGATCAGCGCGCCGAAGTCCTCCAGCAGCACCACCGGCAGCTCCGGCGCCTTCGCCGTGCGGATGTACGACACCCAGCCCTGCTTCCCGCGGGTGTGGTTCGCCTCGCGGATGGCGGTGCGGAACGAGAAGCCCTCCATGCCGATCGCGGCCAGCAGCACGACGATCGGCACCCACTGCCACGACTCGATCGGGTGCGGCTCCGCGAACTTGTGCCACGCCTCGTACAGCGCGAACAGGCCACCGAGGCTGAACAGCACGATCGCGACGATGAACGCGTACATGTAGCGCTCGCGCCCGTAGCCGAACGGGTGCTCCTCGTCCGCGGCCCGCCGGGCCCGCCGGCCGCCCAGCAGGAGCAGCAGCTGGTTGCCGGAGTCGGCCAGGGAGTGCACCGACTCCGCGAGCATCGAGCTGGACGAGGTGAGCAGGAACGCGACGAACTTCGTCACCGCGATCCCGAGGTTCGCGGACAGCGCCGCGATGATCGCCCTGTTCCCGCCGCCGTGCGCCATGCCGGTCCTCCCGCTGGTGGTCGGGCGACCACCGTCCCCCGGGGCCGACCTGCGCGGGGGCCCGAGCGGAGATGCTAGACCGCGCGGGCCTCGTCGGCGAGGAGGACGGGGATGCCGTCGCGCACCGGGTACGCCAGCGGCCGGTCCGGGTCGGTCGAGACGAGCTCGGGCTCGCCTCCGGGGCCGACGCCGTCGACGAGCGTCGCGCCCGTCACCGGGCAGCGCAGCAGCTCGCGCACCCAGGGCGCCAGGCCGGTCGTGTCCGCCACGTCTCAGCCCTCCTGCCGGACCAGAGCGAGCACGTCGTCGCGCACCTTCTCCATGACGTCCTCGTCCGCCGCCTCGACGTTGAGCCGCAGCAGCGGCTCGGTGTTCGACGCGCGCAGGTTGAACCACCACTGCGGCTGGCCGTCCCAGTGCGAGACCGTCAGGCCGTCGAGCTCGTCGACCGTGACCGGCCCGGCGCCCTGCTGCGTCACGTACGCCTCGACCACGCGGGCGCGGGCGGCGGCGACGTCGGCCACCCGGGAGTTGATCTCCCCGGACGCACTGTAGGGCTGGTACTGCTCGGCGAGCGCCGACAGCGGGTGCGGCTGGCCGCCCAGCGCCGCGAGGACGTGTAGCGCCGCCAGCATGCCGGTGTCCGCGAAGAAGAAGTCACGGAAGTAGTAGTGCGCGGAGTGCTCGCCGCCGAACACCGCCTGCGACTCGGCCATCTGCGCCTTGATGAACGAGTGGCCGACCCGGGTGCGGACGGCCTTCGCGCCGGCGGCCGTCACCAGGTCCGGGACCACCATCGACGTGATGAGGTTGTGGATCACCGTGGGCGTGCGGCCCTCGGCCTTCTCCCGCTCGATCTCGCGCAGGCCCACGAGCGCCGTGATCGCCGACGGGCTGACCGGGTCGCCGTTCTCGTCGACGACGAAGCAGCGGTCGGCGTCGCCGTCGAACGCCAGGCCGATGTCCGCGCCGTGCTCGACGACGGCCTTCTGCAGGTCGCGCAGGTTCTCCGGCTCCAGCGGGTTCGCCTCGTGGTTGGGGAACGTCCCGTCCAGCTCGAAGTACAGCGGCACGACCTCGAGCGGCAGCTCCGGCAGGCCCGCGCCGGTGCCGAGCACCGCGGGGGCCGTGAAGCCGCCCATGCCGTTGCCGGCGTCCACCACGACCTTCAGCGGCCGGATGCCCGACAGGTCGACCAGGCCGCGCAGGAACGCCGCGTAGTCGGCGAGGAGGTCCTGCTCGGTGACCTCGCCGCGCTGCCCGGCGTCGGCCGGGACGCCGTCGCGCAGGTACCGGGCCGCGAGGTCCCGCACGGCCGCGAGGCCCGTGTCCTGGCCGACGGGACGCGCGCCCGCCCGGCAGAGCTTGATGCCGTTGTACTCCGCCGGGTTGTGGCTCGCGGTGAACATGGCACCGGGGACGTCCAGCCGGCCGGAGGCGAAGTACAGGCCGTCCGTCGAGCACAGGCCGATGCGGACCACGTCGACGCCGCGGCCCGCGAGGCCGTCGGCGAACGCGCCGACCAGCTCGGGCCCCGACGGGCGCATGTCGTTGCCGACCACCACGCGGGGCCGGGCGCCCTCGCGCACCTCGGGCAGCACGACGACCTCGGCGAACGCCGCGCCGATGGCGCGCGCCACGTCGGCGTTCAGCTGGTCGGGGACCGTGCCCCGCACGTCGTAGGCCTTGATGAGGCCGGTCAGGTCAGGCAGCGCGGGCGTCTCGGGCACGACGGTCACGCTATCCCATCGCCGCCTGCCGTCCCACGACCCTGAGGCCGTCGTCCACGCCGCGCCGGGCGGTCAGTCGCGCGCCGAGCGGCGCACCACGTCCTCGCGGGACAGGGACGTGCCGTCGCCGTCGAGCGGGAACCACGCGCGGTGCTCGCAGTCGTGGCAGGACACGAACGTGACGTCGGTGCCGTCCGCGAGCGTCAGGTGCAGCCGGGTCAGGCGGGTCGACGCGCAGACCTCGCAGGAGCCGGTGCCCGGGGCGTGCTCCGCGGCGGCGTGGCTCAGCGAGCCGAGCGGCGTGTCCGTCGCCCGGGCGCGCCGGCCCGGACGCCGTCCCGCGCCACCGCCCCCGGCTGCCGGCACGACCGTCAGTCCTCCTCGCCGCGCAGCACCCGCAGGTGCCCCCGGCGGCGGCCCGGCTCCGGCCCGGCCGGGGACGGCAGCCCGTCCGCCGCGGCCACCGCGGGCTGCGGGGCGGGGCGCCCGGCCTCCCGCACGGCGTCCGCGAGCGCCAGCAGGTCGTCGTGGCTCGGGCCCGTCTCGACGAACTCCGGCGTCAGCCGGACGACCTCCCAGCCGCGCGGTGCCGTCAGGCGCGACGCGTGCTCGGCGCACAGGTCGTAGGAGTGCGGCTCCGCCAGCGTGGCGAGAGGTCCGAGCACGGCCGTCGAGTCGGCGTACACGTACGTCAGGGTGGCGACCGCCGGACGACCGCACGCGGTGCGGGTGCACTGGCGGACGGGTCTCACGGGGTAGACCGTACCGCCGCCCGCGCCCGGGACGCAGGCGCGACCCGCGTTCTCACCCGGATACAGTGCCGGGATGGCACCGACACGGTTCGTCCCCGCGGCCCCGGGCGACCCGGCCGGACCGTCGGGCGGCGCCGGCCCGGTGCGCCGGCGCGACCGCCGCGGCCGCGGCCTGCGGGGGCCGCTGCTGCCCTCGACGCTCCCCGCCCACCGCACCCGCGCCGAGCGGTTCGACGACCTCGTGCTCGACTCGGTGGAGCGCCTCGAGGTCCGCTGGGGCAAGGAGCTCGACGGCGTGGAGTTCGCCGTCGAGGACGTGCCGCCGTCGAACCCGGCGCCCTGGGAGTCCGGCGGCGTGCCGCTGGGCCGGTCGTTCCCCGCGCAGCCGGGCCTGCCGCCGCGGATCGTCGTGTACCGGCGGCCGGTCGAGTCGCGCGCCGCCGACGCGGACGAGCTCGGCGAGCTCACGCACGAGGTGGTCGTGGAGCAGGTGGCGCACCTGCTGGGCCGCTCCCCCGACGAGGTGGACCCCGGTCTCGGGGACGGGCGGTAGCCTGAGCCGGCCATGACGACCCCCGCACCGGACCCCCGCCCGCCCCACGACCCCGGTGCCGGCGACGGCCCCGACCGCCCGGCCGTCCGCGTGGTGTCGGTGGTGTTCCACCCCGGCGACGAGCTCACCGCCTTCACGCGCTCGCTGGCCGACGCGACGACCGCGGACGTCGAGCTGGTGCTCGTGGACAACGGCACCGACCCGGAGGTCGCCGACCGGGTCGCCGCGGCGGCGGGCGGGCGCGTCCTGCGCCCCGGGGCGAACCTCGGCTACGGCGGCGGCGCGAACGCCGGCGCGCGCGGCGCCCACCAGCCCTGGCTCGTGGTCGCGAACCCCGACGTCGTGTGGGAGCCCGGGTCGCTCGACCGGCTGCTCGAGGCCGCCGGCCGGCACCCCGGCGCCGGTGCGTTCGGCCCCGCGCTGCTCAACGAGGACGGCAGCGTGTACCCCTCGGCGCGCGAGCTGCCGTCGCTGACCCAGGGCGCCGGTCACGCGGTGCTGGGCAAGGTCTGGCCGGGCAACCCCTGGACGCGCGCGTACCAGCGGCGCCAGGAGACGGTCGGCGCCGAGCGCGTGGCCGGGTGGCTGTCCGGCGCGTGCCTGCTGCTGCGCCGCGAGGCGTTCGAGGCCGTCGGAGGGTTCGACGAGGACTACTTCATGTTCTTCGAGGACGTCGACCTCGGCGAGCGCCTCGCGCTGGCCGGGTGGGCCAACCTCTACGTGCCGTCGGCGCGCGTCACGCACGTGGGCGGCGTGTCGTGGAAGGCCCGGCCGGCGGCGATGATCTCCGCGCACCACCGGTCCGCCGAGCGCTACCTGCACCGGCGCTACTCCCGGTGGTACCACTGGCCGGTGCGGGTCGCCGTCTCGGCCGGGCTGCGCCTGCGCGAGGCGCTGGAGCTGCGCGCGGCCCGCTGAGCAGGCGGCGGTCCCGGGGCGGTCGGGTCCGGCGGTTCAGTCCAGGCCGACGCGGCGGCCCTCGCGCACCTGCGCCTGCGTCACCGACTCGGAGTCGGTGAGCGGGGAGACGACCGACAGCAGGTTCCCGTCGCCGCGCTCCACCATCGCGACCAGGGCCCAGGCGACGTCCGCGGCGGGGTCGTCCGCGGGCAGCACCTCCACGCCGACGACGTCGTCCGCGAGGTCCGCGACCGGGACGGAGACCGTCGAGCCCACCGGCACCTCGACGTCCTGGTCCGCCACCTCCCCGTCGGCGCGGTGCGCGCGCAGCGTCACCGTCGTGACCGGGCCCGCCGGGGCGTCCTCCTCCGCGTCGGGGTCGGGGCGCTGGCCCTGGGTCGGCTCCGGGCTCGGCGCGGCGGAGGCGCTCGGCGCGGGGCCGTCGCCCGAGCCGACGGCGTCCCCCGTCGGCACCGCGCCGAGCGTCAGGTAGCCGTCGGCCCCCGCGGGGACGGCCACCAGACCGCCGCCGGCCGGCGTCGACGCGCTCCAGGCCCGCTCGAGGCGCGGCTGGTCGTCGAGCTCGCCGGCGTCGCCCTCGCGGGCCAGCGCGGCCGACGCCACGACCGGGGCGTCCGCCTCGACCACGGCGGTGTACGTCCCGGCGGGGAGCCCGCCGAGCGACACGTCGGTGACCTCCCCCGCGGTGAGCTCGAGCCGCTCGGCTCCGGGCAGGACGACGTCCCCGTCCGGGCCCAGCAGGCGCACGGCGGCGGTCGCGCCGCCGTCACCCGGCGCGAGCACGCGCAGCGCCCCGGCCTCGGGGTCGTCGACGTCGGCGGCCGGGACCCGGATGCCCGGGACGAGCTGCGTCGTCGCGGGCGGGGCGCCGGGCGTCACGAGGTCGGTGCCCCGGGGCGTGAACCCGTCGAGCAGCGAGTCCTGGAGGTAGGCCGAGACCTGGCCGCCCGCGGCGGACAGGTGCACCGCGATCCGGCGCTGCTCCGCCGCGACGCCCGGCAGCACGACCACGCGCTGCTCGCCAGGAGCCACGAGCGTGGTCGCGCCGGCGCCGAGGTCCACGGGACCCGACGGGCCCCACAGCTCGACGGTGACCTCGGCGGGCGTGGCGCCGGGGTTCACGACGACGAGGTCCGCGGTGCTCTCCAGCGACGTGCTGCCGCCGACCAGCCACAGGTCGGACGCCGGGCGCGCGCACGACCCGGCAGCGAGCCCGCGCAGGTCGCCGTCGGTCACGCGCGACGACGTCACGCCGGCGACGCGGGCCGGCTCCCCGTCCACGGGGTCGGCCCGCAGCACCACGGGGGCGGGCGGGGAGGACAGCGCCGCCGCCCCGGCCTCGAACGCCGTCGCGTCGCCGCCGAGCGGGGTCAGCGACGCGGAGCCGGACAGCTGCGCGTCGAACGCGGTGACCGACTCGACCGGGGCCACCGGCACGCGGTCGAACTCGGAGTCCCCCGCGCCGTCCTCGTCCGGCAGCCGCAGCGGCCCGGGGCACACCAGCGTCGTCCGGCCGGCGTCCACGGCGACGGCCGCCGGCGGCACCGCGGAGGGCCGGGGCGCGGGCGCGGCGGTCGCGACCGCGACGGCGCCACCGGCCAGGCCGAGCACCACCAGGCCGGACAGGATCCGCACCGTGCGCCCGCCCCGCCGCGCCACCGGGGACGTGACGTGCGTCGTGGTCGTGGTCATCGTCGTCCCGCCCGCCTGCGCCGGACCGGCAGCGCGAGCAGCAGCGCCAGCACGCCGACCACCACCTGCGCGACGGTCCACGCCGTCTCACCGGGGGCGTCGTGCACGACGACGAGCCGCCCGCCCGACGCGCCCACCTCGAAGGTCTGACGCCACCCGTCGTCGACGGCCCGCAGCGGCCGGCCGTCGAGCGTCGCCCGCCAGCCGCGGTCGCTGCGCTCGGCCAGCACGAGCAGCCGGCCCTCGTCGCCGGGCCCGATCCGGGTGTCGACGCGCCCGACGACGCCGGGCTGCGCCGGCACGGCCTCGGCGCCGTCACCCGTCAGCCGCTCGGCGTCGCGGACCGCCCCGGCGTCCGGCACCAGCCGCGCCCACGCGGTGACGGCCGTGCCCGAGGACGCGTCCGCGGAGGGCTGCACCCGCCAGATCACGCCGCTGCGGCCGTCGGTGATCCGCTCCAGGCCGGGCGTCGAGTCCAGGCGACCGATCAGCGACGCGCGGGCCTGCTGGGCCGCCACCTCGCCGGAGCGGTCGGCGGGCAGCGGCGGCACGAGCACGTCCGCCACCGCGAGCGCCGCGAGCTGGGCCGCCACGTCGGTGCTCGAGCCCACCGACAGCCGGCCCACGGCGGCCTGCACCTCGGCGGTGGCCTCGTCGGCCTCCGCCGCCGACGGGTCGCCGAGCGGCCCGTCCAGCCCGGCGGTGCGGGTGGCCGCGGCGTCGTCCAGGACGCGCGGTCCGTCGCCCCGCAGCAGCTGCCACTCGGTGACGCGGCCGTCGTCAGACGGGGACAGCGCGAGCACGCGCGGCGCGTCCTCGGACTGCTGCGTCTGCCGCCCGATGGCCGGGACGACTGCCCGGTCCATGGTGCGCAGCTCCGAGGCGGTGCCGTGCCGGACGTCCAGCGCCCACCCGCCCCAGGCGACCAGCGGCAGCACGACCACGACCGCCGCCACCGCGACCGCCGTGAGCTGCCGCCAGCCGAACGTCGCCCGGCCCAGCCGCGCGCTCAGGCCCCGCGTGCCGACGACCGCGGCCGTGAGGAGCCCCGCGGCGGCGACGGACGCCCCCGCGCCGGCCCACCCGGTCACCGCCGTGCCGTCGTCGTCCCCGACCACGACCCGCACCGCGACCAGGGCCGCTCCGACGCCGACGGCCGCCGTGAACCAGCCCAGGCGCACCGCCCGCGCGTGCGGGGCGCCCCGCAGCAGCGCGAGGAGGGCCAGGAGGGCGATCGCGCCGCCCGGCACCGCCGGCCACCACGCGGCGACCGCGTCGGGCAGCGGCAGCCACGACGGCACGAGCGCGCCCGCGTCCGCGGGCACGCCCAGCAGCGCCGCCGTCGCCGAGGGCGCCGACGACGCGGTCGGTGCGCCCGGGTCGGCGAGCAGCAGCCGCACGCCCTCGGTGCCCCGAGAGACGGCGGCGGCGAGGGTCGGGCCGAGCAGGACCAGCGCGGGCACGGCCGCCAGCACGACGCGCCCCCGGCGGCCCGCCGGGGAGCACGCGGCGACGACCAGCAGCACGAGCACGCCGGGCAGCAGCAGGGACGGTGCACCCGCCGCGACGGCGGCGAAGGCGAGCGACGCGGCGGCGGCGGCCGCGATCGAGCCGGACGGCCGGGCGGGGGGCGGGACGGCGTCGCCGTCGGGCACGCGGGAGGCGGCGTCGGGGGTGCCGGCGGCGCGTCCCCCGTCCGCGGCGTCCTCGTCCGCGGCCCCGGCGTCGCGCTCCGCCCCGGGAGCATCCCCGTCCACCGGGGCCGTCACGGACTCGGGGCCGCGGCTGCCGCTCGCCGCCACCGTCGGCGTGCCGCGCACCGGGGTCGGCGCGTCCCCGCCGGCGAGGTCCTCCCGCCCCGGGCGCTCGGCCTGGCCGCGGCCCACCCGGCCCGGACCGTCGTCCTCGTGCCCGTCCGCGTCGTCGCCCGCGTCCGCCGCGCCGTGCCCGCCGGCCCGCGCCCACGCCTCGGGGTCCGGCCACTCGTCCGCCCCGGGGTCGGCGCCCGGGCGCGGTGCCTCGGCGCCCCGGGCGGCCGTGGCGACCCCCGGCAGCACGACGTCGACCTGCTGCACGCCGACCGCCCGGGCCAGCGCGAGCACGAGCCACGGCAGCGCCACGTGCACCAGCACGGCCCCCACGCGCCCCTGACCGGCGGCGAGCAGCAGGCTCGGCAGCGCCGCCCAGACGACGGCGGCCCACGCCCGCACGCCGACGGACCGCGTCGCCGCGCCGGCGGCGAACCACGCGCCGAGCCCGGCGAGCAGCACGGAGCCGAGCAGCAGCACCGTGACGGCGACCGCGAGGCTGCCCCCGGCGAGCGCCGTGCCGGGCAGCAGCGCGGTCAGCAGCGCGTCCGCCGGACCGGGGTTGCCCAGCCCGCCCGCGACCCAGGTGCTCGTCGTCGCGTCCCAGACGTCGCCGAGGCCGGAGGCGGCGCTGACGAGCGCCCCGCCCACCAGCGTCTGGCCCCCGAGCGCCCGGGTGACCAGCGGGCCGAACGCGACGGCGGTGACCGCCACGAGCACCACCGCGAGCGCACCGAGCACGGCACGTCGGCGCACCGCGAGGGCCGCGAGCTCGCGCAGCTCGAGCTCCGAGGGCGCCCGCACGACGCGGCGGGCCTCCGCCCGCGTGAGGCGCCGGTCGCGCCACTGGCGCCACACGGTGCGGGCGTCGGCCTGCAGCGGGCGCAGCGTCCGCCGCGGCAGGCGCCGCGTGCGGCGGGCCTGCCGGCGCGCCCGCACCACGGCGGCGGGGCGGCCGAGGGCGCGCAGCGGGGCGGCGACCTCGGCGGCGGCGAGCACGGGTTCCTTGCCGGCGATGCGCACCAGCACCCGGACCGCGCCGGCGAGGACGGCCATCACGGCGACGAGCGGCAGGAGCGGCAGCGGCGCCCAGACCAGGCGCTGGTGCAGCAGGGCGGTGCGCCGGGCGGCGTACGAGCGGCGCGGGTCGGCGTTGTCGGGCTCCCCGTCCGCGTCGAGGTCCACGACCTGGGCGACGTCGGTGCCCGGGTCGCGCAGCGCGTGGTAGCCGGCCTGGGCGTGCCGGACCACGGCGGCGGGCACGACCACGACCCGGTGGCCCGCGAGCCGCGCACGACGGCACAGGTCCAGCCCGTCGCCGAACGGGCCCAGGGCGGGGTCGGTGCCGCGCAGGTCCTCCCAGACGTCGCGCCGCACGAGCGCGCCGACCAGCCCGACGCCCAGCACGTCCTCGCGCCCGTCGTGCTGGCCCTGGTCGACCTCCCCGGGCTCGACGTCCACCGTCCGGCGACCGGACAGCGACGTGCGCACGCCGACCTCGAGCAGCCGCGCCGGCGCGGTCCAGGTGCGCTGCTTCACGCCGGCGACGGCCACCGAGGGGGCGGCCTCGACGGCCCGGACCAGCTCGGCCAGCGCGGTGGGGTCGGGCGCGGAGTCGTCGTGGAGCAGCCACAGCCAGCGCGGGGCGCCGGCGCGCTCGGCCGCGACCACCGCACGCACCGCGTCGCCGAAGGTCCGCGCGCCGGTGGCGGTCAGGACGGTGGTGCTGCCGGCGGGCAGGCCGGCGTCGCGGACGGTCGCCGCGAGGGCGGGGTCGGGGCGGTCGCCGGCGTCGACGACCAGGACGCGGGCGGGCGCTCGCACCTGCGCGGCCAGCGCGCGCAGCGAGGTCGCCAGGAAGCCGGTGACGCCGTGGGTCACGAGCACCGCCGTCACGGGCGCCGGTGCGGCCAGCGACCCGGTGGCGGGCGCGGGGGCGTCCGGCGCGGTGGTGCTCACGACGTCAGCACCCCCGCGAGGCGGGGGTCAGACCACACGCCGCTTGAGCTTGCGCCGCTCGCGCTCGGAGAGCCCGCCCCAGATGCCGAAGCGCTCGTCGTGCTCCAGCGCGTACTCCAGGCACTCGCCCCGCACCTCGCAGCCGGAGCAGACCTTCTTGGCCTCGCGGGTCGAGCCGCCCTTCTCGGGGAAGAACGCCTCGGGGTCGGTCTGGGCGCACAGCGCGCGCTCCTGCCAGCCCATGATGCCGTCGTCCTCGGGCGCGCCGAACAGCGGCAGGACGCTCGCGAGCGCCGGGTCCTGGCGGGGAGCCTCGGCTCCGGCGTCGGACGGGAAGGGTCCCTCGTCATCGAGCAGACTCCACATGTGTGCCTCCCCCGTCGTGCTCGGTGATCAGTGGTCAGCGGCTGCCGCAGCACGGGCCGTTCCAGGGAATTACACGCGTGTCGTTCGGCGTAGTCAAGCGGAAGAGTGCTATTGGCGGACTCTGCGGGCGATTTGTCCGGTTGAGCGTCGTCGTGCGGCACCTAGGCTGCCGTCCGTGCCCACGACTCCCCCGCCGAGCCCCCGCCGGCCCGCCACCGTCGCCGCCGCGCTGTCCGCGCTGCTCACCGAGCCGGGCCGCCCCCGCGTCACGTGGTACGGGCCCGCCGGGGAGCGCATCGAGCTCTCCGGGGCCGTGCTCGACAACTGGGTGAGCAAGACCACCAACCTCCTCGTCGAGGAGCTGGACGCCGGACCGGGCACGACGGTGCGGGTCGACCTGCCGCCGCACTGGCGCTCGGTGGTGTGGACGCTCGCCGCCTGGCGCGTCGGCGCGACGGTCCTGCCGCCCGGCGCCCCGGACGGCGACGTCGTCGTGACCGACCGCCCGGACGCCGCCGCGCCGCGGGGCGCCGCGGTGGTCGCCGTCGCGCTGCCCGCGCTGGCGCGCCGGTTCGACGGCGGCCTGCCGCCCGGTGCGCTCGACGCGGCGGCCTCGGTCATGACGTACGGCGACGTCGTCGGCTGGGCGCCGGAGGTCGAGCCGCAGCGGGAGGCCCTCGCCGGCGTGCCGGGCGGGGAGGTGCGGCACGCGGACCTGCTCGAGCGGGCGGCGGGCGCGGCCGCGCGGGACGGCGCCGCGGGGGCCCGCGTGCTGCTCGAGGTCGGCGACGACCGGGCGGCCACGCCGTCGGCCGCCCTCGCGGTGCTGGGCGTGCTGGCGGGGGGCGGGTCGGTGGTGCTGCTGCGCCCCGAGGCCGGCGACGACGCCGCGCGGGCGGACCGGGTGGCGGCGACGGAGCGCGTCACCGCCCGGCTCTGACACCCGTCAGCCCGCCGGGGCCACCGTCCCGTCCTCCTGCACGAGCCCGACCCACACCTCGCTCCAGGTGGTGTCCACCTCGCGGGGCGGTCCGGTGAGGGTGCGGCCCAGCGTCTGCGACCACGTGCCGCCGACCGACGCGGACGGGGGCACGGACCACGGGTAGTCCGCGGCGTCGAACGACAGCGCCGCGACCGGTCCCCCGCCCCACGCGTCGCGGATCGCCGCGAGGTCGGCCGCCGACGGCGGTTCGAGCAGCTCGACCACCTCGACGTCGCACAGCACCCGCAGCGTCGCCAGGTACCGGAACGGGCTGGAGTGCGTCCACACGACGCGGTCCACGCCGAGGTCGTCCAGCGCGTCGCAGACCGCGTGCGCCTGCGTGGCACGGCCGGAGAGCTCGACGACGCCCGCCCCGGGACGCCACGTGGTCAGGGGGAACGCCACGACGGCGACGGCCAGGACGCCCGCGACGACGCGGCGGCCCCGCACCACGGCGCGCGACGGCGCCCCGCGGGCGGCCCGCACCGCGGGACCACGCGGCCGGGCCGCCCCCGCGAGCGCCGCGAGCGCGCACGTCGCCGCGACCAGCAGCCCCGGGAACGTCGCCGGGACGAGGCGCCGCACGGCCCACACCTGGTCCGGCGTGATGCTCACGCGCACCAGCGGGAACACCGCCGCGACACCGACCACCGCCACCACCAGCGCGGCTCCCGCGTCCCGGCGCGCCACGGCCCGGCGCGCGAGCAGCGCCAACCCCGCGAACCCCAGCACCACCACCGGGACACCCAGGTACCACGACACCCACGCGAGCGAGCGCTCGTCGTAGGAGCGCGACGGGTCGACCGGCTCCCCCGCCGCCTGCTGCAGGACGCTCACCGCGTAGCCGTACCCGCTCCCCGGGTCCGTGTGGTGCGCCTGCCACCACAGCGGCCGGGACGCCAGCACCACGCCGAGGGCCACCACGGCGACGGCCGCGACCGTCCCCAGCGGCCGGCGGCGGGCGTGCACCGCGCCCCGCACCCGCGCGAGCAGGCGGCCCGGCGCCAGCAGCACGGCGACCGCCACCGCGACGAGGACCGCGGTCGCGACCAGCAGCGCCGTCACGCGCCCCGCCCGCTCCCCGACGTAGTCCGGGCTGAGCACGAGCACGTCCACCAGGCCGAGGGCCACGGCCGCCGACGCCGCGGCCAGGGCGGCGACCCCGCCCCGGGCGGCCGCCCGCCGGTCCCGCGCGCCGAGCGGCGTCGCGCCGACGACGGCCACGCCCACCGCGAGCCCCGCCACGGCGACCGCCCCGTCGATCCGGGCCGTCCCGACGGCCCCCACCAGCAGCCCCGCGAGCGCCCAGCGCGCCCCGGCCCGGCGCCCGCCGGCCTGCCACGTGCCGAGCGCCACCGCGAGGCCGCCGCAGAGCAGCGCCACGGTGAGCGGCTCGGTGTAGGCCGCCCGCGTGAGCACCAGGTAGGGCAGGCTCAGACCCAGGGCGGCCACCGGCAGCAGGGCCCAGCCCGGGCCGACCAGCCGTCGCGCGAGCGCGAACACCGCGACCAGGCCCACGGCCCCGATCGTCACGTTCCCCGCGAGCACCGCGCGCTCGCCGCCGGCCCAGCCCTGGACCGCGAGCAGCGCGGGCAGCATCGAGCTGCCCTGGGCGTGGAGCGCGCCGCCGTGCAGCGCGAACGCCTCCGTCGCCGCGCTCGCGCCGGGCACCGCGGCCGCGGCGGCCTGCGCCGCGCCGACCGGGACCGGCGCGGACGGGTGGTCCGTGAGCCACAGCGCCTTCAGCGTGAGGAAGCCGGGGTCGCGGTTCACCACGACGTACTCCGCCACGGCGCGCAGGCCGAGCACCACCCAGCCGGTCACGAGCACCGCGAGCCCGCCGAGGGCCAGCAGCTGCCCCCGGGTCGCCGGCGGGGGCGGCGGGACGAGGCGCCACGTGGCGGCGGCGAGCAGCGCCGCGAGCGGCAGCACCACCACCGGTGTGGCCCGTCCGGCGAGCACCGCGAGCAGCGCCGCCAGGCCCACGGCCAGCAGCAGCACCGGGAGCCGGTCGGGCAGGCCCAGCAGCACGCGCGCCGCCCGGGCCGCGCCGCGGGGCGCCGGCACGCGCACCTCGCTCACGGCGTCAGGGGACGTCGGCCTGCACCAGCGTGCCGCCGCCCCGCACGGTCAGCTCGCCGTCGGAGGCCGGCACGAACGCCGCCTGCCCGCGCGTGAGCTCGAGCTGCCCGTCGGCCGTGGAGGACACCGTGAGCCGGCCCTCGAGGCAGAGCAGCACGCGCGGCCCGCGCCCCGGGAGCGGGTGCGTCTGGCCGTCGGACACCCGCGTGACCGACAGCTCGAAGTCGTCCACCGGCGCGTAGTACACCCGGGTGGCCCCGTGGAACTTCTCGGGGGCGATGCGGATCGGCGGCGCCGCGACGTAGTCGACGTTGCGCAGCAGCTCGTCGACGTCGACGTGCTTGGGCGTGAGCCCGGCGCGCAGCACGTTGTCGGACGACGCCATGATCTCGATGCCGACGCCCTTGAGGTACGCGTGGACGCCGCCGGCCGGGACGAACAGGGCGTCGCCGGGCTGGAGGGTCACGGGGTTGAGCAGGAGCGAGGTCACCACGCCGGGGTCGCCCGGGTAGGCCTCCTGCAGCCGCACGACCGTCCGGTCCGCCCGCGGCGACGGGGAGCCCTCCGCCAGGCGGGCGGCGCACGCGTCGGCCACCTCGCGCACCTCCTCGGGCGTCGGGCGGGTCTCGGGTCGCAGCAGGCGGGTGAACGCCGCCCGGATCCCCGCCGCCGACGGCTGCGCGGCGAGCACCTCGCGCAGGTCCTTGGCGAGCGGGGCGTCGAGCCCGTGGAGCAGCTCGGCCGCACGGCGCGGCGCGCGGAACCCGCACAGGGCCTCGAACCGTGTCAGCGCGTACACGAGCTCGGGCTTGTGGTTGCGGTCCTTGTAGTTCCGGTGGGGGGCGTCCAGCGGGACGCCCGCCGCCTCCTCGCGGGCGAAGCCCTCGCGGGCGCGCTCGACGCGGGGGTGGACCTGGAGCGACAGGGAGGTCTGCGCCGCGATCACCTTGAGCAGGTACGGCAGCCCCGGCCCGAAACGGGCCTCGACGTCGGGCCCGAGCACGGCAGCGGCGTCGGCGGCGATCACCTCGGGCATCGGAGCACCCGGGGTGCCGTCGTCGCGGGTGCACCGCGACGGCGCGCTCGGGTGGGCGCCGAACCACGCCTCGGCGACCGGCTCACCGGTGGCCGGCAGGCCGAGCAGCGTGGGGATCGCCGTCGGCGACCCCCACGCGTACGTCTGGAGGGAGCTGGTCAGTCGGTACAACGCCCTGTCCTCCTGGCTGGCCGGCCGGACCGGCCGAGAGGACCGGTGGCCGCCGATGCTACCCAGCGGCGGCTCAGCCGCGCGCGACCCGCAGGATGACGTCGACCTGGCGCAGCGCCTTCTCGCGCACCGCCGGCAGCGCGGCCGCGAGCTGCTCGCGCACGGCGGCGCGCCGCTCGACGAGCTCCGCGAGCTTCGCGCGGACGCCCTCCTCGGTGGCGGCGTCGTGCCCGAGCGCCCACTCCGCGAGCCCGAACATGTCCAGCACCTCGCGGTACTTGTGGCTCCACCCGATCACCAGGGTCGGGACGCCCGTCGCGAGCGAGGACACCATCGCGTGGAACCGGGACGCCACGAACAGGTCGCAGCGCCCGATGAGGTACCGCAGGCCCTGGGACCCGAGCTCGGCGTCCACGAACAGCACCTTGCTGGTGTCCCGCAGGCGCGCGTAGATCTCGCGGCACAGCGGCAGGTCGTTGTTGTGCGTCTTGTCGGTGTTGCCGCGGGCGCTGTGGGCGACCAGGAACACCGGGCGGCCCAGCTCGCCGGTGATGTGGTCGACCAGGCGGGCCACCTCGCCGACGTAGTCCTCGCCGCGGGCCTCCGCGCCCTTGCGCAGCACCGCGGACGGCGAGACGCCGACGACGTCGCCGCCGTCGAAGAACGACGTGTCCACGGCCTCGCGGGCGCGGGCCGCGTCCTGCTCCGTGACGTCCAGGGTGAACGCCAGGTCGGCGCCCTCCGTCACGTTCGTCAGGCCCAGCCCCTCGAGGTGCTCGTGGGTGACCGCGCCGCGCGAGACGATGGCCGCCATGCGGGGCAGCAGCGCCTTGGCGGCGAACCGGTTGGCCGGCTCGCGGAACGGCCCCATGGCCTGCGCGCACTTGACCACCGGGGTCCCGACGAACAGCGCCGGCAGGATGCTCGCGACGTTGTAGACGAGGAACTTGCCGCGGCCGTCGACGAACGTGATGCCGCCCTGGTCCAGCAGCACGTCCGCGGTCGCGAGCGCCTTGACCTCCGGCACCGCGTCCTGGATGGCCTTGCGCAGCGGCGGCAGCAGCCGGTGCAGCAGCGCCGCGCCGTTGATGAGGACGCCGAGCCGCAGCGGGGAGGCGTCGAGCACCGTCATGTTCCGGTACTCGTTCTGCTGGGCGTCGGAGCGCGGGTACATGCTCAGCAGCACGAAGCGGGCCTCCGGGTCGCGCTCCGACAGCTGCTGCACCCCGCTCTCGAGCATGGCGGCGGCACCCTTGTTGCCCGACAGCGCGGAACCGATCACGGCGTACTTCATGCGGGACGACCTTCCTTGAGGCGGCGCGCGGTCCGCAGGCTGCGGGCCTTCAGCGCGGCGTAGACGAGGGCGACGACACCGTCGCCGACGGTGCTGAGCAGGCGCGCGACGAGCGAGAGCACGATCGCCTGCTCGACGGGCATGTAGCGGGACGCGAGCAGCACCACGACGCCCTCCCGGACGCCGAGGCCGGACGGGACGAAGACCGCCATGATGCCGACGGCGCCCGCGAGCACGTACGCCGCGGCCAGCGGCAGGTACGCGCTCGCCGGGACGTCGAGGAACGACACGGCGATGAGCACGAAGCCGACGCCGTTGAGCACCCGCGGCAGCAGGAACTCGAGCTGGTAGCGCAGGCTGCGCGCCGGGCTGAGGAAGTACTCGTGCGGGACGTCGCGCTTGATGGCCCGCCTGGCCACGAGGTTCAGGCCCCAGCGGAAGACCCGCCGGTCCATGACGAGCAGGAGCGGCACGAGGGCGAGCAGCGCCGGCAGCAGCGCCTGCACGAGGTCGGCCGAGGGGTCGGTGAACGCGTCCGCGAACGCCAGGACCACGACCGCCGGGACGATCGAGCCGATGAGCAGGAACACGTTCTCGTAGACGAACGTGATGACGACCAGGGTGCGCGAGATGCCGCGCCCCGCGCCCCACACCACCTTGTTCGCGACGGAGCCGACCTGGCCGGGGATGTACTTCAGCAGCCAGGACGCGCACTGGACGCGGACCGCCTCGAGCCGGCCGACGTGCACGTCGCCCAGGTGCTCGAGCACCGCGCCCCACAGCAGGCCGGACAGCACGACCGCCGCCGCGAACAGCACCACGGCCGCGACCGTCCAGCCGTTCACGCGGACGTCGATCTCGCGCACCGCGTCCCAGTTGTCGGCGAGCCCCCGGCCGAAGAAGTAGGCGACGACCGCCAGGACGACGACGGTGACGGCCCCGCGGGCGAGGCGCTTACGAGTCAAGGCTGTTGTACGTCCGCAGGACGTCGAGGTCCTTCTTCTGCGAGAACGCGACGAGGCCCTCCGGGTCGGCGTGGCCCACGGCGATCAGCATGATGACGCGCTCGTGCGGCTGCAGGTGCAGGGTCCGCGCCATCTTGCGCTCGAGCGGCTCGAAGTCCGGCCAGTTGATGACGCTCGAGCTCAGGCCCAGCGTCTCGAGCGCGAACATGAAGGACATCGCGGCCAGCGACGCGTCGACGTACGGGACGTGGCGGTCGCGCGGCGAGAAGTACGAGTCCAGCCGGCCCTTGACGACGACGACCGTCGGGATCTGGTGGCCGTAGCCCGCGGCGCCGAACGGGATGGACGCGACCTTGCGCACCTGGTCCGGGTCGTCGAACACGAGGAACTCGTACGGCAGGCGGTTGCAGGCCGTCGGCGCCTGGCGGCCCACGGCCAGCGCCATGTCGACCAGCTCGCGGTCGACCGGCTTGTCGAGGAACCAGCGCACGGAGCGGCGCTGCTTCGCCAGCGCGAGCATCTGGTCGTACGTCACGCCGCTCGACGGGATGGTGCCCTGCGGGTACGGCTTGGTCACGCCGTCCGTCGGCACGGCCCGCACGGACTCGAACACGGCCCGGGCCCGGTCGACCACCGGGTCGGCGACCGTGATGAGGGCGAAGTACTCGGCCAGCACGTCGTGCGCCCACGACAGCTCGCTCGCGTCCAGGGCGGGGGCGTCGTGCGTGCGCTCGACCGCGTGCTGGTAGAACTCGACCGTCTCGAGGATGTAGTCCTTCGCGAACACGTCCCGCCGGGGACGCATGAGGATCCCCTTCTCGAGCCGGTGCACGTTGCGCCGCAGCTCGACGTGCGTGACGCGGTGCCGCCCGAGGTTGCGGTAGTAGGCGCGGCGCCCGGACAGCACCGCCCACTGCTCCCGGTTGAACGTCGCGAGGCCGAGCACCGAGTACACGGTGCTGCCCGCGCGGCTGGAGCCGCCGACCTCGAGCACGGCGCGGGTGGCGCCCTCGTAGGTCTTGCGGATGGCGGGCACCGCGAGCAGCTGCTTGGCGATGCGCTTGAGCTTGGAGATCACGAACGAGGTCCTCGTGGCAGGGCGGTCCGGTGGCTGGTGACGGGCCGCGGGCGCAGGAAGTCTACGGGATGGCGACCCCGGCGGGACCGGGACCTCCGGGCGTCCCGACTAGGCTGTCACGCGCCGCGACCCCTCACGAACCCGGATCCCGATGCGCTCTCGCACGCCCTCGACCGCCCCCGGCCGCCCGGCCTGGCTGCTCTGGCTGGCACGGAACGTCACCGCGCTCGCCGCGTGGGGCAGCGTCCTCGCCTTCACCGCCCTGACCATCGGGCCCGCGCTGGCGGGCCGTGGCGTGTTCCTGGGCACGGACGTCCTGACGCAGCTCGCGCCGTGGCGCGACGCGGTGGGGCTGCACCCGCCGACGAACACGTGGATCGGCGACACGATCGACTCGCAGGTCCCGAAGAACCAGGCCCTCGCGACCGCATTGCGCACGGGGTCGAACCCGTGGTGGAACCCGTACATCATCGGCGGGACCCCGCTGGGGTCGATCCCCGGCACCGGGCTGATGTCCCCGATGTCGTGGGCGTGGTTCCTGGTGCCGGCGAGCTACGCCACGGGCCTGACGAAGCTCATCGAGATCACCGTCGCCGTCGTCGGCATGACCCTCCTGTGCCGCCGGCTCGGCCTGTCGGCCCGGGCCGGAGCCGTGGGCGGGCTGGTCTACGTCGCGAGCGGGTTCATGATCGCGTGGACCAACTGGCAGCACACGCGCGTGGCGGCGCTCATCCCCCTCGCCTTCTGGGCGACGGACCGTCTGCTGATGAGGCGACGGTGGCGCGACACGATCCCGCTGGCCGTGATCGTCGCCGCGATGCTCATGCTCAGCTTCCCGGCGGTCGTCGGGTACGCCGCCTACGCGATCGTCGTCTTCGCGGTCGTCCGCATGGTCGCCGTCCGCGCGCCGCTGCGCACCTGGCTGCGGGCGCTCCTGCTGGGAGGCGCCGCCGGCGCCCTCGGGATCGCGCTGTGCGCGTGGCAGATGCTGCCGTTCATCAACGAGGCGATGACCACCATCGACTTCGAGGCGCGGCAGGCGACCCCCGGCCACCACCTGTGGTGGTCGAGCGTCGCGAGCACGCTGGTCCCGCAGATGATCGGGGACGTCGCGAACCAGACGGAGAGCACCTGGCTGTCCCCGTTCAACCCGGTCGAGTCCTTCTCGTACCTCGGCGCGGGCGCGCTCGTCCTGATCTGCACCGCGGTGCTGGCACGTCCCCGCCGCGGGTCCGGCTGGGTGCCGGCCTACGCGGTCGGCGGCATGCTCGTCGGGGCGTGGCTCGTGTACCAGGGCGGCGCCGCCCTCGGCCTGGTCCAGAACCTGCCGGTGTTCTCCAACAACTTCATCGGCCGCGTCCGGTCCGTCATCGGGTTCTTCGCCGCGCTCGCCGCCGCCATCGGGTTCCAGGCCCTGGTGCGCCGCGCCGACGCGCGCGACGGCACGCCGGGGTCCGACGTCGACGCGCCACCGACCGCGGATGCCGCGAACGCCGCGGACGGCGAGGACGCCGGCACGCCCGCGCCGGCACGCCGCCGCACCGCCACCGTGCTGCTCGTGGTCCGGTGGGTGCTCGTCGTCGTGCTGATCGGCGGCATCGGCCTGCTGGTGGTGCGGGGCCTGGACCTGGTGCCGCCGCACGTGGAGGCGCGGCTGCGGGTCGACGCGCTCGTGGCGGCGACCGCCCTCGCCGGGTCGGGCCTCCTGGTCCTGCTCGCGTTCGCGACCCGGCGCCGGTTCCTCGCGGTGGTCGCGGGCGTCGCACTCCCCCTCGTCGTGATGGCCCAGGCCGTGCCGGTCGCGCGGACCTGGTGGCCGATCTCCGACAAGGAGACGTTCTACCCGGTCACGCAGACGCACCGGTACCTGCTCGACCACATCGGCCACGACCGCTACGCCGCCGCGGGCTGGACGATGTACCCCGCCACGTCGAGCTTCTACGGCCTGCGCGCCGTGACCGGCCACTCGTTCCACCAGCCCGAGTGGAAGGCGCTGCTGCTCGCCGCCGACGAGGACGCCATGGCGACGCGCACGTTCTCGCTGCTCGACTTCCCCGCGATGTCCTCGCCGGTGCTGGACCGGATGGCGGTCCGCTACGCGGTGACCGACCCCCGGGCCGCCCCGGCCGGCACGCCCGAGCCGGCGGCCACCGTCACCCGCGAGCAGGTCGTCCAGGGCGCCGTGCTCTCCGTGCCGGTCACCGGGCCCCTCAGCGGGGTCCAGGTGATCCTCCCCCAGGGGGCGCAGCCGTCGGGCGAGAGCGAGCTCCACGTCCGGGTGCTCGCCGAGGACGGGTCCGTCGTCACGCAGACCTCGCGCCCGCTCCCCGCGACGACGGACCCGTACGGCACCTGGGTCGCCCTCGCGGCCGAGGACGTCGCCCCCGACGCCACCGTCCGGCTCGAGCTGACGGTCGACGGCGTCTCCGAGCTGACCGTGCAGGCCGACGACTCCGGGACGTGGGCGCCGGTCGTCGTGCGACCCGACCCCGACGACGGGCTGACGCTCGTCGACGCCGGGGACGCCACCGTGTACGAGCGCACCACCGCCGCCCCGCGCATCCGCTGGGCCCCCGACGCGGTCGTCGTCACCGACGAGCAGGAGCGCGTCGACCTCATCGCCTCGGGCGACCTGGACCCGTCGACCGTGGTGCTCGAGCACCCCGAGGACGACCAGGACGTGCCCGGTGACGCGCAGGCGGACGTCACGGTGCTGGAGGACGACGGCGGCGTCGTCAGCGCCCGCGTCGACGCGGACGGCGGCGGCTGGCTCGTGTTCGCCGAGGCGGTCCGCACCAAGGGCTGGGGCGTGACCGTCGACGGCGTCGAGCGGACCCTCGTGGACGCGGACGAGGCGATGGGCGCCGTGTACGTCGAGGCGGGCTCCCACGTCGTGCGGTTCAGCTACGACCCGCCCGGCCTGCGCACCGGGGCCGTGCTCTCCGTCACCGCCGGCGGCGTCGTCCTGGTGTCGCTCGTGGTGATCGCGGTGGGGGCGCTGCGGCGCCGTCGCCGGGGCGCCGACGAGGAGGCCGGCGGCGCGCCGGCCCCGGACGGCGCGGAGCCCACCGACGGCGCGGAGCCCACGGAGCGGGCGGACGAGGCGCCCGCCGACGACGCCGGGGCGGCGGGGACCGGTCGCGTCGACGACGCGGGGGCCGACCGTCCGCACGACGCGGGCACCCGCCGCGCGGACGGGGACGGCGCGCCCCCGGCGTGACGGCCACCCGGGCCGCGCCCGCGGGTCGCCCGACGACCTCGCGCGAGGTCGCCCGGGGCGCCCGCGGGCATGCGGCATGATGTCCCGCATGCGCACGGCAAGCCAGGGGACCCTCGACCGTCCGCGCCACGTCGAGGGGGCCGCGTGATCGTCGCCCCGCCTCGCGGGGCGGCCGGCCCCTCCGGGGGTGGCCGCACGGTGGCCGTCGTGGGCAGCGGCGGCTTCATCGGCCGGCGCGCGTGCGCCGCCCTCGAGGAGAACGGCCACCGCGTGCTCGGGTTCGACCGCAGCCGGCCCGTGTCGGGGCCGCGCGGGCTCTCCCCCGAGGTCGCCGCGGCGGACTGGGTCGTGTGGGCGGCGTCGTCGATCAACCCGATGATCGCCGAGAACGACCCCGACCGCGTCGGGCTCGACCTCGAGGCGTTCGACCTGCTCCTCGCCGGGCTCGCCGGGGCCGGGAGCCCCGCCCGCGTGCTCCTGCTCAGCAGCGGCGGCACCGTCTACGACGAGGCCGCGGACCCGCCGTACGCGGAGACGTCGCCCACCCGCCCGCGCAACGCGTACGGGCGCGCCAAGCTCGCGCTCGAGCACCGCCTGCACGACGCCGCGGCGCCCGGGCTCGTGCTCCGCGTCTCCAACGCGTACGGCCCCGGCCAGCCCGTGGCACCCGGCCAGGGCGTCGTCTCGCACTGGCTCCACGCGGTCGCCGGCGGGCAGGACCTGCACGTGTTCGGCGACATGTCGGTGGCGCGCGACTACGTCCACGTCGACGACGTCGTCCGGGCGCTGGTGCTCGCGGTCGAGGCCGGCGCACCCCCGGACGGGGTCCTCAACGTGGGGGCGGGCGAGCCGACGAGCCTGGAGCACCTCCTCGCCACCGTGCGCGCGACGGTCGGCGGGACGCCCGTGGTCGTGCACCACCACCCCTCCCGGTCGTTCGACGCCCGGTCGACGTGGCTGGACTGCCGCAGGGCCGCCGAGACGCTCGGCTGGCGGCCCCTGACGTCG
Source organism: Cellulomonas sp. ES6 (assembly GCF_030053835.1). Taxonomy (NCBI): domain Bacteria; kingdom Bacillati; phylum Actinomycetota; class Actinomycetes; order Micrococcales; family Cellulomonadaceae; genus Cellulomonas; species Cellulomonas sp. ES6. Next base: position 3,606,852 of record NZ_CP125655.1, on the reverse strand, counting down.
CTCGCCGACGGCATCGCCGGGACCTGGCGGGCCGTCAGCGCGGGGTCGGTCGCACGGGCTGCCGCGCCGGGCGCCGCCGGGCCGCGCTGAGCGTCACGCCACCCCCGCTCCGGTAACCTGCGGGGGCCGGACGGCTGGTCGAGCGACCGCCGTGCGACCAGCCGACGCCCGCCCACCGGCGGGCACCGACCCACCGGGAGCACCCCTCATGACCCTGGACCTCGCCGCCCTCGGCTACCAGCGGCACGGCACGTCACGCCTGTGGGTCCCGGAGGGCACGGACGCCCCCGAGTTCGGCTACAACGACGGCGACGACTACGAGACCTGGGTCGCCACCTCCGTCCGGGACGCCACCGACGTGTCGTCCCTGTCCCGCGAGGTCGAGCGCCACATCCGGGACTGGCCGTCCCGCTACCACCTGAGCCACCAGCGCGCGAACCTGGTGCGCCCCCTCCTCCCCTCCGTCACGGGTCCGGTGCTCGAGGTCGGGGCCGGCATGGGCGCCGTCACGCGCGGTCTCGGCGAGGCCGGGCTCGAGGTCGTCGCGGTGGAGGGCTCGCCGCGCCGCGCCAGCGTGTGCGCGGACCGCTGCCGCGACCTGCCGAACGTGCAGGTGGTGGCGGACACCATCCAGGGGTTCGGGCACCCCCGCCGGTTCCAGACCGTCGTGATGGTCGGCGTCCTGGAGTACTCCCGCGTGTTCGGGTTCGACGCGGGCGACCGTGACCCGGTCGACGTCATGCTCGAGCACATCGTCGGGCTGCTCGAGCCCGACGGCCAGCTCGTCCTCGCGATCGAGAACCAGCTCGGGCTGAAGTACTTCGCGGGCTTCCCCGAGGACCACGTCGGGCGGCGGATGTTCGGGCTCGAGGACCGGTACGCCCCGGACGGCGTCGTCACGTTCGGCCGGGACGAGCTCGCGCGGCGCCTGCGCGGCGCCGGCCTCACGCACCTGGACTGGTACTACCCGTTCCCCGACTACAAGCTGCCGACCACCGTGGTCGCGCACGACGCGCTGGAGCACGACGGGTTCGACGTGCTCCCGCTGGTCGCGGCGACCGGGCACGCCGACCACCAGGAGCCCGCGACGACGGCGATGGACCTGACGCGCGCCTGGGGGCCGGTCGTCCGCAACGGGCTGGTCGCGGACCTGTCCTCCTCGTTCCTCGTCCGCGCCTCCGCGGCCGAGCTGTCGCCCGTCGGCCCGCTCGCCTGGTACTTCGGGTCCTCGGCCCGGCGTCCGGAGTTCGCCAAGGTCACGACGTTCGAGCGCACGGCGGACGGGGTGGAGGTGCGGCGCCGCCGTCCGCTGCCCGACCTCGCCACGACCGTGGCCGGCATCGGGGTGAGGCTCGAGGACGAGCGGTACCTCGGGGGCGCCCCGTGGTCCGCGACGCTCGCCGACCGCCTCGGCCGCGAGGGCTGGCGCGCCGAGGACGTCGCGGAGTGGCTGGGCACCTGGCTCGCGGCGTTCTGCGAGCGGGCCGGCGTCGACCCGGCCGCAGGACCGGAGGCGACCGTCTCCGGCGACCTCCTCGACGCGCTGCCCCGCAACCTGCTGGTGCTGCCGGACGGCCCCCGGTTCATCGACCTGGAGTGGGTCTCCGCGGAGCCGCTGACGCTGGGCTACGCCGTGTTCCGCGCGCTGTACGACTCGCTCGCCTCGCTGGGGCCGGTGGCGGCGCCCGCCGACGGCACGCCGCTGGTGCTGCGGGACGTGCTGGTGGCCGCGGCGGCGGCGCACGGCGTCGCGCTCACGGACGCGGACCTCGCCGCGCACTGGGAGCGCGAGCGGGCGTTCCAGTCGACGGTGCTCGGGGCTCCGGTGGCGACGGACGCCGTGCAGGCGCTCGGCGCCCACCTGCGCGTCCGCACCGACCTGGACGCCGTCATCGCCTCGCACGAGCGCCTGCCCGCCCTGGAGGCGGGCCTGCGGGAGGACGCGCTGCGGCACGCCACGCTGCTCGAGCAGACGCGCGAGGAGCTCGACCGGACCCGCGAGGGCCTCGAGGGCGAGCTCGCGCAGGCCACGGGCGCGGCCGAGGGCCTGGGCGCCGCCGCGCACGCGCTGCGTGCGCAGGTGGAGGACCTGCACCGCAGCACCTCGTGGCGGGTCACGGCACCCCTGCGCGTGACCTCCCGCCAGGCCGCACGGGCCCGGCGGGTCGCGGGGCGCCTGCTGCGCGGGGGCACCCTGCGCGCCGCGGCACCGACGCCGCCGCCCGCCGGCCCGGACGTGACCGCCGACCTGGACCTGGCCTACTACCGCGCCCGGCACCCCGACCTCGCGGGGCTCGACGACGCGCAGCTCACCGCCCACTTCCGCGACCACGGGCACGCCGAGGGCCGGCTGGGCCGGTCGCTCATGAGCACCGCGGACGTCCACGTGCGCCACCTGGACCCGGCGCGCGAGACCGTCCTGCTGGTCCTGCACGAGGCGAGCCGGACCGGTGCGCCCGTCCTGGGCTGGAACCTCGCCCGCGAGCTCGGGGCCCGCCGGGACGTCGTCGTCGTGCTGCTGCGCGGCGGCGAGCTCGCCGACGACCTGCGGCAGGTCGCGGCGGCCACGGTCCGGCTCGACGTCGACCCGGACACGTGGGTGCCGCACGACGCCGAGGCACTGGCGGCCGACCTCGTCTCGCGGTTCCGGCCGTCCTGGGCGCTCGCCAACTCCGCCGCGACGCACGCCCTCGTCCCCGCCCTCGACCGGGCGGGCGTGCCGGTGGTGGCGCTGGTCCACGAGTTCGGCTCGTCGATGCGGCCCGCCGGCGTCCTCGCGGGCATGTTCGCGACCGCCTCGGAGGTGGTGTTCTCCGCGCCGATCGTCGCCGAGTCCATGCGCCGCGAGTACGCCGACCTGCTGGCGCGCGAGCCGCACGTCGTCCCGCAGGGGCAGTCCGAGCTCCCCCCGGGCGCCGCGGACGCACCCGGTGCCCGGCCCACGCCCATCGGGACCGACGGCGTCGACGCCGACCTGCCGGAGCGGGACGCCGCCGAGTACCTCGCCGGGCTGGAGCCGGACGCCGTGCTGGTGCTCGGTGCCGGGACCGTCTCCCCGCGCAAGGGCGTCGAGTTCTTCCTCCAGGCCGCCGACCACGTGCGGCGCACCCGCCCGGACGCCCCCGTGCGGTTCGCCTGGGTGGGCCACCGGATCGGCCCGCTCCAGTGGTACGTCGAGGAGCTGCACGAGCAGCTGCTGCGCAGCGGCGTCGGGGACCGCGTCACGTTCCTGGCCCCCGTGGCCGACCTCGGACCGCTCTTCGAGCGCGCCGACGTGTTCCTCCTCTCCTCCCGCCTCGACCCGCTGCCGAACGTGACCATCGACGCGGCCCTCGCCGGGGTGCCCGTCGTGGCGTTCGACGGCGCGAGCGGGTTCGCCGAGTGGCTCGCGGCCGACCCCCGGCTGTCGGGCCTCGTGGTGCCGCACCTGGACGCCACGGCCGCGGGTGCGCTCGTCCTGGACCTGGCGGACGACCCCGCCCGGCGCCAGGAGCTCGGCCAGGTGCTGCGGTCGGCCGGTCGGCTGGCCTTCGACATGAGCCTGTACGCGGAGCGCCTCGAGGCGCTCGGCGCCGCAGCGCGCGCCCGGCGTGACCAGGAGGCCCGCGACGTCGAGACCATCCGCGGTGCCGGTGCGTTCGACCCCGCGCTGTACACCGACCCGTCCCGCGAGGGGGCCGACCCGGGCACGCTGCTCGCCGAGTACGTGCACCGCTCCGCGCTGACGACCCCGCGGGCGCGCCCGCGGACCGGGCTGCTGGTGCGCCGCCCCGTGCCGGGCTTCCACCCGCTGGCGTACGCGGAGCAGGCGCCCGGGTACGACGAGGCCCGCGACGGCGACCCGCTCGCGGACTTCCTGCGTCGCGGCAGGCCCGCGGGACCCTGGCTGCGCGAGGTGCTGGGCCCCGACGCCGCCGAGGTGCGCGGCGACACCGGCGCCCGCGTGCTGGTCCACGGGCACTTCCACTACCCCGAGCTGGTCGACGACCTGCTGACCCGGCTCGCGCTCAACACGCACCCGGTCCACCTGCACCTGACCACCGGCACCCGCGCCGGCGCCGACCTGCTCGAGCAGCGGGTCGCGCAGTCCGGTCTCCCGAGCTGGGAGGTGGAGGTGGTGCCCAACCGCGGGCGCGACCTCGCCCCGCTGCTGACGGGCATCGGCCGTCGGGCGCTCGACCACGACCTCGTGCTGCACGTGCACGGCAAGAAGAGCCCGCACGTCGACCCGGAGGTCGGCGACCGGTGGCGGACCTTCCTCTACGAGAACCTCGTCGGGGGACGCGAGCCGATGCTGGACGTGATCTGCGCCGCGTTCGCCGACCGGCCCGCGCTCGGCCTGGTCTCGCCGGAGGACCCGCACCTCAACGACTGGGACCTGAACCGGCCGCAGGGCGAGCGGCTGGCGGCGCGCCTCGGCCTCGCGACCCCGCTCACGACCCACTTCGACTTCCCGCTCGGGACGATGTTCTGGGCGCGGACCGAGGCGCTGCGGCCGCTGCTGGAGGCCGGCTTCGACTGGTCGGAGTACCCGGCCGAGCCGCTGCCGATCGACGGCACGGTGCTGCACGCCCTGGAGCGGCTGGTGCCGTTCGTCGTGGCGGACCGCGGGTTCGGGTACGCGAAGTCGGCGGTGCCCGGCATCGTCCGCTGACCTGCGAGGACGCCCGGCCGCGGCGAACGGGTGAAGTCCGGCGTCGTCCGCACGGCGGCGGGACGAAGCGCCCACCTGGGAGCCGGCTGTGCCTCTAGCGTGACGGCACCGATGTCGACCGGGTGCGGCAGCGGCCGGTGCCCGGACACGCAGCGGCTGCGCGCCGCCCCTGCACCCGAGGGGGTCCCATGCAGCTCCACCACCGCGCCCGGCGCGGGCTCCTGGCCGTCGCCGTGGCGGCGGCGACGGCCTTCGCCGCCGCACCCGCGGCCGTCGCCGACGACGCCGACCCCGGCCTGGGCCGGGCGTTCAGCCAGGTCGAGCCGGGCGTGCCCGGCGGCACCGTCGAGGACGACGGCGCCCAGGCGCTCGCGGCGGCGACCGTGCTCGCGGACGCGGACTGGGCGTACTTCCAGGCCGTGAACGTCGCGCGCATCGACGCGGGGGTGGAGCCCGCCAGCCGGAACCCGCGGCTGAACGCGATCGCCGCGGCGTGGGCCACCAAGCAGGCGGCCTCCGGCGGGCTCTCCACCGACCCCTCGCTCGAGAGCAAGCTGCCGGCCGGCTGGTCGGACGGCTACCAGGCCATCTACGCGGGCCCGGCCACGTCCGCCGCCGAGGCGATCCGCGTGGTCGCCCGGGACTACCTCCCCGCCGACACGACGTACCCGACCACCACGGACGTCGGCGTCGCCGTGGCCGAGGTCCCCGGCCCGGACGGCGTGAACTGGTACACGATCTACCAGGTCAGCGCCCGGTACTCCCACAGCTCGCCGCAGGCCGGCGAGTCCACCCTGTACCGGTTCTACCGCCCGTCGTCGGGCACCCACTTCTACTCGACGTCCAAGCGCGAGCGGAACTCCGTGATCCGCGACACCGGGTTCCGGTACGAGGGGCCCGTGGCGTACGTGCTCAAGCCGACGTCGACCGCGTCCGGCTCGCGCGACCTCAACCGGTTCTACCAGCCGGGCACCGGGACGCACTTCTACACGTCCACCACGCGCGAGTACCGGACCGTCAAGACGCTCCCGCAGTACCGCCTCGACGGCGTGACGGGCAAGGTCTACACGACCGCCGGGACGGGCCGCACCGCGATGTACCGGTTCTACCGGCCGGCGTCGGGCACGCACTTCTACACGGCCAGCGCCTCCGAGCGCGACTCGGTGAAGCAGCTCCCGGGCTACACCTACGAGGGCATCGCGTTCTACCTCCGCAAGGCGTCCTGAACGCCACGGTGACCGCGGGTCGGCGCGATCCGCGGTCACCGTCGCCACCTGACCGGCGCGCTTCACCACTCAACTTCTCGCACGGAGCACTCAACTCGGCGCCCGGCACCCCCTGGGCCCACCCGGTTCGCCACCGGGCCGCCCTAGCGTGGCGCCGATCGCACCCGCGAGAACACCGCCCCCGCCCGCACGTCGGCCGGGGGCGGCGTCACGAGAGGATGAGGCAACCGATGATGCGCAACCGGACGTGGCGGCGGCTGACCGCCGTCGCCCTGGCACTCGCGACCGCCGGGGTGGGCGTACCGCTCGCCGCCGCCGACGAGGCCCCGGCAGCCGACGAGATCCAGCGGGCGTACGCCCGGTTCGGCGACCCGGTCACCGAGCCCGCGGCACCGGAGGCGGACCCGCCGGCCACCGACGGCACGGACGGCACGGAGAGCACGGACGGCACGGACCCGGCGGACCCCGCGGACGCCGGCGGGGCCCCGCTGCCGACCACCGGCTCGTCCCCGGCCGGCGACGACGCCGGGCCGGTGCCGGACGAGGTGCCGGACGACGTCGACGGCGCGACGGTCGCGCCGGAGGACGACCTCGAGACCCCCGAGGCGCCCGCTGCCGGGTCGACGGCTGCCGTCGAGCCGACGGCAACCGTCGAGCACACGGCTGCCGCCCCGGAGGAGTCCGCCGACGGCGCGGCGACGCCCGTGGCCGTGGCCGCCGCGTCCCGCCCGGCGACGCTGCTGGGCGCGGCGGGCTGGGACTACTTCCGGTCGCTGAACCAGACGCGCCTCGGGGCGCGGGTCGAGCCGGTCGTGCGGCACGGGGCGCTCGGCACCCTGGCCGAGGCCTGGGCCACGCGGCAGGCGTCGCAGGGCACGTGGTCGCTCGACCCGGACATCGCGTCGAAGGTGCCGGGCACGCCGCTCGACGGCTACCAGGCGATCTACCGCATCCCGGCGACGTCGGCGGACGCCGCCATCCGCGCCGCCCGCTCCAGCTACCTGGTCCGGGACGCGGTGGACGCGAACCTCACGGACGTCGGCCTCGCGGTCGTGGAGAGCCCCGGGTACGGCAGCACGAGGTACTACACGATCTACCAGATCGTCGCCGAGTACTCGCACAGCGCCCCGCGCTCCGGCGAGACCACGCTGTACCGGTTCTACCGCCCGTCGTCCGGCACGCACTTCTACTCGACGTCGAAGGGCGAGCGGAACACCGTGATCGGCGACGCCGGCTTCCGGTACGAGGGCCCGGTGGCCTACCTGCTCACGTCGGGCTCCGCGACCGCCGGCGCCCGCGCGCTCCACCGGTTCTACCAGCCCGGTACCGGCACGCACTTCTACACGTCGACCACGCGCGAGTACCAGACGGTCCGGACGTTGCCGCAGTACCGGCTCGACGGCTCCGTCGGCAAGGTGCACACGCGGCCGGCCGCCGGTCTCACGGCGATGCACCGGTTCCTCCGGCCCGCCTCCGGGACGCACTTCTACACCGCGAGCCCGTCCGAGCTGGCCGCCGTGAAGAAGCTGCCGGGGTACCGGTACGAGGGCGTCGCGTTCTACCTGCGCAAGGCCTCCTGAGCCGCTGACGGGACGGCCGCGGTCCCCCCCCGTGGGGACCGCGGCCGTCCCGTCGCGTCCGGCGGGGTCCGGTCAGCCCGCGAGCACCGCCGGCGCCGCCACCGCCCACCGCTGCTCCCAGCTGCCGATCGGCTCGACCCCCGCGGCGGTCAGGGCGTCGTGCCCGAGCACGGAGTAGGCCGGGCGCGGGGCCGGGCGGGCGTAGGCCTCCGCCGTCGTCGGCCGGACGATGGCCGGGTCGAGCCCGGCGGCCCCGACCACCGCCTGCGCGAAGCCGTGCCACGACGTCCGGCCGGAGGACGTGCCGTGGTACGTCCCGGCGGGCGCGCCGGCCTCGACCAGCCGCGCCACGAGGTCCGCCAGGTCGACGGTCCACGTCGGCTGGCCGACCTGGTCGGCCACGACCTCGAGCCCGCCGCGCTCCGCGGCGACGCGGGCGATGGTGCGGGGGAAGCAGGCGCCGTGCGCCCCGTACAGCCACGCGGTCCGGACCACGAGGTGGTCCGGGTTCTCCGCGCGGACGGCCCACTCGCCGGCGGCCTTCGTCCGGCCGTACGCCGACCGCGGCGCCATCGGGGCGGTCTCCGCGTACGGCTCGGTGGCATCGCCGGCGAAGACGTAGTCGGTCGAGATCTGCACGCTGCGCGCGCCGGTCCCGCGGGCGGCGCGGGCCAGCAGCTGCGGGCCGACGGCGTTGACCGTGAACGCGTCGTCCTCGTGCTCCTCGGCCGGGTCGACCGCCGTCCAGGCCGCGACGTTCGCGACGACGTCGAACCCCCGCACCGCCCCGGCGACCGCGGCGGGGTCGGTGATGTCGAGGTCCGCGCGGTCGACGCCGGTGACCTCGTGCCCCCGCTCGGTCAGCAGCCCGACCAGGTCCTGGCCGAGCATCCCGTTCGACCCCGTCACCAACCAGCGCACTTCGACTCCCCTCGCCCGGCACGAATGCCCCGAAGCCTACCGGCGCGGCTACGCTGCCAGAGGCCACCGACAGCAGAGAGGACCACCATGACCTACCGCGAGCTCGCCGTCCCGGGTGCCTGGGAGATCACACCCGTCCAGCACGGCGACCCCCGCGGCGTGTTCCTGGAGGCGTTCCAGGGCGGCCCGTTCGCCGAGGCGGTCGGGCACCGGTTCGACCTGCAGCAGGCCAACCTGTCGGTGTCGGCCGCGGGCGTGCTGCGCGGCGTGCACTTCGCGGACGTCCCCCCGGGGCAGGCCAAGTACGTGACGTGCCCGCGGGGCGCCGTGCTCGACGTCGTCGTCGACATCCGGGTCGGGTCGCCGACCTTCGGCACGTGGGACACGGTGCTGCTGGACGACGTCGACCGCCGGGCGATCTACCTGGGCGAGGGCCTCGGGCACGCGTTCTTCTCGCTGGACGACGACTCGACCGTCATGTACCTGTGCTCCACCGGGTACTCCCCGGGCCGGGAGCACGGCATCCACCCGCTCGACCCGGAGATCGGCATCGAGTGGCCGACCACCGACCGGCACGGCAACCCCGTCGCCCCGCAGCTGTCCGCCAAGGACACGGCGGCGCCGACGCTCGCCGAGGCGCGCGAGCAGGGTCTGCTGCCGCGCTACGACGAGGTGCAGGCCTACCTCGACTCCCTGCGGGGCTGAGCCACTCGTGTGAGGTCCCGGTCCGGGGCGCCGGGGGTCCGGTAGCCTCGGGCCGCCCGGCCGTCCGCCCTGGTCGGGCCCCGGTGGTGTGCCGCCGGGCAGCCACCGCAGGAGAACCGACCCGTGGCCGACACCGCGCCGACGCTCGACCACCCCCCCGCACCCGCCGCCGGTGCCCGGCTGCGCCCCGCCGTGCCGCGGCCCCGGCCCCTGCCGGCCCTGGGTGCCGGCGCGCTCGTGGCGGTCGCCGTCGCGCTGCTGCGCACGACCGGCGTCCTCGGCGGGTACCCGGCGCTCGTCGTCGCGTTCCTGCTGGTGCTCGCCGTCCCGAGCTCGCGCCTGGGCTCCAGGCGGCTGCTCCTCGCGGCCGGCTGGGCGGCGGGGCTGCTGCCCGCCCTGTGGTGGTGGGACCTGCCGCTCGGCCAGCTCGGCCGGGTCGGGCTGCTGCTCGCGGTGCTCGCGGGCGGCCTGACCGCCTCGGTGCTGTGGCGCGGGCCGCGCGCCGCGCGGGAGCGGGCCGCCCTGCTGCTGCCCACCTGGCGCGCGGTGGACCTGGCGGTCGCGGCCGCGGCGGCGTTCGGCGCCGTGGCCTGCCGGGGGCTGCTCGCGGTGCGTGACGGCGCGCAGGCGCTCGCCGCCGTGCAGCCGGCGTGGGACAACTCCGCGCACGTCGACATGGTGCTCATGCTGCGGCGGGCGGGCGCCGTCATCCCCTCGCTCGCCGCGCCGGCGGGCGGCGGGACGTGGAAGTTCGCGGACTACCCCGAGGGGCACCACGCCGTCGTCGCCACCGTCATGGAGCTGCTCGGCACCGCGACCCCGGGCTCGGCGGCGGACGAGATGGTGCTGTACGCCCGGGCGCAGGGCTTCGTGCTCGCGGCGGCCGCCGTCGTCCTCGTGGCCGGGTTGTGCGCGCTGCCCACGGCACCGCGCCGGCCGGCTGCGACCGTGCTGGCCGCCGCCGGCGTCTCCGCCGTGTACCTCGTCGGGCCCGGTGCGTCCGCGTACACGTCGGGGTTCCCCAACTTCGTGCTGGGCTGCGCGATGGCCGGCGCCGTCCTGCTCCTCGCGGTGACCGTCCCCCGGCCGCTCACGCCCGTCCCGCTGGCGGCGATCGGCGGCCTGCTCGTGGGCGTCGCGCACTCCTGGGTGCTCCTGCTGGCGCTCGCGCTGCCCGCCGCGGCGCTCGTCGCGCTCCCCCCGCGGCGGGCCGCCTGGCGCGCCCCGCGCCGGGACGTCGTGCTGAGCGCCCTCGTGGTCGTCCTCACGGCCGGCGGCGGCCTCGTCGCGCTGCTCACCCTGCGGCGCCTGGCGGCCGCGGACGTGCTGGTGATCCCGGGCGGGATCGCGGTCCCCGGCGCCGGCCTCATGCTCGCCGTGTGCCTGGCGGCGGTCGCGGCCGCGCTGCTCACCGGAGCGGGCCGGACGCGCCGGACCCCGTGGACGGCGGTCGTGCCGGCGGCCGGCCTCGCCACCGCGGGCGCGGTCGGCGTCCTCCAGCTGCGCAGCACCGGGGAGCTGAGCTACTACTTCTGGAAGCTGTTCCTCGGCGTCGCGCTCGTCGCCGTCGTCGCGCTGGCGGTCGCGCTCCTCGGCCGGTCGCCGCGGCGCGGCGGCCCGCGGGTGCCGCGCTGGCAGTCCGTCGCCGCGGTGGCCGTCGGCTGCCTGGCGCTCACCCAGCTCCACGGGCTGACCGGCCGGTCGACCGGCGAGCTGCACGTCACGCCCGACCAGGTCGCGCGCGCGGACGCCCTGCTCCGCGCGGCCGAGACCGCCGCCGCGACCGGCCGCCCGGACGTGGTCTACGTGCGCGCGGACGACGCGATCCACCCGGTCAACGCCCAGCAGTGGCTGCTCGCGCTGACCGGCACGTGGACGTCGGCCACCGAGGCGGGCGCCACCGAGCTGCTCGCGGCCGCCACCCCCGCCGACGTCGCGGCCATCGCGCTGGCGCGCGGCGCGACCGTGGTCGTCGCCCCGCAGGACGTCGCCGCGCTCGGGCTCGAGGACGCCCCGGCGGACCAGGTGGTCACCTGGGGCTGACGGACCGCCCCACGTCCGCGGACCACGCGCGCAGCGCGAGGACCAGGGCGCCGGTCAGCACCAGCAGCGACACCGCCGAGCCGACCACGAGCGCGACGACAGCCACCATGGTCAGCTCGCCCGGCAGGACCGCCGCCACGACCAGCGCCACCGCGCCGGCGACCCAGCCCACGACGACCGCCCGCTCACCGGCGAGCGCCAGCAGCGCCTGCGCGGCGAGCTGGGCGAGCATGAACAGCGCGCCGGACAGCGCCAGCAGCGTCACGACCGTGCGGCTCACGCCGAACCCGTCGCCGAACAGCAGCGGCACCAGCACCTCGCCCCAGGCCCACACCGCGGCTGTGCCGCCGACGCCGATCGCCGCGGTCGCGGCCGTCACCAGCCCGAGCCGTCGCCGGTAGCCCGCGACGTCCCGCAGCCCGACCATCGCGGCGAGACCGGGCAGCAGCACCGCCTGCACGGCGGAGAACATGAACACCGGGACGCGGGCGATCGTGAGCGCCGCGAGGAACTGCCCGCTCAGCACCTCCTGCTCCGGGGTGGCACGCAGCTGGACCACCAGCGGGCCGGCGTTCGCCAGCAGCTGGGACGCGAGCGACGCGACCACGAGCACCGCGACCGCACGTCGGACCGCGCCGGCGTCCGGCGGCTCCCCGGCGTCGACGAGGCCCGCGCGCCGCGGGGTCGTCCCGAGCACGGCGAGCAGCGGGGCGACCACCAGCACGAGCCCGAACGCCCACACCTCCCGGACGCCGGCGAGCGCGAGGGCGCCGGCCCCGGCCATCCGGAGCAGGCCGTCCACCACGAACTGGGCGCCGTAGCTGCCGTACCTGCCGTTGCCGGCCAGCAGCCCGCGCGCGACGTACGCGACCGCCATCCCGAGCAGGGCCCCGACCAGCAGCGGCACCAGCGTCGCGTCGCCGTGGAACAGGCGCCGCGTCAGCAGCGGCCAGGCCACCAGGCAGACCAGCGCGACGGCGCCGAGCAGCACCGCCGCGACGCGGCCCACGAGCCGCACCACGCCGTCGTTGCCGCGGCCGAGCGCCCGCAGGGACGCGGTCGTGCGGCCGAGCTCCTGCTCGAACGGCAGGAACAGGCCGATGCCGACGGCGTTGAGCAGCGTCCACAGCACCGACAGGGGCGCGAAGGCGGCGGGGCCGAGCGCCTGGCCCGCCACCCCGAGGAACACGTACGCGGCGAGGCCGTAGACCCCGAGACCGGCGGCGACGGACAGGAACCCGAGCCGGCCCGAGAGCAGGGTGCCGAGGCGGGAGCGGGCAGCAGGGGGCTCGGCGGGGCTCGGCACAGCGGACACCCTACCGGCGGGTACGCGGCGCTCCCCGGGCCCTCCGGGAGGACCGGCACGGCCGTGCGCCACGGCGACCGGCGCCCCGGACCAGGCCTGACGCGCCCCCGCCGCCCCTATACTCGGGTCCGCCCACGACCCCAGCGTCGCCTCCGTCCGTGGAAGGTCCCCGCATGCCCGACCGGATGCCGCCGCGCACCGCCAGCACCCCGGCGCCCGGTCGCCGGACCTCCCGGCTCCAGCAGGTGGTGGACCGCGTCCCCGGCGGCTGGCGGTGGACGGGCGTGGGCCTGCTGCTCCTCGCCCTCACCGCCTGCTGGTCCGTGGCGACCCCGCTGATGTCCTCCCCGGACGAGCCGAGCCACGTGGTGCGGGCCGCGGGCGTGGTCCGCGGGCAGGTGTCGCTGGAGCTGCACGAGCCGCAGTCCGGCGCCGCGGCTCCGGGCCTCGCGGGCCTCGTGGAGCTGCCGTCCGACTACGCCGCGTCGGTGAACCTGCCCAACTGCTTCGCGTTCCAGCCCACCCAGTCCGCCGACTGCCAGCAGGACCTGCCGCCGGCGGACGGCACCGTCGTCGTCGAGACGTTCGCGGGCCAGTACCCGCCGCTGTACTACGCGCTCGTCGGCTGGCCCTCGCTGCTGCTGCCCGCGGACGCCGGGATCATGGCGATGCGGCTCGTCAGCGCGCTGCTCACCTCCGTGCTGGTCACCTGGGGCCTGGTCCGCCTGACGCGCATCGAGGGCAACCGGGGCGGCATCTGGGGGGCGTCGGTCGCCCTCACGCCGATGTGCCTGTTCCTCGGGGCCACGGTGAACCCCTCGGGGTTCGAGATCGCCGCCGCCTTCACGTTCTGGACGGCGTGCCTCGCCCTCGTGCTGGACCGCCGCCCCGTGCCGACCTCCGCGCTCGTGCAGGCCGTCGTCGGCGGCGGCCTGCTCGTGACGACCCGCTCGTCCGGCCCCGTGTGGGCGCTGGCGATCGTGGTGGTCGCCCTCGTGGCCGCGCCGGCGGGCCGCTGGCGCGCCGTGCTGCGGCACCCGCGCATCTGGTGGTTCGCCGGCGCGACCGCCGTCGCCTGCGCGCTGGGTGCCGGCTGGCTGCTCACGCACCCGGCGGTCGTCACGACCCACGACGCCTACCCGCACCTCGCGGACCTGCGCGCCGCGGTGCTCGGGGTGCTCGGCTTCGGCTCGCAGTACCTGCTCAACATGATCGGCGACTTCGGCTGGCTCGACGCGCCCTCGCCGCCCGTCACGGTCATCGCCTGGTACGCGGCGACCGGCGCCGTGCTGCTCGTCGCGCTCGGCGCCCGGCGTGCCGCGCGGACGCGGGTCGCGCTCGTCCTGCTCGTGCTCGGCACCGCGGCCGCGCCGCTCGCCCTCCAGGTCCCGACGGCCGCCGACACGGGGCTGATCTGGCAGGGCCGCTACGCGTTGCCGATCGCCGTCGGCGTGCCGCTGCTCGCGGGCCTGCTCGCCTCGGCCGCGCCCGCCGGCGAGGCGGACCTCGTGCGCCGGCTCGCCCGCGCGACGCTCCCCGTCGTGGTCGTGGGCCAGGTGGCGGCGTTCTACTGGGGCTCGCGCCGGTACGCCGAGGGGGCCGACGGGGACCTCATCACCCTGCACCCCGACTGGCAGTCCCCGATCTCCTACCTGCCCGGCGTCGCGCTGTACGGGGCCGTCGCCGTCGCGCTCGGCCTGTGCGCCTGGGCGTACCTGCGCCCGCTGCCGGAGCCGGCGGCCGACGTCGCGCCCGCGCCGCCGGCCGGTCACGGGGCGGCGCAGGCCGCTCCCGCCGTCGGAGGCTGACCCGGCGGCCGGCCCGGGCCGCGCCCGGCTCGCCGGCGTCGTCACCCCCCGCCGTCACCGCACGCCGACCCCGCGCCGCGCGGCCGGCCGGCGCAGCCCTACGGCCGCAGCGCGTGCCGGAGCAGCGTGCGGACCGCCGCGCGGTCCCGGGCGCGCAGGGCCGTCGGCAGCAGCGTGGCGGCGTACAGCCGCGACGTGACGTGCAGCCGCGCCGCCCGCGCCGCCCGGCGCCACCCCTGGCGCGCCATCAGCTCCGCGGCCAGGTCGAAGTACTCCCGCTCCCCCTCGAAACGCGAGCCGTCGAGCAGCTTCACCGACGACGCGCTCGCGCTGTGCCGCCGGTAGGCGAACACCTCGGTCGGCTCGACCACGAGCCGCGACCCGGCGAGCACCATGTCGAGCACGAGCGCCAGGTCGAGGATGATCGGCAGCCCCGGCCGGAACGGGGTGCGCTGCACGGCCTCGCGGCGGAACACCAGCGACGGCCAGTACAGCCAGTCGCCGTGCAGCAGGCTCGTGGCCAGCGGCTCGCCCGCGAGGACGCGCGTGCCGGTGCCGCGGGGGCGGACGAGCCGCTGCTTCACGGTGTCCGCGAGGGGCCGGGACGGCTGCCCGTGCTCGTCCACCACGACCACGCCGGGCTGGATGATGTCGGCGTCCGGGAACCGGCGGTGCGCGGCCGTGACCACCGCGACGAAGTCGGGCAGCAGCACGTCGTCCGAGCCCGGGACGGCCACGAGGTCGGCCTCCGCGAGCGCGACGCACTGGCGGAACACCTCCGCGATGCCGCGGTTCTCCGGGTTGCGCAGGTAGACGATGCGCTCGTCCCCCAGGGACGCGAGCCACTCGCCGGCCCACGGGTCGGGGTTCGCGTCGTCGACGACGGTGAGCCGCCAGCCCGGGTCGGTCTGCGCGAGCACGCTGCGCACGGTCTCGCGCAGGTACTCCGGGTCGCCCCAGTAGGGCACCATCAGGTCGATCACGCGGCAGGACCGTCCGCGCCGCCGGCGCCGTCGACGGGGCCCGCGGGGTCGGCGGGTGCCGCGCGGCGCGCGGTGGCCGCCAGCCGCTCGACGTCGAACCGCACCAGCGCGATCTCCTCCGCGAGCGTCCGGGTCTCCTCCTCGAGCGTGGTGATCTCCGCGCTGAGCTGGATGCACACGAGCAGCAGGACGATCAGGGCGAGCGCGAACAGCAGGTTGCTGGGCGTCTGCACGCCCACCCAGTCCGCGAGCGCGGCGACCGCGCCGGGGAACGCGCCGAACACGCACACGCCCACCCCGACGACGATCCACGTGATCGCGTACTTCTCCCGCAGGCGGCGGGTGCGCAGCAGCAGGACCAGGAACACGACCAGCGCGACGCACGCCGCGAGGGCGAAGGGGTAGCCGCTCACCGGTGCACCCCCGCCGGGACCTGGCCGAGCGGCCGCGACACCGCGATCAGGAGGGCGAGGACGGCGCGGCCCAGGAACAGGGCCGCCTTCGCCGGGTTGTGCGACGGCGTGCCGCCGGCCCGCGGGCGCATCTCGACCCCGATCTGCCGCACGGTCAGCCCGGCGCGGCACGCGATGACGAGCGACTCCACGGTGTCGCCCAGGTACTCCGCCGGGTACTCGTCGGCGAACAGCAGGATGGCGCGGCGGTTCGACGCCCGGAACCCGGACGTCGTGTCGGTCAGCCGGGTCCCGGCGATGCGCGAGAGCACGCCGGACAGGACGGACATCGCCCACCGGCGCGGACCGCGCACGGAGTAGGACCCGACGCCGGCGAACCGCGCGCCGATCACGACGTCGGCGCCGTCGGCGAGGGCGTCGACCACCCGCCGCACGTCGGCCGGGTCGTGCTGGCCGTCGGCGTCCACCTGGACCGCGGCGTCGTAGCCCTCCCGGGCCGCGAAGCGGTAGCCGGCGCGCATCGCGCCGCCGACGCCGAGGTTCAGCGGGAGGTCCAGCACCATCGCGGTGCCGCTGGCGCGCGCCACGTCCGCGGTGCCGTCCGTCGAGCCGTCGTTCACGACGAGCACGTCGGCCTGCGGCAGCGCAGCCGCCAGCTCGGCGAGGACGCCCGGGAGCGCCTCCCGCTCGTTCCAGGCCGGGACGATCACCAGGAGGCGCGGTGTCGGGTCTCCGGTCACGGGCCACTACCTTAGCCGGAGCGGGTCGCCGCCGGGCGCACCCCCGAACCGGGCGCCCACGGGGCGGGCCGGGGTCGGCCGGACGACGAGGAGAGCACGGCATGCGGGTCCTGATCGACGCCACGGCGGTGCCCGCGGACCGCGGGGGCGTGGGGCGGTACGTCGACGAGCTCGTGCCGGAGCTGGACCGCGCCGGCACCGACCTGGTGCTCGTGGTGCAGGCCCGCGACGTGGCGCACTACCGGGCGCTCGCGCCGGGCGCCCGGGTGGTAGCGGCGCCCGCCCCGGTGGCCCGCCGCCCCGTGCGCCTGCTGTGGGAGCAGGTCGTGCTCCCCCGGCTCGCGCGCCGCGTCCGCGCCGACGTGGTGCACAGCCCGCACTACACGATGCCGCTGGCCGCCCGCACACCCGTCGTCGTCACGCTGCACGACGCCACGTTCTTCTCCGACCCCGGGCTGCACCTGCGCACGAAGGCCGTGTTCTTCCGGACGTGGACGCGCCTCGCCGTCCGGCGCGCCGCGGGGCTGGTCGTGCCGTCGCGGGCCACCCGCGCGGAGGTCGTCGCCGCGACCGGCGCACCCGCCGACCGCATGACCGTCGCCTACCACGGCGTCGACACCGCCCGGTTCCACCCGGTCGACACCGCCGAGCGCGCCCGCGTCCGGGCGACGCTGGACGTGGGCGACCGGCCGTACGTGGGGTTCCTCGGCACGCTCGAGCCGCGCAAGAACGTGCCGGCGCTGGTCCGCGGCTGGGTGCGGGCGTGCGAGGGCCTGACCGACCCGCCCGCGCTCGTGCTCGCCGGGGCGCGCGGCTGGGACGACGCGGTGGACGCCGCCCTCGCGGAGGTCCCCGGGCACCTCACCGTGCGCGTGCCGGGGTACCTCCCGCTCGACGACCTGCCGGGCTTCCTCGCGGGGGCGTCCGTGCTGGCGTACCCCAGCCTGGGCGAGGGCTTCGGGCTGCCCGTGCTGGAGGCCATGGCGTGCGGCGCCACCGTGCTGACCACCGAGCGGCTGTCGCTGCCCGAGGTCGGCGGCGACGCCGTCGCGTACTGCGGCACGGGCGCGGACGCGATCGCGGCGGCGTTGCGGGACCTGCTGGACGACCCCGCGCGGCGGTCCGCGCTCGCGGCCGCGGCGGTGGAGCGGGCGGCCGGCTTCACCTGGGCCGAGGCGGCCCGCGTCCACCTCGAGGCCTACCGCCGGGCCGCGCACGCCTGACCTGCGCGCACGCAGGAGCCCGTCCGCCGCCCCGCGCGTCGGGGCGACAGGACGGCCCCGAGATGGTGCGCTGAGGCCCTCGCCGCACTCACAGGGGGTACCTGACCATGGCACGACTGCGCCGTCCCGTGTCCGTCGTGGTGTCCGGCGCGCTCGCCGCCGGGCTGCTCACGACGCTCGCGCCCGCCGCGTCCTCCAGCCCCGCCCCGGCGGCCGGCAGCGCGGCGGACGAGCTGTCCGTCGTCGAGCTCGACCTGTCCGGCGTGAGCGCCGCGGCCCGCCCGGACCTGCCCGCGCCCGAGTCCGTGCCGACCGACGAGGGCGCCGGCGACGCCGCCCCCGACGCCGCGGCCCGCTCGGCGGCGCCCGACGCGCAGGACGCCGCGGGCACGACCGCCCTGCCCGGCGAGCCGGCGCCGGCCGACGGCGGCGAGCCGACCGCGGGCCCGACCACCGAGCCGACCACCGAGCCGACCACCGAGCCGACCGCGGAGCCGACCCCCCGGCCGACCTCCGAGCCGTCCGCGGCGCCCACCCCGGCCCCCACCGCCGAGCCGTCCGACTCCCCCACGGCCGGTCCCGCGCCGACGGCGCCGGGCGACGCGGCCGGCACCGGGCCGGTCGCCGACCCGGACGTCCTCACCGTCGAGATGGACACGGCACCGTTCACCGTCCTCGGCGTCACGTGGGACCGCACGCCCGGGCTGTCGGGCGTCGAGATCCGCTACCGCGTGCGGGTCGACGGCGCGTGGACCGACTGGGCGGGCGCCGAGTCCTCCGACGTCGCGCCGGACCCCGGCACCGACGACGCGGCGGCCGACGCGCGCGACGGTACCGACCCGATCGTGGCCGTCGGGGCCGACGGCGTGCAGATCTGGGCGGAGGCGGAGACCGGCACGGTGACGGGGCTCAAGGCCGTCCTGGTCGACCCGGGCGCCGACCCCGCGGGGACGGGCGAGCTGGCGACGACCGGGGCCGCGGCCACCGGCGGTGCCGCGGTCGGCACGGCGGAGTCGTCCGGCGACGCCGTGGTCCGCACCCTCGCCGCCACCGGTCCGGCCGCCGTCGCGACCGCGGCCGTCTCCGCCCCGGCGATCATCAGCCGCGCGGGCTGGGGCGCCGACGAGTCGATGCGGCCCTGCGACCCGGACTTCTCCACGCAGATCGTCTCCGCCGCGGTCCACCACACCGCGTCCGCCAACGGCTACTCCGCCGCCGAGGTGCCGGGCATCATCCGCGGCTTCTACGCCTACCACACGCGCCCGGAGGCCGCGGGCGGGCGTGGCTGGTGCGACATCGGCTACAACTTCCTCGTCGACCAGTTCGGGCGGGTGTTCGAGGGGCGGGCCGGCGGCATCGAGTCCACGGTGGTCGGCGTCCACACGGGCGGGTTCAACAGCCGGACCATCGGCGTGGCCGCCATCGGCAACTTCCAGACCACCACGCCCTCGGCGGCGCTGCTGGAGAGCCTGAGCCGGCTGATCGCGTGGAAGTTCGCCGTGCACCGCATCCAGGCGAACACGAACGTCACGATGGTGTCCGGCGGCGGGGCCTCGAAGTTCCCCGCCGGGACGAGCGTCTCGTTCCCCACGATCTACGCGCACCGGGACGCGCAGCTGACCTCCTGCCCGGGGCAGACGCTGTACGACCGGCTGCCGGACATCCGCAACCGCGTCGCGGCGCTCGCGAACGCCACGGTGGCGGCCTCGCCGGTCTCGCGGCTCGAGAGCCTGCGGGCGACGTCGTCGGGGATCCAGCTCTCCGGGTGGACGTTCGACCCGGGGTCGTCCGCGTCCCTGCAGGTCGCGGTCTCCGTGGACGGCGCGGTGAAGCGCCTGACCGCCGACCGGAGCCGGCCCGACGTGGCGAGCGCGTACGGCGTCGGCCCGTCGCACGGGTTCTCGGGCACGGTCCCGGCCGGCAACGGCCGGCACCTCGTGTGCGTGTCGTCCGTCAACGTCGGCTCGGGGCACGACGTGGTGCTGGGCTGCGCGTGGCTGACCGTCCGCAACGCGGCCCCGGTGGGCGTGGTCGAGCGGCTGTCGACCACGCCGGAGGGCGTGACGCTCAGCGGCTGGGCGCTCGACCCGGACACCACGGCGCCCGTCCAGGTGCACGTGCACGTGGACGGCAAGGCGGTCCGGTCGGTCAAGGCCGACCTCGACCGCCCGGACGTCGAGCGGGCGTACGGCCTCGGGGCCGCGCACGGGTT
Organism: Cellulomonas sp. ES6; assembly: GCF_030053835.1. Classification (NCBI taxonomy): domain Bacteria; kingdom Bacillati; phylum Actinomycetota; class Actinomycetes; order Micrococcales; family Cellulomonadaceae; genus Cellulomonas; species Cellulomonas sp. ES6. The sequence continues at coordinate 3,587,038 of NZ_CP125655.1, read as the reverse complement.
CAACGCGTCGGTCGCGGTGACCGGCGGGAAGCACGAGGTGTGCGTCTACGCGATCAACCAGCCGACGGGCCCCGCGACCCGCCTCACGTGCCGCACGGTCGAGGTCGGGAACGTGCCGGTCGGCCGGGTGGACGCGCTGACCGCCGGCGCCGACTCCGTGACGGTGCGCGGCTGGGCGCTCGACGCGGACACGCGCGACCCGATCTCCGTCCACGTGCACGTGGACGGCAAGCCGGTGCGCTCCGTCCGCGCGGAGACGTACCGTGCCGACATCGACCGGGCGTACGGCCTGGGCCCGAACCACGGCTTCAGCGCCGAGGTGCCGGTGGCGCAGGGGAAGCACGAGGTCTGCGTCTACGCCATCAACGTGCCGAGCGGCCCGCACAAGCGGCTGACGTGCCGCACGGTGACGGTCAGCAACGACAAGCCGCTCGGGCGCCTGGACGTGGTCCGCCCGGCGGCGGGTGGCGTGCGGGTCGCGGGCTGGGCGCTCGACCCCGACACCACCGCGTCGATCCGCGTGCACGTGCACGTGGACGGCACCCCGGTGCGCTCGGTGCTGGCGGACCGCTCGCGGCCGGACGTGGGCCGCGCCTACGGCCTCGGCTCGGCGCACGGCTTCGACACGACGGTGCCCGCGGCCCCGGGCTCGCGGCAGGTGTGCGTCTACGCGATCAACCAGCCGGCGGGCCCGAACCCCCGGCTCGGGTGCACGACCGTCACCGTGCCCTGACCCCGGGACGGCGGGCGGCGCCGTTCGGGTACACATACCGGGGCAATTCGGGCAACCGGCCCGCCGACCGGGCGCGGCGGGCCGGTCGGCCGCCCGGTGGTGCGTAGCCTGACCGCGTCTCCGCCCCCGATCCGCGAGGTCCCCGGTGCCCACCTCCCCCCGTCGCAGAGCGGTCGTCGTCGCGTGCGCCGCCGTCGCCGTCCTGGTGGCCGGCGCGCTCGCCTGGTGGCTCACCCGTCCCGGGGCCGAGCCCGCCGCCGCGCCGAGCCCGGTCACGACCACACCGGCCCCCACGCCCGCGACGCCCCGGCCCGGGCCGTCCGGCGAGCCGAGCGCCCCGGCACCGGAGAGCCCGGACCCCGCGGCCCCGACGGAGCCCGCCCCCGCCCCGACGGGCGGCACCCCCGGGCAGCCCGCGGGCCCCGCGGCCGTGGACGTCGTCGCGACCTACGCGGCCTGGAACCCCGGCACCGCCGCGGTCGAGGTCGGCGCCTACGCCGCGACCGTCGAGTCCGGAGGCCGCTGCACCCTCACCCTGACAGGCCCGGGAGGCACGGCCACGATCGGGGTCGACGCCGTCCCCGACGCCTCCACCACCGTGTGCCCCGGCATGAGCCTGTCCGGACCGCCCCTCACGTCCGGGACGTGGGAGGCCGTCGTGACCTACTCGTCCCCCGCCCTCACCGGCGCCTCCGACCCGCTGACCGTGGAGGTGCCGTGAACCGGCCCCGCACCCTCGTGCGCACCGTGCTGCTGCGCGTGCTGCTGCCCGTGCTCGCCGCGGCCGCCGTGCTCGTCACCGGCCTGGCCGGGCTCGGCGGTGACCGGGGCTCCGCCGCCGCCGCGGACCTGACGCAGTTCGACCCCGGCATGATCATCAGCGACGCGGTGTTCTACGACTCCGGCACCATGTCCGCCGCGCAGGTGCAGTCGTTCCTGAACCAGAAGGGCGCCTCGTGCGTGCCCACCGCCGGGAACACCTGCCTCAAGGACTACCGGCAGGCCACGACCAGCCGGCCGGCGGACGCGTACTGCCGCGCGTACTCCGGCTCCTCCAGCGAGACCGCCGCCCAGATCGTCGCGAAGGTCGCGGTCGCCTGCCGCATCAACCCCCAGGTGCTCCTCGTCACGCTCCAGAAGGAGCAGGGTCTCGTCACCGCGACGGCCGGCAAGCCCGAGACCACGTACCGCAAGGCGCTCGGGTTCGGCTGCCCGGACACCCGGGAGTGCGACGCGAAGTACTTCGGGTTCGGGAACCAGGTCTACCTCGCCGCGCGGCAGTTCCAGCGGTACGCGGCGGAACCGGGCAACTACACGCACCGCGCCGGGATCGTGAACCAGGTCCGGTTCCACCCGAACGCCGCCTGCGGCACGAGCCCCGTCCTCATCCAGAACCAGGCGACGGCCTCGCTGTACAACTACACGCCGTACCAGCCCAACGCCGCCGCGCTCCGCGCCGGGTACGGCACGGGCGACTCCTGCTCGTCGTACGGCAACCGCAACTTCTGGAACTACTTCTCCGACTGGTTCGGCTCGCCCACGCAGCGCGCGCCGATCGGCGTCGTCGAGCAGGTCACGTCGCCCTCCTCGGGCCGGATCGCGGTGAGCGGCTGGGCGCTCGACCCGGACACCACCGCCTCCATCCGGGTGCACGTGCACGTGGACGGCAAGCCGGTCCAGTCGGTGGCCGCCGACCGCAACCGGCCCGACGTGGGCTCGGCGTACGGCAAGGGCAGCGCGCACGGCTTCAGCACGACCGTCGACTCGACCAGCGGGAAGCACCGCGTGTGCGTCTACGCCATCGACTCCGCCGGCGGCGCCAACTCCCAGCTCGGCTGCCGCGACGTCACGGTCGTCAACCAGCCCCCGATCGGCCGGCTCGACCAGGTCACGTCGCCCTCCGCGGGGACCGTGCAGGTCAGCGGCTGGGCGCTCGACCCCGACACCGCCGCGTCGATCCGCGTGCACGTGCACCTCGACGGCAAGCCCGTCCGCTCCGCCGCGGCGACCGCGAGCCGCCCCGACGTCGGCCGGGCGTACGGCAAGGGCAGCGCGCACGGGTTCACCACCTCGTTCCCCGCGGCGGCGGGCCGGCACGAGGTCTGCCTGTACGCGATCGACAGCTCGGGCGGCGCCAACACCAAGGTCTCCTGCCGGACCGTCGACGTGCAGAACGCGCGCCCGATCGGGCGGGTGGACACCGCGACCTCGGTGGAGGGCAGGCTGCGGGTCACCGGCTGGGCGCTCGACCCCGACACGTCCGCGTCGATCCGCGTGCACGTGCACGTGGACGGCAAGCCGGCGCGGTCGGTGGCCGCGGACGGCCTGCGCCCCGACGTCGACCGGGCCTACGGGAAGGGCGCGGCGCACGGCTACTCCGTCGACGTGGCGGCCACCCCGGGCACCCACGAGGTCTGCGTGTACGCGATCGACCCCGTGGTGGGACCGAACCCGAAGATCGGGTGCCGCACCGCCACGGTCGTCAACCAGGCGCCGACGGGGGCCGTCGAGGCCGTGACGCCGGGAGCCGGTCAGTTCACCGTCGAGGGCTGGGTGCACGACCCCGACACGACCGGCCCGGTGACGGTGCGCGTCTCCGTCGACGGCAAGGCCGCGACGTCGGTGGTCGCCGACCTCGACCGGCCGGACGTCGCGTCCCGGCTCGGCACGACCGGCTCCCACGGGTTCCGCGTGACGATCCCCGTGACCGCGGGCGACGCGACCGAGCACCGCGTGTGCGTGGACGGCGTCGACACGTGGGGCGGGCCGGACGGGCGCGTCGGCTGCGCGACCGGCGTCGCGAACGTCAAGCCGATCGGCCGGCTGGACTCCGCGACCGTGCTCGACACCGGCGCCGTGCGCGTGAAGGGCTGGGCGCTCGACCCGAACACGACCGCGCCGATCCGGGTGCACGTGTACGTGGACGGCACCGCCGTGAAGGCGCTGACGGCCGACGTCAGCCGGCCCGACGTGGACCGCGCGTACGGCATGGGCGCGCTGCACGGCTACAGCACGACCCTCGATCCGCTGACGTCCGGCACGCACACCGTCTGCACCTACGCGATCGACTCGTTCGGGGCCTCCCAGGGGGGCACCAACCCGCGCATCGGCTGCAAGGACGTCAGCGTGCCGTAGCCGGATGCGCCACAATGGCCGGATGCGCGGCATCATCCTGGCCGGTGGATCCGGCACCCGACTGCACCCGATCACGCAGGGCATCAGCAAGCAGCTCGTGCCCGTGTACGACAAGCCGATGATCTACTACCCGCTGTCGACGCTGATCCTCGCCGGCATCCGGGACGTGCTGGTCATCACCACGCCACACGACGCCGAGCAGTTCCGGCGCCTGCTCGGGGACGGCTCGCAGTTCGGCATCGACCTCACGTTCGCCACCCAGCCGGAGCCCAACGGCCTCGCGCAGGCGTTCGTCATCGGCGCCGACTTCGTGGGCGACGAGGGTGCCGCGCTCGTGCTCGGCGACAACATCTTCTACGGCCCGGGCCTGGGCGCGCGGCTGCAGCGGTTCGAGGACATCGACGGCGGCGCGGTGTTCGCCTACCGGGTGGCCGACCCGACGGCGTACGGCGTCGTGGAGTTCGACGAGGACTTCCGCGCGCTGTCCCTGGAGGAGAAGCCCGCCCGGCCGAAGAGCAGCTACGCGGTGCCCGGCCTGTACTTCTACGACAACGACGTCGTGGCGATCGCGCGGGACCTGAAGCCGTCGGCGCGCGGCGAGTACGAGATCACCGACGTCAACCGCGCGTACCTCGAGCAGGGCCGCCTCCAGGTCGAGGTGCTCCCCCGCGGGACGGCCTGGCTCGACACCGGCACGTTCGACTCGCTGCTGGAGGCCTCCGACTACGTGCGCACCATCGAGTCGCGCCAGGGCCTCAAGATCGGCTCGCCCGAGGAGGTGGCCTGGCGTCGCGGGTTCCTCACGGACGACGAGCTGCGCGTGCGCGCGGAGAAGCTCGTCAAGTCCGGCTACGGCCAGTACCTGCTGGACCTGCTGGCCTGACCGCGCCCCCCGGCCCGGTAGGGTCGGACCGACTCATCCACCACGGTTCGGGACATCATGGCGCGCGCACTCATCACCGGCATCACGGGCCAGGACGGCCTCTACCTCAGCGAGCTGCTGCTCGCCAAGGGATACGAGGTCTACGGCCTCGTGCGCGGTCAGAACAACCCGAAGATCGAGGTCGTCCGCAAGATCGTCCCCGAGGTGCGGCTGCTGACCGGTGACCTCATGGACATGTCGAGCCTCTTGCGGGCGCTCGACGAGTCCCGCCCGGACGAGGTCTACAACCTCGGCGCGATCTCGTTCGTGGCGTACTCGTGGGAGAACGCGCAGCTCACCACCGACGTCACCGGCAAGGGCGTGCTCAACATGCTCGAGGCCGTGCGCCTGCACGCCGGCCCGGACGTGCGGCGCGTGCGGTTCTACCAGGCGTCGTCCTCGGAGATGTTCGGCAAGGTCCAGGACGTCCCGCAGCGCGAGTCGACGCTGCTGTGGCCGCGGTCGCCGTACGGCGTCGCGAAGGTGTTCGGCCACTACATGACGATCAACTACCGCGAGTCGTACGGCATGCACGCCTCGTCGGGGATCCTGTTCAACCACGAGTCGCCGCGCCGCGGGCCGGAGTTCGTGACCCGCAAGGTGTCGCAGGCGGTCGCCCGCATCTCGCTGGGGCTCCAGGAGGACCTGACGCTGGGCAACCTCGAGGCCAGGCGCGACTGGGGCTTCGCCGGCGACTACGTCGACGCCATGTGGCGCATGCTGCAGCAGGACGAGCCGGACGACTACGTGGTCGCGACCGGTGAGACGCACTCGATCCGCGAGCTGCTGGACGTCGCGTTCGCCCACGTCGGCATCGCGGACTGGGCGCCGTACGTCCACCAGGACCCGCGGTTCGTCCGGCCCGCCGAGGTCGACCTGCTCATCGGCGACGCGAGCAAGGCCCGCGAGCGGCTGGGCTGGGCGCCGCGCGTCGGCTTCGCGGACCTGGTGCGGATGATGGTGGACCACGACCTCTCCGAGCAGCGCGCGCAGCCGCGATGACGGTCGCGCTGGTCACCGGGGCGACCGGGCAGGACGGCTCCTACCTGGTGGAGCGGCTGCTCGCCGAGGGCGCCACGGTCCACGCGCTGGTGCGGCCCGGTGCCGCGGACGGCACGCCGCTGCCGGGGCACCCCGCGGCGCACGCCCACGTCGCCGACCTGGCCGACCGTCCCGCGCTGCGCGCGCTGCTGCGGGACGTCGCGCCGGACGAGGTGTACCACCTGGCCGGCGTGTCGTCGGTGGCCGAGTCCTGGCGCGAGCCGGAGCGCACCGCGGAGGTCACGGGGCTCGCCGTCGCCGCGCTGCTGGACGAGGCCGCCGCCGTGCAGGAGCGCACCGGCCGCGCCGTCCGCTTCGTCCAGGCGTCCAGCGCCGAGATCTTCGGGGAGCCCGACCGCGTGCCGCAGGACGAGGGCACGGCCGTCCGGCCGCTCAACCCGTACGGCGCCGCGAAGGCGTTCGCGCACCACCTGGTGGGCGTGTACCGGGCGCGCGGCCTGCACGCGGTGAGCGCGGTGCTGTTCAACCACGAGTCGCCGCGCCGCCCCCCGTCCTTCGTCACCCGCAAGATCACCCAGGGCGCCGCCCGGGTCGCGCGGGACGGGGGCGTCATCACGCTCGGCAACCTGGAGGCGCGGCGCGACTGGGGCTGGGCGCCCGACTACGTCGACGCGCTGGTGCGCGCCGCCCGTCACCGCACCGCGCTCGACGTGGTGGTCGCGACCGGCGAGACCCACTCGGTCCGCGACTTCGCGGTCGCGGCGCTGACGCGCGCCGGCGTGGCGGACCCGGGTCGTCACATCGCCACCGACCCGGCGCTCGTGCGGCCGGCCGACGCGGCCCAGCTGGTCGGCGACGCGACGCGCGCGCGCACGGAGCTCGGCTGGCGCCCGACGCGCACGTTCGCCGAGGTCGTCGCCGCGATGGTCGACCACGACCTGGACCTGCTCCGGTGACGGCGCCCCGCACCGCGCTGGTCGTCGAGCAGCTGTGGCAGCCCGCCCCGGGCGGGTCGGGGACCTACATCCGCGAGCTCGTCGGGGCGCTCCGGGACCGCGTGCCCCTCGTGGGCGTCTCCGCCCGCGGCCACAGGACGGCACCCGACGTCGACCTCGGCATCCCGGTGGTGGCGTCCGCGCTGCCCCGACCGGCGCTGTACGAGGCCTGGAACCGGCTGCGGCGGCCGGCGCTGCCCGGCGCGGCCCGGACGGCGGACGTCGTGCACGCCACCACGTGGGCCGTGCCGCCGGCGCGCGGGCGCGGCCTCGTCGTCACGGTGCACGACCTGGCGTTCCTGCGCAGCCCCGAGCACTTCACGCCGCGCGGTGTGTCGTACTTCCGCCGGGCGCTCGCCGTGACGCGGCGCGAGGCGGACGTCGTCCTCGTCCCGTCGCAGGCCACGGCCGACGACTGCCTGCGCGAGGGGCTGCCCGCCGACCGGCTGCGCGTCGTGCCGCACGGGGTGCGGGTGCCCGACGTCGCGCCCGCCCGCGTCGCGGAGGTCCGCGCGCGGCTCGGCCTGGACGAGCCGTACGTGCTGTGGTGCGGCACGTCCGAGCCCCGCAAGAACCTCCCCACGCTGCTCGACGCGTTCGCGCGCGTGCCGGCGGCGAGCGGGCTGCGCCTCCTGCTCGCCGGCCCGGCGGGCTGGGGCGGGGCGGACGACGCGGTGCGCCGGCTGGTCGCCGGGCCGCTCGCGGGCCGGGTGCGGCTGCTCGGGCGGCTCGCGGACGACGAGCTGCACGTCGCGTACGCCGGGGCGCGCGCCTTCTGCTTCCCCTCGACGTGGGAGGGCTTCGGCATGCCCGTGCTCGAGGCGATGGCGCACGGCGTCCCGGTCGTCACGTCCGCGGGGACGTCCATGGCCGAGTTCGCCGACGGCGCCGGCCTGCTGGTGGACCCCCGCGACGCCGCCGCGCTGGCCGACGCGATCACGGCCGCGGCCGGCGAGGAGCACGACCGGCTGGCGGCGCTGGCCCGCGCGCGCGCCGCGTCGTACACCTGGCGCGAGGCGGCCGACCGCACGCTCGACGCCTACCGGTCCGTCGCCGGCTGACCCGCACCCGGTACCCCCGCCGACCGCCGCCGACCGCCCCGTCCACCGTCCCGCTCACCCCCCGAGAGCCCGAGGAGCCGCCCGTGACCGTCCCGCTGCACGTGCGCGCCGTCGTCGTGACCTGGCAGGCGGCGCACCTGCTGCCCGCGTGCCTGGACTCCCTGCTCCGGCAGGACGTGCCGGGCGCCGAGCTGGAGGTCGTGGTGGTCGACAACGCCTCGACGGACGGCACGCGGGAGCTGCTCGCCCGGGACTACCCCGGCGTGCGGGTGGTCGCCTCCGACACGAACCGCGGGTTCGCCGGCGGGGTGGCGCTCGGGACGGAGGACTTCGACGGCGACGTCGTCCTGCTGCTCAACAACGACGCGGAGCTCGCCGAGGGTGCCGCAGCCGTGCTGGTGGACGCGCTGCGGGCACCGGGCGCCGAGCGGGTGGCCGCCGCCACCGCGCGGATCCTGCTCGCGGGACGGTACCGCCCGACCGCGGGCGTCACCGCCGGCTCGCCGGACGGGCGCTCGCCCTGGGAGCCCGTCCCCGACGGCGAGCCCGGCGGGGTCGTCCTGGTCAACTCGACCGGCAACGTCGTCGGCCCGGACGGCGCCGGCACCGACCGCGACTGGCTCGTGCCGGCCGACCGGGAGCACGCGCCCGCGGACGTGTTCGGGTTCTGCGGCGGTGCGGCCGCGCTGCGCTGGACCGCGGCCGCCGCCGTCGGCGGGTTCGACGCGGAGCTGTTCCTCTACTACGAGGACACGGACCTGTCGTGGCGGCTGCGCGCGCACGGCTGGGACGTGCGGTACGTCCGCGAGGCGGAGGCCCGGCACCGGCACGCGGCGTCCTCGGGCGCGACGAGCCCGCGGTTCCGCTACTACAACACCCGGAACTCCCTGACGGTGGTCACGCGCCACGCGCCGGCGCCGCTCGTGCTGCGCTCGTGGCTGCGGCAGGCAGCCGGGCTGCTCCGCGCGCTGCTCCGCGAGCCGCGTGCCGCCCGGACCCGCGCGCGCGCCACCGGGTTCCGGGACGCCGTCGCCCGCCTCCCGCGCACGCTGCGCGAGCGCCGCTCCCTGTGGCGCGGCGCGGCCCGCACCCGCCCCGCGGCGCTGGCGGTCAGCGCAGCGGGTCGCGGTCCCCGTACTGGATCTGCTTGATCCGCTCGAGCTGGTCCTCCAGCAGGACGCGGTTGGTCCGCTGCAGGTCGGACAGCACGCCGAGCGCGATCGACAGCAGCGAGGCGACCGCCATGATGGCGGCGAAGATCAGCGACTGGATGTTGCCGGGGTTGAAGCCGTGCGCGATCCAGATGACGAGGAACCGCACGATCGGGATGAGGGCGACGACGCCGAACACGATCGCGAGCGTCGTGAAGATCAGGTGCGGCTTGAACATCAGGTAGGACCGCACGATGGCGGACCCGGACTTCGCCATGTGGTGGAAGATGTTCTTGAACAGCCGGGACTCGCGGGTCTTGGCGTTCGTCGTCACGGGGATCGACACGATCCGGAGCCGCTTGTGGCCCGCCTGGATGATCGTCTCCATGCAGTACGAGAACTCGGTGACGATGTTCAGGCGGTACAGCGCCGCGCGCGAGTACGCGCGGAACCCGCTCGCGGCGTCGGGCAGCCGCGTGTCGGCGGCCTTGTTGACCACCGCGCTGCCGACCCGCTGCATGAGCTTCTTGAACGGCGAGAAGTGGGCGATGGTCGCCGTCTGCCGGTCCGCGATGACGATGTCCGCCGACCCCTCGACGAGCGGACGCACCAGGTCCGGGATGCGGTCCTGCGGGTACTGGTTGTCCCCGTCGGTGTTCACCACGATGTCGGCGCCGTGCGCGAGCGCGTAGTCGACGCCGTCGCGGAACGAGCGGGCCAGGCCCATGTTCCGCGAGTGCCGCACGACGTGCTTCACGCCGAGCTCGCGCGCGACCTCGACGGTCCGGTCGGTGGACCCGTCGTCGATCACGAGGATCTCCAGCTCGTCCACGCCCTCGATCGACTCGGGGATGGACGCCAGCACCGACGGCAGCGTCTCCTCCTCGTTGAGGCAGGGGATCTGCACGAACACCTTCATGGTCAGCTCACGCCTTCTGGGAGATGCCGAGGACGCGCGTCACGCGCCCGGAAGCCCGGTTGTACACCTCGCGCACGCCACCCGCGGCGAAGTAGTCGCGCACGAGGCGCAGGTCCGAGCGCACCCCGCGGGGCCGCTCGAAGGGACGCGCCGCGCTGTCGGGCTCGTCCAGGTCGTACTGCAGGTCGGCCGCCCGCCGCGGGAAGCGGCAGAACTCCACGAGCGGCCCCAGGACGCGCGACCAGCGGTAGTCCTCCGCCATGGTGCGCACGGCCGAGCGGGCCGCGGCCACCGCGTCCGCGTCGTAGAGGTAGGTCTCCAGCGCCTGCTCGAGGGCGTCGACGTCCTCCGGCGGGACCGCCGCGCCGAGCCCGCGCTCGGCGACCAGGCCGCCGAACGTGTCCCCGGCGGTCGCGACGATCGGCAGCGACGCCCACAGGTAGTCGAGGATGCGGGTGCGGAAGCTGAACGCCGTCTCGACGTGGTGGAAGTGGGTGGACACCCCGAGGTCCGCGTCGAGCAGGTAGTCGGCGCGCTCCGCGTACGGGACCCAGCCCTCGTTGAAGAAGACGTGGCGCCCGGTCAGCCCGAGCTCGTCGGACAGCCGGCGCAGCTCCCACGCGATCCGCATCTCGGGGACCCCGGGGTTCGGGTGCTTGAGGCCGAGGAAGTACAGCCGGACGTCGGGACGGCGGTCCTTGAGCCGGTCGACCGCCCGCACCAGGGTGAGGGGGTCGAACCAGTTGTAGACGCCGCCGCCCCAGATGATGACCTTGTCGTCGGGGCCGATCCCGGGCACGGTGCCCTTGATGGCGTGCCGGCGCTGCACGGGCGCCTCGTCCGAGATGCCGAACGGCACGACGCCGATGAGCGAGTCGAGGCTCTCGTCCTCGTCGTAGACGACCGGGTTGACGCGGCCCTGGCCGGCGAGCTGCCCGAGCCAGAAGTCCCGCTGCTTGTCGGACGCGCACAGCACGTAGTCGGCGCGCCGCAGCTGCTCGTTGAGCACGCGGGTCGTCTCGCGGACCGAGTGCGCCCGGCCCTCCTCGCCCAGGTCGCGCGCCTGCTCGAGCTGCTCGAGGTGGATCGGGTCGTACACGTCCGCGACCAGGATCTTGGCGCTGTCCTTGAGCCACGGGGCGCCCTCGAGCAGGAAGCCCTGGAACACGATGACGTCCGCCCAGTCCGTCTGCTCCCGCAGCGCCCGGCCGTGCGCGTGCACCACCTGGAACTCGTCCGAGGTCACCTTCGCCCCGGCGGTCGACAGCAGCCGCACCTCGTGCTCGGGGGCGAGCGCCCGGGCGATCTCCCACGCGCGGATCGCGGGCCCGGCCATGCGCTCCAGCAGCGGCTCGCCGGTCACGACGAGCACCCGGTGGCGGGACACGAAGTGCTCGGCGATCCCGAACGCCTCCACCAGCGCGTCGTGCGCCGAGTTGTAGCCCTCGATCGCGTACGCCGGCTCGATGGCGTGCCGGAAGAGCGGGAACAGCTCCCGGTCGCTGCGGCGCCGGGCCGCCTGGAGCTCGCGGCGGCTCTCCGCCAGCCCGGGGAGCTGCTCCACGAGGTAGTCGATCCCGAAGACGCCCGTCAGCGCCATCTTCGGCACCTCGATCGTGCCGACGTCGTCGCCGCCGGGCGACCGCTGCAGGTCCAGGGCCGTCGCGTCGACGCCCGCGCGGGCGATCGACCGCCGCACGGCCAGCGCCATCGCGGCGGGCAGGGCCTTGGCGAGCGACTCGTCGTCGAGGTTCTTGTACATCGACAGCAGCGCGTTGCGCTCCAGCAGGTACGCCTCGCGGAAGTTGCCGAACTTCTTCATCGTGACGTGGTGCTTGTGGTAGGCGACGGAGCCCGGCACGTAGCGCACCCGGTAGCCCAGCAGGTTCAGGCGCCAGCCCAGGTCCACGTCCTCGTAGAACATGAAGAACCGCTCGTCGAACCCCCCGACCTCGCGGTACAGCGCGGCGGGGACGAACATCGCCGCGCCGGTGCCGAACAGCACGTCCTTCGGGACGTCGTACTCCGGGGAGTCCGGCTTCTCGGCCTCGCGCTTGTACCCCGCGCCGTACCAGGTCAGGGAGCCGTCGACGTAGTCGACGAGCCTGCCCTCCCAGTCGAGCACCTTGCTCGCGACCGCGCCGACCGTCCGGTCCGCCTCGAGCGCCTCCACGGCCGCCGCGATCCACCGCGGGCCGGGACGGGCGTCGTTGTTGAGGAACGCCACCCACTGCCCCGTCGCGTGCTCGACGCCCAGGTTGCAGCCCCCCGCGAAACCGAGGTTCGACCCCGACTCCACGACCGTCGCGTGCGGCACCGCCTCGCGGATGCGCTCCGCGCTGCCGTCGCCCGAGTCGTTGTCGACGACCACGAGCTCCAGCCGGTCCTGCGGCCACTCGACGTCCGCGAACGCGCGCAGGCACGTGATCGTGTCCTCGGCCCCGCGGTAGTTGACCAGGACGACCGAGACGACACCCGGTCGAGTTTCGGCCGGCGTACGGCTCACACGTCCTCCAGCAGTCGGCTCCTCGGGGACGCGGGTCGCGGCACCGGTCCGACGGGCCAGCCTACCCTCCGCCACGCCGCGTCGCGCCGGGTCCCGGGCCGCAGGAGGCGCCGGGGCTCCCGGGCAGCGCGAGTACTGTGGACCCGCTCGCAGCCCGCCCCTGGGCCGGACGACCCCCCGAGAGGCCACATTGACGGACACCGCCGAGGCCCGCGCCGCCGCGCTGGCCGCCGAGCCGCTGCGCATCGCGGGGCCCCGCCCGGGGTTCGCCCGCGGGACCCTCTCCTCGGTGCGCGACATCCTCGCCCACCGGGAGCTCCTGGCCTCGCTGGTGCGGCGCGAGCTGAAGGCCCGCTACAAGGACAGCGCCCTCGGCTTCGTGTGGAGCCTGGCCCGCCCGCTGGCGATGCTGCTCATCTACTACGTGGCGCTCGGGCAGTTCCTCGGCGCGGCGCGCGACATCCCCGACTTCGCCATCTTCATCTACACCGGGCTGACCGCCTGGGGCCTGTTCAGCGAGTCGATCTCGGTGGGCACCGGCTCGATCATCGCGAACACCGGGCTCATCAAGAAGGTGTACCTGCCGCGCGAGGTCTTCCCGCTGAGCGTCATCGGCTCGTCGCTGTTCAACTTCGCGATCCAGCTGCTGATCCTCGTCGCGGCGACGGTCGTCGCCGGCGCGTTCCCGACGGGCGCGCGCTGGTGGTACTTCCCGCTCTCGCTCGCCGTCGTGCTCGTGTGGTCGACGGCGCTGGTGCTGCTGCTGTCCGCGGTCAACGTGTACCTGCGCGACGTGCAGTACCTCGTCGAGGTCGTCGTGATGATCCTGTTCTGGGCGTCGCCGATCGTGTACTCCTGGGCGCTCGTCCGCGACCACGTGTCCGGCGCGCTCACCGACCTGTACCTCGCGAACCCCATGACGCTGGCCGTCATCGGGTTCCAGCAGACGTTCTGGGTCGGGGGCAGCGACCAGCCCGTGCCCGGCCACCTCGGCGAGCGCCTCGGCATCGCCCTCGGCGTCGGTCTCGTGCTGCTGTGGGTCTTCCAGCGGGTCTTCGCCCGCCTGCAGAGCAACTTCGCACAGGAGCTGTAAGTGACGACGGTCATCGAGATCCGGGACGTCTCCAAGCGGTTCGTCATCCGCAAGGAGAAGTCCCTCAAGGAGCGCGTCGTCAACTTCGGGCGCTCGAACCTCCACAAGGAGGACTTCTGGGCGCTGCGGGACGTCGACCTGGAGATCGCCTCCGGCAGCACCGTGGGGCTCATCGGCCCCAACGGGTCCGGCAAGAGCACCCTGCTGAAGACCATCGGCGGCATCATCCAGCCGACCACGGGCACCGTGCGGCTGCGGGGGCGCCTCGCGGCGCTGCTGGAGCTCGGCGCCGGGTTCCACCCCGACCTGACGGGACGCGAGAACGTCTACCTCAACGCGTCGATCCTCGGGCTGTCGAAGGCCGAGACGGACCGGCACTTCGACGCGATCGTCGACTTCTCGGGCATCGAGGAGTTCATCGACACGCAGGTGAAGTTCTACTCCTCGGGCATGTACGTCCGCCTCGCGTTCGCGGTCGCGGTGCACGTCGACCCGGACATCCTGCTCGTGGACGAGGTGCTGGCCGTCGGGGACGAGCCGTTCCAGCGCAAGTGCCTGGAGCGGATCCGCAGCTTCCAGCACGACGGCCGCACGATCATCATGGTCACCCACTCGCTGGACCAGGTCGCGGAGTTCTGCGACCGCGCCGTGGTGCTCGAGCACGGCAACGTCGCGGCCGACGGCACGCCCCGCGAGGCGCTGAAGGTGCTGCGCCAGGAGTTCGAGACCACCCGGCAGGAGGAGGTCGAGCGCGCGCAGGCCGCCCAGGGCCTCGTGCTGCCGGCCGTGCGGGTGACCGGCGTGAACCTGCGCACGCCCGAGGGGGTCGCCCCGCTGCCGCCGGTGCCCACGGGCGAGGGCATGGTGGTCGAGGTCGAGGTCACGGCCGACACGCTGCTGCGGAACTGGGACCTCTCGGTCGGCATCACCTCACCGCTCGGGACGGTCCTGTCGACCACGAGCGCCAAGATGATGAAGGCGCCGCTGCCCGACCTCCAGGGCAAGGGCAACTACGCGTTCCGGATGGGCCGCCTGCCGTTCGGCGAGGGCGAGTACATCATCCAGGTGCGCGTGGTCGGACCCGACGGCACCTCGCTCGACCACGTGCCCGACGCGGCGCACTTCTCGGTCGAGGCGGACGGCACCAGCCAGGGTCCCGTGCACGTGCCCGTGAGCTTCGCAGCCGCGGGCTGAGCGCGGTCGACGGTCCGCTACTGTGGATCGTCCCATCCAGCGAGGAGGTCCTTCCCGTGCGCATGCTCGTCACCGGCGGAGCCGGGTTCATCGGCTCCAACTTCGTCCACCAGGTGGTGCGCGAGCACCCGGAGGTCGAGGTCACCGTGCTCGACGCGCTCACCTACGCGGGCGACGAGAAGAGCCTGGCGCCCGTGTGGGACCAGGTGACCTTCGCCAAGGGCAGCATCACGGACCACGACATCGTCGACGACCTCGTGAAGAGCACCGACGTCGTCGTGCACTTCGCCGCCGAGTCGCACAACGACAACTCGCTGCACGACCCGTGGCCCTTCGTGCACACCAACGTCATCGGCACCTACACGCTGCTCGAGGCCGTGCGGCGCTACGACGTGCGCTACCACCACATCTCGACCGACGAGGTCTACGGCGACCTCGAGCTGGACGACCCGGCCAAGTTCACGCCGGACACCCCGTACAACCCGTCGAGCCCGTACTCGTCCACGAAGGCCTCCTCCGACCTGCTGGTGCGGGCGTGGGCGCGGTCGTTCGGCGTGCGCGCGACGATCTCGAACTGCTCGAACAACTACGGGCCGTACCAGCACGTCGAGAAGTTCATCCCGCGGCAGATCACCAACGTCGTCGACGGCATCCGCCCCAAGCTGTACGGCACGGGCGAGAACGTCCGCGACTGGATCCACGTCGAGGACCACAACAGCGCCGTGTGGGACATCATCACCAAGGGCCGCACCGGCGAGACCTACCTCATCGGCGCCGACGGCGAGGAGAACAACAAGGCCGTCGTCGAGCTCATCCTGGAGCTCATGGGCCAGTCCCCCGACGCGTACGACCTCGTCAGCGACCGCCCGGGTCACGACCTGCGCTACGCGATCGACTCGACGAAGCTCCGCACCGAGCTCGGCTGGCAGCCGCGCTACACGACGTTCCGCGACGGCCTCGCCGCGACGATCGACTGGTACCGCGCGAACGAGGCGTGGTGGCGGCCGCAGAAGGACGCCACCGAGGCGAAGTACGCCCAGCTCGGGCGCTGACGCCCGCCGGCACCCGCAGCACCCCGGACGGCCGTCCTCCCCTCGCGGGGCGGGCGGCCGTCGCGCACCCGCGGCGCGCCGGGAGGCCGGTCATCTGCACGAATCCTCCACGCCGTGCGCCCGGAGGGTGCGCCGGGTGCCGGACCTGCGCTCCTATGCTCGTCCCCGTGACCTCCCGCCACGCCGCTCCCGCACGCCCGCGCGCCGTCCGGCACGGCCGCCCCCGGCGCAGCCACGCGGCGCTGCGCGGCGTGGCCCTCGCCACGGTCGCGGCGCTCTGCTTCGGCGCCTCCGGCGCGGCCGCGCTCTACGTGCGGCTCAACAGCAACATCGAGACGATCGACGCGTCCGGCCTCATCTCCGCGATGCCCCGGCCCACGGCCACCGGCCCGGCCGACCCGGACGACCCGAACGCCGGGCGCGACGTCAACATCCTGCTGATGGGCTCCGACGAGCGCGACGGCGAGAACGAGGCGATCGGCGGCTACGTCGGCGGCATGCGCTCGGACACCACGATCGTCGCCCACATCTCCGCCGACCGCAGCCGGGTGGAGCTCATCTCGATCCCCCGCGACTCGCTGGTCGACATCCCGTCCTGCACCATGTCCGACGGCTCGACCACGTACGCGCAGAACAACGCGATGTTCAACTCCGCGTTCTCCATCGGCGCCGACAACGGCGGCGACATCGCCTCGGCCGCGGCCTGCACGGTGAACACCGTCCAGGCCAACACGGGGGTCCGGATCGACCACTTCGTCGTCGTGGACTTCGCCGGCTTCACCAAGATGGTCGACTCGATCGGCGGCGTGCCGATGTGCATCCCGAACGAGATGTCCGCGCCGAAGGCCGGGCTCTACCTCAACGCCGGCAACCAGACGCTCGACGGCACGCAGGCGCTCGCGTTCGCCCGGGCGCGCACCGGCGTCGGCGTCGGCGACGGGTCGGACACCAACCGGCTCGGCCGGCAGCAGGAGCTGCTCGCGTCCGTGGTGCGCGAGGTGCTCGGCAAGAACCTGCTCACCGACATCACGCAGCTCATCCGGTTCCTCGACTCCGCCACGGAGTCGCTGTCGATCGACAGCGGTTTCAGCTCGATCTCCGACATGGCCGGGCTCGCCTACAGCCTGCGGAACACCTCGGCTGCGAACATCTCCTTCATGACGATCCCGTTCGCCGCGGCGCCGAGCGACAAGAACCGGGTGGTGTGGACCTCCGAGGCCGACGCCATCTGGGCGAACGTCGCCGCCGACCAGCCGATGCTCACCGGGACCTCCCAGGACACGGGCACGGGGGCGGGCACGGACACGGGGACCGGCACCGGCACGGACCCCGGCACCGACACGGGCACGGACCCCGGCACCGACACCGGCGCCGAGCAGCCGCAGACGCCCTCCTCCCCCACGCCGGACCCGGTCGAGACCCGTGAGGCCGGCAAGGAGGCGTTCTCCGCCAACGACGTCACCGCCGTCTGCGGCTGACCGTGGCACGCCCCGAGGACCGCAACCCCCGCGACGCCGGTCGCGGCACCCCGCCGAGCTTCTCGCCCGCCGGAGGCGGACGACGGCCGTCCGCCGACGGCGCCGTGCCCGTCGGCCAGCCGCCGGAGCGCCCCGCGGCGCCGTCCCGGACCTCCGGGCAGCGCCCGAGCCGTCCCGCCGCGCCCGGCCGTCCCGCCGCGGGCCGCGCCGAGCGGGGCCCCGGAGGGTCACCGGCGGCAGGCCCGGCGGCGTTCAGCCCGGGCGGTGCCCGGCCCGCCGAGGACGCGCCGCGCCCCGTGCGCGTGTCGGGTCGCAACCCCGACGGGACCCCCGTCGCGGGTGCACGCCCCGACGCCGCGTCCGGGCGCCCCGGCCCGGCCCGCTCCTCGGTCCGCGAGGGCTCGTCCGCCGTCCCGCTGGGCGCCGGCGACCGGCCCGCACGCCGCAGCGCGCCCGCCGGCCCGGGCAGCGCCCGTCCCGCGGGGTCGGCCGGCCGCGTCGGCCCCGTCGGTCCCGGTGCGCCCGGCCCCGGTGCGCCCGGACCCGCCGCCCCGCCGGCACCCCGCCGCCGGCGCCGCGGCCGCGTGATCGCCCTCGTCACGGTCCTCGTCCTGCTGCTGCTCGTCGCCTGGCCGGTCGGGCTCGTCCTGTGGGCCAACGGCAAGGTCCAGCACGTCGACGCGCTGTCCGGCGCGGCCGGCACGCCGGGCACCACCTACCTGCTGTCGGGCTCGGACTCCCGCGAGGACGGCGTGATCGAGGACACCGAGACCGTCGGCGCCCGCACGGACACGATCCTGCTGCTCCAGGTGCCGGAGTCCGGGCCGGCCGCGCTGATCTCGCTCCCCCGCGACACGTACGTCGAGATCCCCGGTCACGGCCCGAGCAAGCTCAACGCGGCGTTCTCCTGGGGCGGTGCGCCGCTGCTGGTGCAGACCGTCGAGCAGCTCACCGGCCTGACGGTCGACCACTACGTCGAGGTCGGGTTCGGCGGGGTCGAGCAGCTCGTCGACGCCGTCGGCGGCGTGGAGCTGTGCCTGGACGGCAGCACCGGCATCACGTTCCCGGTCAACGAGCCCAAGTCCGGCCTCGTCTGGGACGCGCCCGGCTGCAAGACCGTCGACGGCGTGCAGGCCCTCGCGTTCTCCCGGATGCGCTACGCGGACCCGTCCGGCGACATCGGCCGCGGGATGCGCCAGCGGCAGCTCATCTCGGCCGTGGCGTCGAAGGCGGAGGACCCCGCGCTGCTGCTCCAGCCGGGCAAGCAGGTCGCGCTCGTCGACGCCGGGACCGGCGCGCTCACCGCGAGCGAGGGCACCGACGTGGTCGACCTGGGCCGGCTCGCGCTGGCGTTCCGCTCGGCGTCGGGGCCCGACGGGATCACCGGCACGCCGCCCATCGCGAGCATGGACTACCGGCCCGGGGGCATCGGCTCGACCGTGCTGCTCGACCCGGATCAGACCCCGGCGTTCTTCGCCGGCATCCGCGACGGCTCCCTGCCGCCGGGCGTCGTCGGCGGCGTGCCGGGCTCGTAGCGGGCCCGCACCGCCGCGGCGGCGGCCACCGCGCGGTCCCGCAGCCGCTCGCACGCCACGGTGGTGGCCCGGCGCAGGCGCGGGCCGAACGGCTTCTCCACGAACCGGTGCACGAGCCACGCGAGGACGAGCGACAGCGCGGTCGCCGCCGCGAGCACGACCCACACCGGGACCCGCCCGGACAGCAGGTGCACCACCCAGAGACCCCAGTACTCGTGCGTCAGGTACAGCGGGTACGTGAGCGCCCCGGCCGCGGTCAGCCCGGCCCACCGCCACCGGGCGGCGGGCGTCAGCGACACCAGCGCGACCAGCCCGACGCAGCCGAGCAGCGACGCCGTCAGCAGCGCCGGCCGCGGCGCGACCACCGAGTTCTCGCCGAGCGAGGCCATGCGCGCCGGGACCAGCGCCGCGGTGGCCAGGGCGGCGTTGCCCGCGACCAGCAGCCACGGCACCAGCGCGTGGCCCGTGCGGTGGATCACGTACAGCACCATCCCGGCGGCGAAGAGCGGCGCGTACGGCGCGACCAGCCACACGACCGCGTCCGTGAGGCCCGCCACCCGGGCCAGCAGGGCGGCCGCCGGCCACAGCGCCGCGAACCACAGCACCCGGCGGCGGGTGATCCCGAACGCGGCGAGCAGCGCGATCAGCAGGTAGAACCGCAGCTCCACCCAGAGCGTCCAGTAGACGCCGTCGACGTGGTTGACGTCGACCAGGCTCTGCAGCAGCGTGAGGTTCACCAGCACCTGGTCGCCGGTGACCTCCTTGCCGGGCCAGATCAGCAGCAGCAGCGCCCCGGTCGCCAGGACCGCGACCCAGTACGCCGGGTACAGGCGGCCGACCCGGGACCCGACGATGTCCGGCACCGAGCGACCCCACGCCGTCATGAGGATGACGAACCCGCTGATCACGAAGAACAGCTCCGGGCCCAGCGACGCGTAGACCGCCCACGACGACACCGCGGGCGCCACCTCGGCGAGGTCCCGGCCCCAGGCGTCGGTCTGCCGGGTCGTGAAGTGGTACGCCAGCACGCCGACGGCGGCGAGGAACCGCAGGCCGTCGAGCGCGGCGAGGCGCGGCCCGCGCCCGGGGGCGGCGGGCGACGGGTCGGCGGTGGCGGGGAGGTGGCTCCGGGCCGGCGCGGTGGTCGTCACCCGCTCGACGCTAAGCGGGCCCCGCGACGTCCGCCTGTCGAGCGGGCGTGGTCCCGGACGTCTCGACGAGACCTTCACGGGGCCCGACGACGGCCCCCGCGCGGCCCCGCGCGCTCCCGTGCCGGTCAGCCCCCGAAGCCCACGGCCGGCCGGCGCCCGTCGCCGTGCTGTGTGCGCAGCCGCTCCCCCTTGGCGTCGGCCTGCGCCCGCAGGTCGTCCTGGAACGCCCGCATGGCGGCGGCGACCCTGCGGGCGGTGTCGTCCGTGCCGGACCCGATGATGCGCGCCGCGAGCAGGCCGGCGTTGCGCGCACCCCCGATGGAGACGGTCGCGACCGGCACGCCCGCGGGCATCTGGACGATCGACAGCAGCGAGTCCAGCCCGTCCAGCCGGGAGAGCGGCACCGGCACCCCGACCACCGGCAGCGGCGTCACGGCGGCGAGCATGCCCGGCAGGTGGGCGGCGCCGCCCGCACCGGCGACGACGACCCGCAGGCCGCGGTCCGCCGCCCCGCGGCCGTACGCGACCATCTTGTCCGGCTGGCGGTGGGCCGACACGACGTCGACCTCCACCGGCACCTCGAGCTCCGCGAGCGCCTGCGCCGCGGCCTCCATGACGGGCCAGTCCGAGTCCGAGCCCATGACGATGCCGACGAGCGGGTCCATCTCCACCTCCGGGGTGCTGCTGCGGGTCGGGTTCGCGGGACGTCAGGCGGTGTCGCCGCGCAGCACGGCTGCGGCGGCGGCGGCCCGGCGGCGGACGTCGTCCAGGTCGTCGCCGGTCACCGTGACGTGGCCGAGCTTGCGGCCGGGGCGCACGCCCTTGCCGTACAGGTGCACCTTGGCACCCGGGTCGAGCGCGGCGACCGCGGCCAGCCCGTCCGTGAGCGCCTCCCGGCTGCTCCCGAGGACGTTCGCCATGACGGTCCAGGCCGCGCGGGCGTCCGTGGACCCGAGCGGCAGGTCGAGAACCGCGCGCAGGTGCTGCTCGAACTGGCTCGTGACGGCGCCGTCGATCGTCCAGTGCCCGGAGTTGTGCGGGCGCATCGCGAGCTCGTTCACCAGCACCCGCGGGGCGCCGCCGTCGGGGTCCGGCACCTCGAACAGCTCGACGGCGAGCACGCCCGTGACGTCCAGCCCCTCGGCCACCGCGCGGGCGATGCCCTCGGCCCGGGCGGCGGTGCGCGGGTCCAGGCCCGGCGCCGGCGCGACCACCTCGGAGCAGACCCCGTCGACCTGCACCGACTCGACGACCGGCCACGTGCGGACCTCGCCGGACGGCGAGCGGGCGACGAGGGCGGCCAGCTCGCGCGTGAAGGGCACCCGCTCCTCTGCCAGCAGCGGCGCTCCGGTGCCGTCGGCCGCGGCGGACAGCCAGTCGTCCGCCCCGCCGGCGTCGCGCACCACCCGCACGCCCTTGCCGTCGTAGCCGCCGCGCGCGGTCTTCACGACGGCCGTGCCGTCACCCGCCGCGAGGAACGCCGCCAGGTCCTCGCGGGAGCCCACGGCCGCCCAGCGCGGGCACGGCACGCCGAGGGCCGTCAGCCGGGTCCGCATGACGATCTTGTCCTGCGCGTGCACCAGCGCGTCCGGCCCGGGCCGCACCGCGACGCCGCGGTCCACCAGCTCCGTGAGCAGCCCGCCGGGCACGTGCTCGTGCTCGAAGGTCAGGGCGTCCGCCCCCGCGACCAGCGCCTCGACGGCCACCGGGTCCGCGGCCGCGCCCACCGGGGCGTCCACGACCACCTGGGCCGCCGACGACGCGGCGTCCTCGACCAGCACCCGCAGGTGGAGCCCCAACGCGGTCGCCGCCGGCGCCATCATGCGCGCGAGCTGACCGCCACCGACCACTGCCACCACGGGTGCTGCCACGAGCGTGGAGCCTAACCGACCCGCGGCCGGCGGTCCCCCGCGCGACCACCGCCGGGTGGGACCGCCCGGCCCGCCGGGCGGGTCGTTCCGCCCACCCACGCACAGCGAGCCCCCAGCCGCGGGGACTACCGTGTCCCGGTGACCTCCTCCAGCGCGCCGGGCCTCGTGGCGCCCCGGCACGCACCCGGGGGCGGCAGCCGGCGCGACGGCCTGCGGGCGCGGGCGCTGGAGCTCGCGCGGTTCGGGTCGGTGGGCACGGTGGCGTTCGTCGTGGACATGGGCACGTACAACCTGCTGCGCTTCGGCCCGGTCGACCTGCTGCACGGCAAGCCGCTCACCGCGCGCATCGTGGCGGTGCTGCTCGCGACGCTCGTGTCCTGGGTCGGCAGCCGGCACTGGACGTTCGCCGACCAGCGCACCGCCCGGCGCGGCCGGGAGTTCGTGCTGTTCGCGCTCATCAACGTGGTCGGCATCGGGCTGACCGTCGGCTCGCTGGCGTTCTCGCACTACGTGCTGGGGTTCACCGGCCCGTTCGCCGACAACGTGGCGAACGTCGCCGGCATCGTGCTCGGCACCATCGGGCGGTACGTCGGCTACAAGCTCTTCGTGTTCACGGGCACGGCGACCCTCCCGGTCGCGCTCGCCGAGGTGGGGCACGAGGCGCGCGAGCACGAGCACCACGCCGTGCCGCTCGGCACGGTGCCGTACCCGCGCACCGGCCGGGACGCCGAACCCGCGTAGGCGGGGCGTCACGCCCCGGCGACCGGCTCCGCCCCCGCGGCGCGGTCGCCTCCCCCGGCTCCCCCGGCGACCGGACCGGCTGCCGCGGGACGGTCGTCTCCCCCGTCGCCCGGTCGCGCCGGGCTCCGTCCCCGCAGCGCCCGCAGCGCCCGCCCCGCCCTGCCGCCCCGCGCCGCGAGGCCCACGGCGCCCGCGGCGGCGACGACCACCGCGGCGGCGAGCACGCGCAGCAGCGCCGCCCGCAGACCGGACAGCACCTGGTCGTAGACGACGACGGCGACGTCCGGGCGCTGCACCGCGGGCGGCAGCGACCCGGCGTACCAGGACCGCCCGGCCACCAGCGCGACGAGCAGGAGCGCGACCGCGCCCGCGACGGCCAGGCCCACGACGGCCAGCGCCCGCACCCGGCCCCGGGCGAGCGCGACCGCACCCGCGAGCAGGGCCACCGCCGCCCACGGGGACCACGTCGCCGCGGCGTCGAGCGCCCGGTACGCCTCCTGGGCGCGCACCAGGTCCGCGCTGCGCAGCACGGCGAACGTCGCGTCGACCGCCGGGAGCCGGTCGACCACCGCGAACCCCGCGGCGGACAGGCGCTGGCGGACCGCGTCGACGACGCCGCCGAGGTCGACCGTCAGCGTGCCGTCGGCGTCGATGCGTGCGAGGGCCCCCGGGTCGCCGCGCAGCACCGCCGCGAGCTGCCTGTGCACCTCCCGGTTCGCCGTCGTCCACACCGTGGCGAACGCGTCGGAGTCGACGACCCGGCCGACCACCCCGCGGACGTAGCCGGTGGCCGCGTCCACCAGCGGCCCGCGCAGCGACTCCACCGCCTCGGACGCGCGCGGGGGGAGGTCCAGGGCGGCGATCGCGGACGTCGCGTCCGCGGCCAGCCGCTCGAGGCGCAGCCCGTCGACCACGGCGGCCGTCACGCGGTCGGTCACCGCCTCCCGGACCTGCGCGTCCTCGGCGAGCGGGCCGACGGCCGCGAGGTACCGGTCGGTGTCGGCGACGAGTCCGCGCCCCCAGGACGCCGCCACGGCCACGGGCGTGAGCAGGGCGCCCAGCACCACCAGCACCACGGCGGCCGCCGCCCGCGCCCGCGGGGCACGGCGCCGGGCACCGGGGGCGGGCGCGTCGGGAGCGCGCCCGTCGAGGGCGGGCGCGTCGGGAGCGGATGCGTCCGGGCCGCGCCCGTCCTCGTCCCGACCCCGCACGGCAGACGCCACCGGCCACCGCTCCCGTCCGGGCGGCCCGCCGGGACGCCCACCGCGCCCGGCCGCACGCCTCACCGGCGAACCTACGCGCCCCCGGCACCCCGGCGGCACCCCCTCGCGCAGGGACGCGCGCACCCGCGGCGGTCGCGCGGGCCTCCCCGAGCGGCTGCCCTCCCGAGCGGACGCCCCGCGCGGGAGAACCCGGCCCGGGACCTCAGCTCCGGCGACGCCGCCGCGACCCGTCGACGCGCGGCGAGATGACGGACCCGCGCGGCAGCACCACGTCCGGCGCCATCATCGCGGGCAGACCGGTGAGGAAGAGCGCGAACACCGCGGGCCGACGCTGCGCGAGCTCCAGGCGCGCGCCGTCGGCGGACGCCAGGTCGCGGGCCAGCGCGAGCCCGAGCCCGGTGCCCTTGCCGGAGGTCACCTCGCGCTCGAAGATCCGCGGCGCGAGCTCGTCGGGCACGCCCTCGCCCTCGTCGCCGACCTCGACGACCACCGCGCGGGAGGCACCCGGGCGCGACCGGACGGTCGTCGTCCCTCCCCCGTGCCTCAGGGAGTTCTCGATGAGCGTCGCCAGCACCTGCGCCAGCGCCCCCGGCGTCGCCAGCACCTGCGCGGCCGGGTCGACGTCGACGACGAGCCGGCGCCCCTCGGCCTCGAAGGTGGGCCGCCACTCCTCCTCCTGCTGGTGCACCACGTCCACCAGCCGCACCGCCTCGGTGGTCCCCCCCTGCGCGCGCCGCGAGCGGGTCAGCAGGTCGTCGACGACCGTCACGAGCCGCTCGACCTGCTCCAGCGAGATGCGGGCCTCCTCCCGCACGGCGGGGTCGTCCGAGGCGAGCGCGATCTCCTCCAGGCGCATCGACAGCGCGGTGAGCGGCGTGCGGAGCTGGTGCGAGGCGTCGGAGGCGAACTGCCGCTCGGCGGCGAGCCGGCCGGCCATCCGGTCGGCGCTGCGGGCGAGCTCGGCGGCCACCAGGTCGATCTCCTCGACCCCCGACGGCTCGAGCTGCGGGCGCACCTGGCCGGACCCGAGCTGCTCGGCGGACGCCGCGAGGTACACCAGCGGGGCCGCGAGGCGGTTCGCCTGCCAGATCGCCATCGCGATCCCCGCCGCGAACGCGACGACCGCGGCGGCCACCACGAGCCCCATGATCTGCGCGCTCATGAGGAAGATGTCCCACCAGGGGGCGTACATCGTGATCCGCGCGCCCGACGTCGACGTCTCGGTGATGGTGATGGTGCGCTCGGGGACCTCCGGGCCGGCCTGGTACCGCGCGCCGTCCTCCGTGACGACGAAGATGCTGACGGGGATGCCGCCGCCCCGCTCCACGTACGGCCCCAGCATGTCGTCGGACAGCGGCGCGCCCTCCTGGACGCGGTTGTCGATCGACCGCGCGAGGTCGGACGCGCGCGTCTCGAGGGACCCGATCTCGTTGTCGCGGACGTACTGCGCGCCGAGGAACGCGAGCGGGAACCCGAGCAGCACCACCGCCACCGTGACGGCGGCGATCGTGGCCTGCAGGACACGGCGGCGCACGGGTCAGCCCCGGGTGCCCTCGCCGGACTCGAACCGGAAGCCCATCCCCCGCACCGTGCTGATGTACCGCGGGGCGCTCGCGTCGTCCCCGAGCTTGCGGCGCAGCCACGACACGTGCATGTCGAGCGTCTTGGTCGACCCCGTCGGGTCGGACCCCCACACCTCCCGCATGAGCGTCTCGCGGGCGACCACGGTGCCCGCCGCGCCGACCAGCACGCGCAGCAGGTCGAACTCCTTCGCGGTGAGGTGCAGCTCGCGCTCGCCCTGGAACGCCCGGTGCGCGGCGACGTCCACGCGCACGTCCTGCGAGCGCAGCTCGTCCTCGTCGGGCGCGTCGCCGCCGGTGCGCCGCAGCAGGGCGCGCACGCGGGCCAGCAGCTCGGCGAGCCGGAACGGCTTCGTGACGTAGTCGTCGGCGCCGGCGTCCAGCCCCACCACGAGGTCGACCTCGTCCGCGCGGGCCGTCAGCACGAGCACCGGGGTGGTGAGCCCCTGGTTCCGGATCGCCCGGGCGACGTCGAGCCCGTCCATGTCCGGCAGGCCGAGGTCCAGCACGACGAGGTCCGCCTCGCTCGCGCGGTCGATCGCACCCTGCCCGGTGCCCTGCACCCGGACGTCGTAGCCCTCACGCCCGAGGGCCCGCGCCAAAGGCTCGGCAATCGCGGGATCGTCCTCGGCCAGCAGCACCTGGGTCATTCCGCCATGTTAGGTCACGGAACGGTCGAGGGCGTGGTGCACACGGGTCACGATCCGGTCGAGCCTGCTCTGTCCGCCCGCGGGGGGACGCCGACCGGGACCTCGGTCCGCCCCCGGGGGCACGCGGACGCCGCCGGGCCGCCCCTACGCTGGCGCGATGACCTGGTGGGAGCGCCTCACGCGGTGGGAGCACCGCCACCGCCTCGGCATCGACCTGACCCTCACGGTGGCGACCGGCCTGTTCGTCATCCCGCTCTCCGCGGCCGCGTCCGAGAGCGGCGGGACGGGGTTCGCGGCGGGGCTGGTGTGGTCCTGCCTGCTGTGGGCGCCGCTCGCGTGGCGCCGCCGCAGCCCGGTCGCGTCCGTGGTCGCGGTCTACGCCGCCGGACTGGCGCACCTCGTGCTGGGCACGCCGTCGTTCCTCATCGCGGACCTCGCCGTCCTCGTCGCCCTCTACTCGGTCACGGTGCACGGCCCGCGCTGGGCGCACCGCACCGCGATCGTCTCGGCGATCGTGGGGAGCCTGGTCCTGGCCTGCACGATGGCCCTGCAGTACGCCTGGGCGAGCGACCCCGCGCAGCTCGCGGGCAGCGCGCTGCTCATGTGGGTGTTCTGCTCGGCGTGCGCCGTGGCGACGTGGGCGTTCGGGCTCATGCGGCGCTCCCGGCGGGAGACGATCGCCGCGCTGCGGGACCGCGCGGAGCGCCTGGAGCTCGAGCGCGACCAGCAGGCACGCATCGCGACCGCCGCCGAGCGCACCCGCATCGCCCGCGAGATGCACGACATCGTCGCGCACTCGCTGTCGGTCGTGGTCGCGCAGGCGGACGGCGGCCGGTACGCCGCCGCCGGGGACCCGGAGGCCGCCACGCGGGCGCTCGCCACGATCGCGGAGACCGGGCGGGCGGCGCTGGCGGACATGCGCCGGCTGCTCGGGGTGCTGCGGGAGCCGGACGCGGCGGGCGGCGCGGCGGGCACGGCACCGGGCACGACGACGGCGGGCGGCGCGCCGTACACCCCGCAGCCCGCCGCCGAGGACGTCGAGCAGCTCGTCGAGCAGGTGCGCGCCTCGGGGGTGCGCGCCTCGCTCGTCCGGATGGGCACGGCCCGGCCGCTGCCG
Source organism: Cellulomonas sp. ES6 (assembly GCF_030053835.1). Classification (NCBI taxonomy): domain Bacteria; kingdom Bacillati; phylum Actinomycetota; class Actinomycetes; order Micrococcales; family Cellulomonadaceae; genus Cellulomonas; species Cellulomonas sp. ES6. Next base: position 3,559,929 of record NZ_CP125655.1, on the reverse strand, counting down.
CCGGGCATCGGCCTGACCGTGTACCGGATCTGCCAGGAGGCGCTGACGAACGTGCTCAAGCACGCCGGGCCGGACCCGGCCGTCACCGTGCTCGTGCAGTGGCAGCCCGCCGCGCTCGTCCTCGAGGTCACCGACGACGGCCGGGGCGCCGCGGCCGACTCCGACGGCGCCGGCCAGGGGCTGCTCGGCATGCGGGAGCGGGCGACGATGGTCGGTGGCCGGCTCAGCGCCGGACCGCGACCGGGCGGCGGGTTCCGGGTGCGCGCCGAGCTGCCGCTGCCCGGCGCCCCGGCGTCCGGGCCGTCCGGGCCGGCCGGCGCCGCGGCCTAGGCTGACCGCCATGACCGAGACGATCCGCGTCGGCGTGGTGGACGACCAGCAGCTCGTGCGGGCGGGGTTCCGGCTCGTCATCGACTCGCAGCCCGACCTGTCCGTGGTGCTGGAGGCCGGCGACGGCGCCCAGGCCGTGCAGGCCCTGACGCCCGGGACGTCGCAGTCCCGCCTCGTCGGGCCTGTCGACGTCGTGCTGATGGACGTCCGCATGCCCACGCTCGACGGGCTCGCCGCCACCGAGCGCATCGTCGCCGCCGGCACGCCCGCCCACCCCGCGCCGCGCATCATCGTGCTCACGACGTTCGACCTCGACGAGTACGTGATGTCCGCCATCCGCGCCGGCGCGAGCGGGTTCCTGCTCAAGGACGCGCCGCCGGAGGACATGCTGACGGCCATCCGCACCGTGCACGCCGGGGACGCCGTCATCGCGCCGTCGTCCACGCGCCGCCTGCTCGAGCACCTCGTCACCGCGCTGCCCGCCGAGCACCCGCGGTCGGAGGCGGCGGACGAGGCGCTGGCGTCGCTGACCGAGCGGGAGCGCGAGGTGCTCGTCCTCATGGCGCGCGGGCGGTCGAACACCGAGATCGGGCAGGACCTCTACGTCGCCGAGGCGACCGTGAAGACCCACGTCGGACGGATCCTCGCCAAGCTCGGGGCGCGCGACCGGGTGCAGGCCGTCGTGCTGGCGTACGAGACCGGGCTGGTCGTCCCCGGGGCCTGACGGGCCGCGCCCGCCGCTCCCGCCCCGGTGGGGCCCGCCGGGCCGGGGTCCGACCCCGGGATGACGCCGGGTCCGGACCGGGGGTGGACGACGGCGGGGTGGTCGGCTCCGTAGCGTCGAGGGCATCAGCCAGTCGACCACCAGGAGCACCACCGTGGACCCGATCCAGCCCGCCCCCGCCGCACCCCCGGCACCGTCCGCCACCTCGGCCGCCGTGCGCGCCCGCGCCCTCACCAAGGTCTACGGCCGCGGCGAGGCGTCCGTCCGCGCCCTCGCCGGCGTCGACGTGGACTTCGCCGCCGGCGAGTTCACCGCGATCATGGGGCCCTCCGGCTCCGGCAAGTCGACGCTGATGCACGTGCTCGCCGGCCTCGACGCCGCGACCTCCGGATCGGCGTTCCTCGGGCCCACCGACGTGACAACCCTCGACGACGACTCCCTCACGCGCCTGCGCCGCGACCGCGTCGGGTTCGTGTTCCAGTCGTTCAACCTGCTGCCGATGTTCACGGCCGAGCAGAACATCCTGCTGCCGCTCGAGCTCGCCGGCGCGGCCGTCGACCGGGCCTGGTTCGACACCCTCGTCGCCACGCTCGGCCTCGGCCAGCGCCTCACGCACCGCCCGTCGGAGCTGTCCGGCGGCCAGCAGCAGCGCGTCGCGATCGCCCGCGCCCTCATCGCCAAGCCCGAGGTCGTCTTCGCGGACGAGCCCACCGGCAACCTCGACTCCCGTGCCGGTGCCGAGGTGCTGAGCTTCCTGCGCCGCTCCGTCCGCGAGCTCGGGCGCACCGTCATCATGGTCACGCACGACCCGACGGCCGCCGCCTACGCCGACCGCGTGGTGATGCTGGCCGACGGGCGCATCGCGGGCGACATCGTCGACCCCACCCCCGAGGCCGTCCTCACCGGGCTGGACGCCCTGCGCCAGCTCGAGGTCTCCGAGGTCGGCGCGGCGAAGGCGGGTGCGTGATGTGGCGGCTGACGCTGGCGCAGATGCGCCGCTCGCTCGGCCGGCTCACGGCCGCCGGGATCGCCGTCGCGATCGGCACCGCGTTCGTCGCCGCGACGCTGCTCGCCGGTGACGTCATGCAGCGCATCTCGTACGACTCGATCACCGCGTCGTACGGGAAGGCCGACCTGATCGCCGTCTCGTCCGGCACCGTCACCGACGCGGACGTCGACGCGGTGCGCGGCCTCCAGGGCGTGTCGGCCGCCGACCCCCGCGTCGTCGTGCCCTCCGTCGAGCTGTCCGCCGGGGACAAGGTCATCACGCAGGCTCTCGTCCCGGTGCCGGGTGACGAGGCGTTCGACACCCAGCACGTCACGCAGGGCGCGCTGCCCGCGGGCGACGGCCAGATCACCCTCCCGGAGCGGGCCGCCGAGCGGCTCGGCGTCGCGGTGGGCGACGAGGTGACCGTCGGGTCGTACGTGTGGGAGTCGGGCGACGCGGGCGGTGACGACGCGGCGGCAGCGGACGACGCGGGGTCCGCGGGCGACGCCGGGGACGGCACGGCCGCGGGCGACGGCACGTCCGCCGACGACACCGGCACCGTCCGGAAGCAGACCGAGCAGGTCACGGTCGTCGGCCTGACCACCGACCCGACGTCCGCCTGGGCGGAGTACGGCGGCGTCGCGATGTCGACCACCACGGACGCCCTGCGCTGGTCCGGCGCGGCGACCGGCCCGGGCGTCCCGACGATCGCGGACCTCGGCGTCGACCAGCTGCTGCTGGCGCTCGACCCGGCAGCGGACACCGAGACGGTGCGGCAGTCCGTCGCCGACGTGCTCGGCACGGGCTCCTCGGACGCCGTCGTGCTGACGCGCGACGAGGCCGCCGAGCGCTCGATCTCCGGGGACTCGACCGGCCCCGTGGTGGTCGTGGTGCTCGCGTTCGCGGCGGTCGCGATGATCGTCGCGGGCCTGGTCATCGCGAACACGTTCCAGGTGCTGGTCGCGCAGCGCACCCGCATGCTGGCGCTGCTGCGCTGCGTCGGGGCCGTCCGGTCGCAGGTGCGGCGGTCGGTGCTGCTCGAGGCCGCGCTGCTGGGCCTGGTCGCCTCCGTGGCGGGCACGCTGCTCGGCACGCTCCTCGTCCAGGTCGCGCTCTGGATCATGCAGGGCGCCGACCTGCCGTTCCCGGTGCCGGCGGCCGTGCACGTCACGCCCGCCGCGGTGCTCGCGCCCCTCGCCGTCGGCGTGCTGGTGACGGTCCTGGCCGCGCTCACGCCGGCCCGGGTCGCGACCCGCGTCGCCCCGATCGCCGCGCTGCGCCCGGCCGACGCCCCGGCGGCGGGGAGCCGCGCCGGCCGCGTCCGGCTCGTGCTGAGCCTGCTGCTGGTCGTGGGCGGCGTGGCGCTGCTCGCGGGCGGCCTGGCCCTGTCCCGGGTGAACGTGGCCGCGGCCGTGGGCGTCGCGATCCTCGGCGGCCTGCTGTCGTTCGTCGGGCTGCTCGTGGGGGCGGTGTTCTGGATGCCGCGCGTGGTCGCGGCCACCGGCCGGCTGGCCGGGCGCGCGGGGATGCCCGCGCGGCTCGCCGCCGCGAACACGGGCCGCAACCCGGCGCGCACCGCCGCCACCAGCACCGCGCTGCTCATCGGCGTGACGCTCGTCGCGATGATGAGCACCGGCGCCGCCACGGCGCGCGCCACCCTCGACGGCGAGCTCGACACCCGGTTCCCGGTGGACCTCCAGGTCTCCGCACCGACGACGGTCGACTCCGAGGGCCGCAGCGTCGACGAGCCGCTTCCCGCGGGGACGGCCGACCGGATCGCCGGCGTCGACGGCGTCGAGGCGGTCGCGGTCGTGCGGCGCGACGACGTCGTGGTGGGCGACGGCACCGGCACGTTCGCGGGCGCCCTCGCCGTCGCGGGCGACCAGGCGTCCACGGTCATGCGCAACCCCGAGGTCGCCGCGGCGCTGTCGGACGACACGGTCGTGATGGGCTCGACCCTCGCGGCGGCGGCCGGCGTGAGCGACGGCGACGAGGTCCCGGTGACCCTCGCGGACGACAGCACCGGCGAGGCCGCCTCGGGGTCGACCCCCGTGACGCTCACCGCACGGGTCGTCGACTTCGACGACTGGTCCGTGATCGTGACCCCGGCGGCGCTCGAGCGGCTCGGGTCGTCGGGATCGCCCAGCACCGCGTGGGTGCGCGTCGCCGACGTCGACGACTCCGGCTACGTCGTCCAGGAGGTCGAGGACCTCACCGAGGACACCGCGCTCGACATCTCGGGAGCCGCCGTCGAGCGCGCGCTCTACCAGCGGGCCATCGACACGGTGCTCGCGGTCGTCGTCGGGCTGCTCGCCGTCGCGGTCGTCATCGCCCTCATCGGCGTCACCAACACCCTGTCGCTCTCGGTGATCGAGCGGCGGCGGGAGTCGGCGACGCTCCGGGCGCTCGGCCTCACGCGCCGGCAGCTGCGGGCCTCCATGGCCGTCGAGGGCGCGCTGATCGCCGGGGTCGGCGCCGTGGTCGGCGTGCTGCTCGGCCTCGCGTACGGCTGGCTCGGGTCCACCGCGGTGCTCGCGGACTTCGCGGACCTCGAGCTGCGCGTCCCGTGGTCCGACCTCGGGATCGTGCTCGGCATCGCCGTGGTGGCCGGGGTGCTCGCCTCGGTGCTGCCGGCGCGCAACGCCGCCCGGACCCCGCCGGTCGCGGCGCTCGGCGTGGAGTGACCACCCCCGGCCGCGACCAGCGGCCGGGGCAGGCGGGCGGGCCCGTCCGGCGCAGGTCGCCGGGCGGGCCCTCCCGCGTCGAGCGACGGGTGGCTGTCCCGTCGCGTGCCGGGCGGGCCTTCCCGCGACGCGCGCCGGGGCGGGCGGTCGCCGTGTCAGGTGCGGTCGCCGGCCGTCCAGGCCACGACCGGGGGCAGCACGAGCAGGACGCCCGTCGCACCCGCGACGGCGAGCACGACGACCGACCAGGCGGCGAGCTCCACGCCGACCCAGCCGACCGCCAGGACGACCAGCAGGATCTGCACCGTCATCACCGGGGCGCGGCCCCAGCGCCGCCCCCGCAGAAGCCCGACGGCCGCCCCCGCGAGCACCGCGGCGATCCCGGCCGCCAGCACCGCCATGAACACGACCGGCCCGGGCATCGACGTGCCGCGCACCAGCGCGACCAGCAGGGCGACGGTCGCGACGGCGAGGGCCAGCGCCTGCAGCAGCACCAGGGCGGTCACGGCACGGACGGCGGCCGGGGCGCGGCCCGGGGACGGTCGCTCGGGGACGGGGGCGGGCCGCGGGGTGGTCACGACGCGACCCTACGACGGCCGCAGGCCCGCCGAGGCGCCGTCGTCGTGACACCGCGCGGGGGCGCGCGACGACGTCGCGCGCCCCCGCGCGGCCGGTCGGGTGTCGGCGCGTGCGGGCGGGCGACGACGTCGCGCGGGCGCACCGCCGGTCGGGTGACGCCGCGCCGGGCCGGCGTGCGACGGCGGGCGCGACCCGGCGTCCGCAGCGCCCCGGCGTCCGCAGCGCCCCGGCGTCCGCAGCGCCCCGGCGGGCTCCCGCCGTCGCCGGTACGAAGGTCCTGGTCACGGCGGCGCCCGGCACCCGGGTGAATCGCCCGTGCATCGGTGCAGGTCCGCACCGCGCGCCCCGCCGGGAAGGGACGTTGGTCCCGGCATCCGGTCCCGGTTGGCGTCGAGCGGCACGGAGGGAGTAGCGTGCCGCCCAAGCGTCCAGGATCCACACAGGTGTGACCGACGCCTCATCTGTTACGCGCCAGAAACCTGCGCGTAACCCCTTGTGCGCTGCCCGTCGCCATGTGAATCTTGTGCGCAGCAGTTCGAATCCGAGCGCCGACGCTCACGCCGCCCCCCGCGAAAGCTCGTGCGTCGACGTGTGCTCTGCGCCCCTTCCGTGCCACCCAGCCCCCTGGTCGTGGCCCGCCCCTGTGCTGAGGAGTGTTCGATGGATTGGCGCCACCGCGCAGCATGTCTGACCGAGGACCCGGAGCTGTTCTTCCCGATCGGCAACACCGGCCCGGCCCTGCTGCAGATCGAGGAGGCCAAGGCCGTGTGCCGCCGCTGCGACGTGGTGGACACCTGCCTGAAGTGGGCGCTGGAGTCCGGCCAGGACGCCGGCGTCTGGGGCGGCCTCTCCGAGGACGAGCGCCGCGCCCTCAAGCGCCGCACCGCGCGCCAGCGCCGCGCAGGCTGACGCGCCAGCGCCGCGCAGGCTGACGCGCCAGCGCCGCGCCGGCTGACGCGCCAGCGCCGCGCAGGCTGACGCGCCAGCGCCGCACCGGCTGACGCGCCAGCGCCGCACCGGCTGACGCGCCAGCGCCGCACCGGCTGATCTCGCGCCCCGCGCGACCGACGCCCGCCACCCCGTCCGGGGCGGCGGGCGTCGTCGCGTCCGGGGACGGGCCGGGCGCCCGCCCCGAACGCACCCCCGCAACCCGACCGGCCTCGGCGAGAGGCCAGCAACCGGGGCTCGCGCCTCGTCCGGACGCCCTCCTCGTGGCCTCTCGCCGACCAGGCCCCCGAACGACGCGAACGCACCCCCGCAACCCGACCGACCTCGGCGAGAGGCCAGCAACCGGGGCTCGCGCCTCGTCCGGACGCCCTTCTCGTGGCCTCTCGCCGATCGGGGTCGGGCGTCGCGGGTCGGGCGTCGCGGGCGCGCGTCGTGGAGAGCGCGGGTCGCGGGTCGCGGGTCGGCGGGTCAGGCGACCGTGTTGGGTTCCCGGCCCGGGGCCCGCAGGTGCGCGCGCAGCACGACCTCCGTGCCGCCGCCCGCGCGCGGCGCCCACGCGATCGACCCGCGCAGCTCGTTGGTCACCAGCGTCGAGACGATCTGCGTCCCCAGCCCGGTGCCCGCGCCGGCGTCGGCGGGGATGCCGGCGCCGTCGTCCGCGACCGTGACGGTCAGGTCGTCCTCGAGCCGCTCGGCCGTGACCTCCACCGACCCGGACTCCCGCCCGGCGAGCCCGTGCTCGACGGCGTTCGTGACCAGCTCGGTGAGCACGAGGGCGAGCGCCGTGGCGTCCTCCGCGGACACCGGCCCGAACGTCCCGCGCACGACCGTGCGGACGGACGCGCCGGCGGACGCCACGTCGGCGGCGAGCCGCAGCGACCGCCCGACGAGCTCGTCGAACACGACGGTCTCGTCCAGGGTCTGCGACAGCGTCTCGTGCACTAGCGCGATGGTCGCCACGCGGCGCATCGCCTCCTCGAGGGCCGCGCGTGCCTCGGGGACGTCCATGCGGCGGGCCTGCAGGCGCAGCAGCGCGGCGACGGTCTGCAGGTTGTTCTTCACGCGGTGGTGGATCTCGCGGATCGTCGCGTCCTTGGTGATGAGCTCGCGCTCCCGCCGGCGCAGCTCGGACACGTCGCGGCAGAGCAGCACCGCGCCGATGCGCTCGCCCTCCTCCGTCAGCGGGACGGCGCGCAGGGACAGCGCGACGCCGTGCGCCTCGATGTCGGTGCGCCACGGCGCGCGGCCCATGAGCACGAGCGGCATGGACTCGTCGACCGTCGACTCCTGCTCGACGAGGTCGGCGACCAGCTCGACGAGCGAGCGACCCACGAGGTCGTCCATGGCGCCGAACCGGTGGAAGCAGGACAGCGCGTTGGGGCTGGCGTACAGCACCTCGCCCTCGGAGTTGAGCCGGACGAGGCCGTCGGCCACGCGGGGTGCGCCCCGGCGCGGACCGGTCGCGGCGTCGAGCATCGGGAACTCGCCGCGCGCGATCATGCCCATGATGTCGTCGGCGGCCTCGACGTAGTTCAGCTCCAGCCGGCTGGGGGTGCGCGCGCCGCCGAGGTTGGTCTGCCGGGCGATCACGGCGATCGCGCGGCCGTCGCGCACGACCGGTACGGCCTCCTCGCGCACGGCGTACGAGCCGAACCACCGGGGCTCGCGGGACCGCTGCGCGCGGACCTCCGTCAGGGAGCGCTCGAGCTGCGGGCGCTGCCCGTCCGGCGGGCGGGAGCCGACGACGTCGTCGTAGTGCACGGTCGCGCCGGTGCTGGGCCGGCACTGGGCGATCGCGACGAAGTCGTCGTCGTCCGTCGGCAGCCACAGCACGAGGTCGGCGAACGCGAGGTCGGAGATGACCTGCCAGTCGCCGACCAGCAGGTGGAGCCACTCGAGGTCCGCGGCGTCGAGGTGGGCGTGGCGCTGCGCGAGCTCGCTCAGGGTGGACACCGGCCCAGCCTAAGTCGACGTCCGCCCGCGCTCCGCGCCGCGTCCGGCCTCCGGCGCGGATAAAGTCGGTGGACCCGCACCCCCGCGCCGCCGCGCCGCCCCCGGAAGGACCCGACGCCCGTGCACCTCCAGGTCACCCTCTCCGTCCCGACGGACCCCCGGACGGCCGGCACGATGCTGGCCGACCCGGACTACGTGCGCGCGAAGGTGCGCGCCAGCGGCGCGGACGACCTGCACGTCGACGTCACCCCGGGCGACGCGGGTGCGTTCACGGTGACGACCCGGCGCGCGCTGCCGACCGACCTCATCCCGCCGAACATCCGGGCGTTCGTCGGCTCGACGCTGGAGGTCCGCCAGGCCGAGGCGTGGGAGGGCCCGCAGGAGGACGGTGCCCGGCGCGGGACCGTGGCGGTGGAGATCGCGGGGGCGCCGGTGCGGCTGACGGGCACCGTGGCGCTGACGGGCGGCCCGGGGGGCTCGACGATCACGTACGAGGGTGAGCTCAAGGCGCACGTGCCGCTGTTCGGGGCGACCGTGGAGCAGGCCGCGGCGGGTGCCGTGCGCGGCGCGCTGGAGGCCGAGGAGGCTGTCGCCCGGGCGTGGGTCGAGGACAGCGCACAGGCGTAACGATTCCGTAACGCGTCGACGCCCTCCAGCGCGCTGACCTGCGCGAACGCGCCCGTGGGACCGCTTCCACGCCCGTTCGGCGGCATCGCGGCTTGACTTCGGCCGAGCGGTGCGGCGAGAGTGCGTGGCAGGTCGTGAGAGCGCTCCCGCAGTGCGGTTTGGGAACGCTTCCACGCCGGACGTCGACGACGGCGTCCACCACGACGGCGAGGCCGCCGTCCGACTGACGAGGGAGTCACAGTGCGCAGGAGCACGCGCAAGACCTGGATGGCCGTGGCCGGAGCGACGGGCATCGCCCTGCTCGCGACGGCGTGCGGCGGCGGTTCGTCCGACGACAACGCCGGCGACGACGGTGGCAAGATCACGCTGACGATCTCCACCTTCAACCAGTTCGGTTACGAGGACCTGCTCGAGCAGTACCAGGACGAGCACCCGAACATCACGATCGAGCACAACAAGTTCGCGAAGTCGGACGACGCCAAGGAGCAGTTCCAGACCGCGCTCGGCGCGGGTTCCGGCCTCGCCGACGTCGTCGCGGCCGAGGTCGACTGGATGCCGCAGATCCTGCAGTACTCCGACCAGTTCTCGGACCTCAACTCCGACTCCGTCGAGGGCCGCTGGAACGCGTGGACCACCGACCAGGCCACCGACTCCGAGGGCCGCCTGCTCGGCTACCCGACGGACATCGGCCCCGAGGCGATCGCCTACCGCGCCGACCTGTTCGAGGCCGCCGGCCTGCCGACGGACCGCGAGGAGGTCGCCGAGCTGTTCGGCGGCGAGAACGCGACCTGGGACGACTTCTTCGAGGTCGGCGACAAGTTCATGGCCGCCGGCACGGGCCCGAAGTTCTTCGACTCCGCCGACGCGCTCGCCCAGGGCATGATCAACCAGATCAAGGCCCCGTTCGAGGACCCGGAGACCGGTGAGATCACCGCGCTCGACAACCCCGAGATCCGCGACATGTACGACACGATCCTGTCGCACGAGGACCAGTCGGCCGGCCTCAAGCAGTGGGAGGAGGACTGGACGAACTCCTTCCAGAACGACGGCTTCGCGGTGGCGCTCGCCCCGGCGTGGTTCCTCGGCAACATCGAGGGCAACGCGTCCGGCGTCGAGGGCTGGGACATCGCCGACGTCTTCCCCGGCGGCGGTGGCAACTGGGGCGGTTCGTTCCTGACGGTCCCGACGATGTCGCAGCACCAGGAGGAGGCCAAGGCGCTCGCCGACTGGCTGACCGCCCCGGAGCAGCAGCTCAAGGCGTTCGCGGTCAACGGCAACTTCCCGAGCCAGATCGAGGCCCAGCAGTCCGACGAGCTCCAGGGCATGACCCGCGAGTTCTTCAACGACGCGCCCACCGGCAAGATCTACACGAACCGTGCCGCGGCCATCTCCACCCAGCCGTTCAAGGGTGAGAACTACTTCACGGTCCGCACCGGCCTGTCCGACGCGTTCAACCGCGTCGACGTCGACAAGTCGATGACCCCCGACGAGTCCTGGAAGGGCTTCGAGGAGGCGGTCGCCGCCATCGGCTGACCCCCACCGGACCGGACCGCCGGGGACTGAGCTCCCCGGCGGTCCGGTCCGCCCGGTGCGGGCAGAGTCCGCCGCACCCGCACCGCCCGACCCGCCTCGTCCCGCACGAAGGAACTCCATGGCCACGCAGACGGCGCCCCCGAAGGGCGCGGCTCCGAGCACCGACGACCGCCCGCACCGCAAGATCGGCTTCCGCCAGACGCTGGGCCGGTGGGACGTGAAGGTCTCGCCCTACCTGTACATCTCGCCGTTCTTCCTGCTGTTCGCGGTCGTCGGCCTGTTCCCGCTGCTGTACACCGCGTGGGTCTCGCTGCACGACTGGAGCCTCATCGGCGGCCAGGGCGACTTCGTCGGGCTCGACAACTTCACGTTCGTGCTCGGGCAGGCGTTCTTCTGGAAGGCCCTGCGCAACACCATCAGCATCTTCCTGCTGTCCACCGTCCCGCAGATCATCGTGGCGCTGGTCATCGCGGCCATGCTCGACGCGAACCTGCGGTCCAAGACGTTCTGGCGCATGGGCGTCCTGCTGCCGTACGTCGTCGCCCCGGTCGCCGTCGGCCTGGTGTTCTCGAAGATGTTCGCCGACGGCTCCGGCATGATCAACACGATGCTCGGCTACATCGGCATCGACCCGATCGGCTGGCACAAGGACGCGTTCCCCGCGCACATCGCGATCGCGTCGATGGTGAACTTCCGCTGGACCGGCTACAACGCGCTCATCCTGCTGGCCGCGATGCAGGCCATCCCGCGCGACCTGTACGAGGCCGCCACCATCGACGGCGCCACCCGGGTGCGGCAGTTCTTCTCGATCACCCTGCCGATGGTCCGCCCGACCATGATCTTCGTGATCCTCACGTCGACCATCGGCGGCCTGCAGATCTTCGACGAGCCGCGCATGTACGACCAGACCGGCCTCGGCGGGTCGAACGGCCAGTGGAAGACCGTGACGCTGTACCTGTACGAGCTGGGCTGGAACAAGCAGCAGCTCGGACGGGCAGCCGCGGTCGCCTGGCTGCTGTTCCTCGTGATCATCGTGTTCGCCCTGGTGAACAACTGGCTGACACGGAAGATCTCGTCCGCCGACGACATGAGCCGGGCGGCGAAGGCCGCCCGCAAGCAGAGCCGCAGGAACGCGCGCACGCTCGAGCGGTCGATGAGGCGGACGTCCGACTCCGCCGTCACCGCCGCCGCCCCGACCGAGGTGAACCCCCGATGAGCACCCCCTCCATCCCCGTCATCGAGCAGACCGCCGGCAGGGCCGCGGCCCGCGCGGCCCGCCGCAACGCCGGCCGCAAGCGCGGCGGAGGCCACGGCGGCGGCGCCGACCGCCGGCCCGGGTGGCTGACGTACACGATCCTGTCCGTCTTCATCCTGGTCTCGGCCTACCCGCTGTACTTCACGTTCCTGCTGGCGTCCTCCACCTCGGCGGACGTCGCGCAGAACCCGGTGCCGTCGCTGATCCCCGGCGGCGAGTTCCTCACGAACCTGCAGCGCGTCTTCGACGCCGACATCGACCTGGTGCGGGCGACCGGCAACTCGCTGATCGTCGCGCTCGTGACCAGCGCCTCCGTGGTGTTCTTCTCGACGCTGGCCGGCTACTCGTTCGCGAAGCTGCGGTTCCGCGGGCGCGGCCCGCTGCTGGTGTTCGTCATCGCCACCATGGCCGTCCCGACGCAGCTCGGCGTCGTGCCGCTGTACATCGTCATGCGGCAGCTCGGCCTGACCGGCAACCTGCTGGCGGTCATCCTGCCGGCGCTGGTCACGGCGTTCGGCGTGTTCTGGATGACCCAGTACCTCGACTCCGCGCTCCCCTACGAGCTGATCGAGGCCGCGCGCGTCGACGGGGCGTCGATGTTCCGCACGTTCTGGTCGATCGCGCTGCCGGCCGCCCGGCCCGCCGCCTCGATGCTCGCGCTGTTCACCTTCATCACGTCGTGGACCAACTTCTTCTGGCCCTCGATCGTGCTGGGCACCCAGAACCCCACGCTGCCGGTGGCGCTGAAGCTGCTGCAGGCCGGGTTCTTCCAGGACATGCCGCTGATCATGGCGGGTGTCGTGCTGTCCATCATCCCGCTGCTGGTGCTGTTCCTCGTGGCGGGCCGCCAGCTCGTCGCCGGCATCATGGCCGGAGCCGTCAAGGGCTGACGCTACGCTTCCGCGCGGGGACCGGAACCGGTCCCCGCGCTGGGGGGCGCGCCCGTCCGCCGGTGCCCCGCGCGCCGGCCACCCCGTCGTCAAGGCAAGGGGGCGATCCACCGTGGTCGACCAGTCAGCCATCCCCGTCGCGACCCACCCGGCGCCCACGCTGGAGCAGGTCGCCGAACGCGCCGGCGTCTCCCGGTCCACCGCCTCGCGGGCGATCAACGGCGGCCTGCGGGTCTCGCCGGAGGCCATGGAGTCCGTGGCCGCCGCCGTCGCCGACCTCGGCTACACGCCGAACCGCGCCGCCCGCTCGCTCGTGACCCGCCGCACCGACTCCGTCGCGCTGGTCGTCCCGGAGCCCGACGAGCGCGTGCTGTCCGACCCGTTCTTCGCGGGCGTGCTCAACGGCGTCTCCTCGGCGCTCGCCGACTCCGACCTGCAGCTGCTGCTGCTCATCGCCCGGCCCGGCGACTCCGAGCGCACCATCCGCTACCTGCGCGCCGGGCACGTCGACGGGGCGATCGTCGTCTCGCACCACCGCGACGACTCGATCGACCGGGCGCTGCAGGACTCGCGGCTGCCCAACGTGTTCATCGGCCGGCCGCTGACCGAGCGGCGCTCGGCGTTCGTCGACACCGACAACGTCCGCGGCGGCAGGATCGCCACGGAGCACCTCATCGCCCTCGGCCGGCGCCGCATCGGGACCATCACGGGCCCCGCCGACATGTCCGCCGGCCTCGACCGCCTCGCGGGCTGGCGGCAGGCGCTCGCCGCCGCGGGGCTCCCGGCCGACGCCGTGGTCAGCGGGGACTTCACGATCGAGGGCGGTGCCGCCGGCGCGCGCGAGCTGCTCGCCCGGTACCCCGACGTCGACGCCGTCTTCGTGGCGTCCGACCTCATGGCCGCGGGCGCGCTGCCCGTGCTCGCCGAGCTCGGGCGCGAGGTCCCGGGGGACGTCGCGATCGTGGGCTACGACAACTCGGGGCTGGCGTCGACCACGAAGCCGAACCTGACGACCGTGGTGCAGCCGATCATCGCGATGGCGCGCGCCGCGGGCGAGGAGCTCGTCGCGCAGCTCCACGGCCGCGCGGCGCGGACGGAGCCGCTGATCTTCGCGCCGGAGCTCGTCGTCCGCGGCTCGGCCTGAGGCACGGGCGCGGCGCCGGGCCGCGTCCCCGCGCCGGCGTCGCGCCCGCCCGGACTACCGCGTCGGGTCGACGTGCCCGAACCGGTGCCGCGTCCGGCTCACCGCCTGCTCGCGCACGACGGTCATGAGCTCCCGGCGCCCGCTGGCGAGCACCGGGCCGTCGAGCACCGTGACCTCCCCGGTGCGGGCCACCGCCGCCGCGCGCAGCCCCGGCGCCGTGCCGACCACCCGCACCCGGCCGCTGACGGCCCCGTCGGCGACCCGCGCGGCGAACGCCTCGTCGGACTCGTCCGCGGCGCGGCTGACCGTCGCCCCGACGCCGGCCGTGCGCGCGGCGGTGAGCACCCGGCGCACGTCGCGCTCGCGCGCGTCCGCCCCGACGCGGACGGTCAGGTGCGGCACGGGGCGGTAGCGCAGCGTGTTCTCCTCGGCGGCCAGGCCGGACGGGTCGTGGGACGCCCCGAACTCGGACGCCCACCAGCGGGCGTCGTCCTGCTGCGCCCAGGCCACCCACGCGTCGTCGTCCAGCGCGGCGACGTCCGGCGCGTCGGACCAGGTGCCCAGCTGCGCCACGTACGACGGGCCACCGGCCTTCGCGCCGGGGCCGACCACCGAGGCCTTCCAGCCGCCGAACGGCTGCCGCTGCACGACGGCGCCGGTGATGTGCCGGTTGACGTACGCGTTGCCGACCTCCACCCGGTCGAGCCAGTGCGCGATCTCGTCCTCGTCGAGCGAGTGCAGCCCGCCGGTGAGCCCGAGCGCGACGGCGTTCTGCACCTCGATCGCCTCGTCGAGGGTGTCGACGCGGATGACGCCGAGCACCGGCCCGAAGCACTCCGTCAGGTGGAACCACGACCCGGGCCGCACGCCGTGCTTCACGCCGGGCGTCCACAGCCGGCCCTCCTCGTCGAGCCGGCGGGGCTGCACGAGCCAGCCCTCGCCCTCGTCCAGCGTCGTCAGGGCGCGCAGCAGCTTGCCCGACGCCGGCTCGACGAGCGGGCCCATCGTGGTGCCGAGGTCGTCGGCCCACCCGACGTGCAGCGACGTCACGGCGTCCGCGAGCTGCCGGCGCAGCCGGTCGGAGGTGCCGGCGGACCCGACGAGGATCGCCAGCGACGCCGCCGAGCACTTCTGGCCGGCGTGGCCGAACGCGGACCGGACCAGGTCGGCCACCGCGAGGTCCACGTCGGCGGACGGCGTGATGACCAGGGCGTTCTTCCCGGACGTCTCGGCCAGCACGTCGAGGTCGGGGCGCCAGCCGGCGAACAGCCGGGCGGTCTCCAGCGACCCCGTCAGCACCACGCGGGCGACGTCGGGGTGGGTGACGAGGTGCCGGCCCACGTCGCCCTCCGGGGACAGCACCACCTGGAGCGCCGGCTCGGTGACCCCGGCGGCGTCGAGCGCGGTCTGCACGGCGGCCATCGCGACCCGCACGCAGCGCGGCGTCTGCGGGGCCGGCTTGACCAGCACGGGCGACCCGGCCGCGAGCGCGGCGAGCGTCGACCCGACGGGGATGGCCACCGGGAAGTTCCACGGCGGGGTGACGACGGTGACGCCGTCCGGGCGGAACACCGCCCCGGGGACGCGGCCGTCGGCGAGGTCCTCGGCCCGGTCGGCGTAGTACCGCGCGAAGTCGACGGCCTCGCTGACCTCGGGGTCGGCCTCCGCGACGGTCTTGCCGCCCTCGTGCACCATCGTGGCGACCAGGTCGCCGCGGGCGGCCTCGAGCGCGTCGGCGGCCCGGCGCAGCACGGCGGCGCGCTCGGCCGGCGGACGCGCCGACCAGGCGGGAGCGGCGGACACCGCCCGCGCGACCACCGCGTCGACCTCCGCCGTGGTCGCGACCTCGACGGCCCCGGCGGGCGGCTCGACGTCGTGCGCGACGAGGCGCCCGGCCCAGGTCCGCGACTCCGCGACGGCCGGGTCGGTGTCCGCGGCGTTGCGGAACTCCCCCGGGCCGGGGGCGGCGGCGTCCGCGGCGCGCGGGAGCCGCCGCGGCGTCACGTCGACCGTCGCCGCGCCCGCCACGGACGCGAGGAACGCGGCCTCCTGCGACGGCATCCCGTGCGCGGCGCCGGCGTCGTCGCCCTCCGCGAACAGCGCGTGCAGGAAGTTCTGGTGCGCGGCGTTCTCCTCGAGCCGCCGCACCAGGTAGGAGATCGCGACGTCGAAGTCCTGCTTCGCCACCACCGGGGTGTAGAGCAGCACCTGGCCGACGTCGCGCTGCACCGCCCGGGACTGCGCCGGCGCCATCCCCTGCAGCATCTCGACGTCGAGCGCCTCGGACACGCCCCGCTCCCCCGCCAGCAGGTGCGCGTACGCGACGTGGAACAGGTTGTGGCTCGCGACACCGACCCGCAGCGCGCCGGTGCGGTCCGCGTCGAGCGCCGTCCGGACCAGCCGCACGTAGTGCGCGTCGACGTCCGGCTTGCCGGCGTACGGGGCCTGCTCCCAGCCGTGCAGCTCGGCCTCGACCTGCTCCATCGCGAGGTTCGCGCCCTTGACGAGGCGCACCTTGAGGCGCGCGCCCCCGGCCTCGACGCGGCGGCGGGCGATGGCGGTGACCTCCTCGAGCGCGGCGGAGGCGTCCGGCAGGTAGGCCTGCAGCACGATCCCGGCCTCGTGGTCCCGCAGCGCCGGGTCCGACACGAGCGCCTCGAACACCCGCACGGTGAGCGCGAGGTCCCGGTACTCCTCCATGTCGAGGTTGAGGAACGTGCCGTGCGCCGCGGCCGTCAGGTACAGCGGGCGCAGGCGCTCGACGACGCGCCGGACGCTGCCCTCGGTGTCCCACGTCGAGAGCTGGCTCGCCACCGCCGAGACCTTCACGGAGACGTAGTCGACGTCGGGCCGCTCCACGAGCGCGGTGACGCGGCGCAGCCGGCGGGTCGCCTCGTCCTCCCCCAGCACGGCCTCCCCGAGCAGGTTGAGGTTGAGGCGGAACCCGTCGCGGCGCGCGCGGGCGATGTGCGCGCCGAGGCCCGGGCCCGCGTCGGCGACGAGGTGCCCGACGAGCTGGCGCAGCCGCACCCGGGCGGCGGGGACGACGGCGGCCGGCAGCAGCGGCGCGAGGCGCGCGCCGACGCCGAGCAGCGCCCGGTCGCCCAGCCCGAGGAACCCGGACGCGTCGGCCGCGCGGTCCCCCAGCGCCGCGAGCTCCGCGGCCGCCAC
Source organism: Cellulomonas sp. ES6 (assembly GCF_030053835.1). Lineage (NCBI taxonomy): Bacteria > Bacillati > Actinomycetota > Actinomycetes > Micrococcales > Cellulomonadaceae > Cellulomonas > Cellulomonas sp. ES6. Next base: position 3,543,103 of record NZ_CP125655.1, on the reverse strand, counting down.
CCGCACGTCCTGCGGGCGGGCCACCCGGTCGACGAACCGCACCGCGAGCTCCAGGCCCACGGGGTCCGCCACCAGCGCCGCGAGCCGCCCGGTCGCGCGGCGCTCGGCGGGGGTCTCGTCGGCCGCGGTCGCGGCCATCCAGCGGTGCGCGAGGTCCACGGCCGCGCGCGTCAGGTCGTCGGGACCGGTCGCGGCCGGGCCCGCGGGCGCGGGGTGCTGCGACGGCGCGGAGGGCTGGGTGGTGGTCATGGCGGCATCGTCCCCGATCGTCCCGGGGACCGTCTTGCACCGATCCTGCGCGCCACGGCCCCGGATGCGTGACACGTGCGCGTCACGCGCAGCACCTACGCTCCCCCTGACATGCCGAGCCGTCCACCCGGGCCCGCGGGAGCTCCGCCGGGCTCTGCCACGACCACCCCGGCGACCGCCGACCCCGCGGCCGCCGCGCTGCTGGCTGCCCTCACCCCGGCGCTCCTGCGGCTGCACGACGACCTGACCGGCACGATGTTCTGCGCCAAGGACGTCACCGGCCGCTACGTCGCGGTCAACGAGGCGTTCGTGCGCCGCACCTCCGAGAGGTCCCGCCGCGCCGTGGTCGGGCGGACCGCCGCGGAGCTGTTCCTGCCGCAGCTCGCCGAGCGGTACGACGCCCAGGACCGCGCGGTGCTGGAGACCGGCCGGTCCCTGCACCGCGAGCTCGAGCTGATCCGCCGGCCCGGCGGCGCGCCCGGCTGGTACCTGACGTCGAAGGTGCCGGTGCACGACGCCGAGGGCGAGGTGGTCGGGCTCGTCAGCGTGTCGCAGGCCCTGCGCACCGGCGACGCCGACGAGGCCACCGTCACGGCGCTGTCGCGCGTCGCCGCGTTCGTGCGGGAGCGCCTCGCCACGCCGCCGACGGTCGCCGAGCTCGCCGCCGCCGCGGGGTGCGCGCCGTCCACGCTGGACCGCCGCGTGCGGCGCGTGTTCGCCCTGTCGCCGCAGCAGTACGTGCTGCGGGCACGCCTCGACCACGCCGCCGCGCTGCTCGGAGGCACCGACCTGCCGCTCGCCGAGGTCGCCGCGGCGTGCGGGTTCTACGACCAGGCGTCGTTCACGCGGACGTTCGGGCGGCTCGCCGGGGAGACGCCTGCGCAGTTCAGGCGCGCGGCGCGGCGCGGACCCGCACCCGCACCGCGGGCGGTGCCCTCCCAGCCGTGGCCCGACGAGCCCGCCTGGGTGACGATGGAGGCATGACCGAAGCGCACACCCCCACCATCCCGACGGTGACCCTGCCCGGCGGCGAGATGCCGCTGCTCGGGCTCGGCACCTGGCAGTCCGAGGGCTCCGAGGCCGAGCGCGCCGTCATCGCCGCGCTCGAGCTCGGCTACACGCACGTCGACACGGCCACCGGCTACGGCAACGAGGCGGAGGTCGGGCGCGCGCTCGCCGCCGTCGACGTGGACCGCGACGCCGTCTTCGTCACGACCAAGCTGCCGCCGGACCACGCCGGGCGCGAGCGCCAGACGCTCATGGAGTCCCTCGCGAAGCTCGGCACCGACCACCTCGACCTGTGGCTGGTGCACTGGCCGCCGAACAAGCAGGCGACCCCCGAGACCTGGGCTGCGTTCATCGCCGCGCGCGACGAGGGCCTGGTGCGGTCCATCGGCGTCTCCAACTACTCGATCGCGCAGATCGAGGAGCTCATCGCCGCCACCGGCGAGGCGCCCGCGGTCAACCAGATCCCGTGGAGCCCCGGCGACTACGACGCGGACCTCGTGGCGGCGCACGCCGAGCGGGGCGTCGTCATCGAGGGCTACAGCCCCTTCAAGCGCACCGACCTGGACGACCCCGTGCTGACCGCCATCGCGGAGGCGCACGGCGTGAGCACCCGGCAGGTCGTGCTGCGCTGGCACCTCGACCACGGCGTCGTCGTCATCCCGAAGTCGACGCACCCCGACCGCATCCGCCAGAACCTCGACGTGCTGACGTTCTCGCTCGACGCGGACGAGCTCGCGCGGATCGACGGCCTGGGCGGGCGGTGACCGCAGCGGCGCCCGGGCCGGGCGCGCCGGGGCCGGGCACGCCGGGGGGCGGCGAGCCCGGGGGCGACGGCGTGCGGGACGGCGGCGCGGGGCGCGACGGTCCGGGGCGCGACGGTCCGGGGCACGACGGCCCGGGGAGCCGCGCGACGCGCCGCGACGGGCGGACGTCCGCTGCCCGACCCGGCGGGCGCGCGCGGGCCGTCGTCGCCGTGGTCACCAGCCTCGCCCTGCTCGCCGCGTCCGTCATCGGCGCCCTCCAGCTCCAGGCGGCGCGGGACCGGGCCGCCGAGCAGCAGCGCGCGGCGGAGTCGCTGGCGCTGACCTCACGCCTCGCGGCGCAGGAGGCCGAGTTCCTGTCCGACCGGCGCGCGACCGCCCGTGCCGACGCCGCGACGCGATCCGAGGAGGCCGCCCGGGCCGCACGCGAGCAGGCCGCCGCCGAGCAGGCCGAGGCCGAGGCACGCGCCTCCGCGGAGGCGCAGGCGGCCGCCGACGCGCAGGCCGAGGCGCAGGCACAGGCGGACGCGGAGGCCCGGGCCGCCGCGGACGCGCGCGCGGCGCAGGAGGCGCAGGCCGGCTCCGCGGCCTCGGGCGCACCGCCGGGCGCCCCGACGCACCCGCGCATCGCCGGCTGGGTGGACGGCCGCCCCGTCGACGCCGACGGCAACGTGCTCTGGGTGACGTCCGTGCCCACCGCGGACGGCGACGGCTCCAACGGCCACATGCCCGCGAGCGCGATGTGCGTCATCCCCTGGGGCACCGACCAGCTCGGGTTCGCCCAGTACCTGCGCTGCGACGCGGCGGACGCGCTGACGGCGCTGAACGACGCGTTCCGGGCGCAGTTCGGGGCGCCGCTCGACCTCGACCTCACGTACCGGTCGTACGACGACCAGGTCGCGATGAAGGCCGCGTTCGGCGGGCTGGCGGCGGCACCCGGTACCTCCTCGCACGGCCTGGGCACCGCGCTGGACGTCCAGGAGTGGCCCGACACGTACGGCTTCGGGACCGCCCGGTACGACTGGCTCGTCGCGAACGGCCCGGCGTACGGCTGGTACGCACCGGAGCGGGTCCGCGAGGGGCAGCCCTACGCCGAGTACTGGCACTTCGAGTACGGGCCGGGCCGCACGTCCTGACCTCGCCGACGCGACCCGGCCGCGGGCGCCCGGGCGTCGCGCGTGTGGCACAGTGTCCGGGACCCGGCGGTCCTCCGCGGGGGCGGCGACGAGGCCGCGCCCGGGCCGCCGGACCGGATGCCCAGGAGGCGCCTGCATGTCCGCACCAGTGTCCGGGTCCGCCCCGTCGCCCACCCCCGCGACGACCGCGACCCCGCGCACGTCCCCGCTCACCACCGCACTCGCGCAGCTGTCGTCGGCCGTCGAGCTGCTCGGCTACGACGACGGCATGCACCAGATGCTCGCGACCCCGCGGCGCGAGCTGCACGTCGCCGTCCCGCTGCGCCGCGACGACGGGCGGATCGATCTCGTGTCCGGCTACCGGGTCCAGCACAACATCTCCCGGGGTCCGGGCAAGGGCGGCCTGCGGTACGCCCCGGGCGTCGACATCGAGGAGGTCCGTGCCCTCGCGATGTGGATGACGTGGAAGTGCGCGGTCGTCGAGCTGCCCTACGGCGGGGCGAAGGGCGGCGTCGCGATCGACCCGCGCGGCTGCTCCACCGCGGAGCTCGAGCGGCTGACGCGGCGCTACACGTCCGAGGTGATGCCGATCATCGGGCCGGAGCGCGACATCATGGCGCCCGACGTCGGCACCACCGAGCAGACGATGTCCTGGGTGATGGACACGTACTCCGTGAACTCCGGGTACACGATCCCGGCCGTCGTCACCGGCAAGCCGCTCGCCGTCGGAGGCTCCCTCGGGCGCGCCACCGCGACCTCGCGGGGCGTCGTCCACGTCACCGCCGCCGCGCTCGCCGACGCCGGCACCGACCTGTCCGAGGTCACCGCCGCGGTGCAGGGCTTCGGCAAGGTCGGGTCCCACGCCGCCCGGTTCCTCACCGAGGGCGGCGCGCGCGTCGTCGCGGTCAGCGACCAGTACGGCGGCGTGCACGCGCCCGGCGGGCTCGACGTCGCGGCGCTCACCGCCCACGTCGCCGAGACCGGCTCGGTCGTCGGGTTCCCCGGCGGCGACCCCGTCGGGAACGCCGAGCTGCTCGGCCTCGACGTCGACGTGCTCATCCCGGCGGCCGTGGAGGACGTGCTCGACGAGGACACCGCGCGCACCGTCAAGGCGCGGTGGGTCGTCGAGGGCGCCAACGGCCCCACCACCAGCGCCGGCGACCGCGTGCTCGCCGAGCGCGGGATCACGGTCGTGCCCGACATCCTCGCGAACGCCGGCGGCGTCGTCGTGTCCTACTTCGAGTGGGTGCAGGCGCAGCAGGCGTACTGGTGGACCGAGCGGGAGATCGAGGACCGCCTCGAGCAGCGCATGCGCGCCTCCTACGCCGCCGTCGCCCAGCGGGCCCGGGCGGACGGCATCACGCTGCGCGACGCCGCGCTCGTCATCGGCGTCCGGCGCGTCGCGGAGGCGCACCGCCTGCGCGGCCTGTACCCGTGACGGCGGCGCCGTCGGGAGCCTGACCGCTCCGGCGACGCGGGCGGCGGCGCGCCCGGGCCCCTCCGGCCCGCCCGCCGAAGCCTCCCCCGGGCGCCCGGAACCCCCACCATGCTCGGAGGCTCCAACGCGGCATCGGAGGGCTCAACGCGGGCTCGGAGGTCCCCGCAGAGACCTCCGAGGCCGCGCGACGACCTCCGACACCCGTCGGAGCCTCCGACGGGAGCTGGAGGCCTCCCCCGGACTCGGGGACCCCCACCTCACTCGGAGGCCTCCCCCGGGCTCGGAGACCCCACCGGATTCGGAGGCATCGACGCGGGCTCGGAGGTCCCCGCAGAGACCTCCGAGCCCGCGCGATGACCTCCGGTTCCCGTCGGAGCCTCCGACGGCTGGGGGGGGTGTGGGGCCGGCGCCGGAGGGAGGCGGGGGAAGCCTCGGCCGCCCGGCCGCGTTGGCCCCGGTGTGAGTACCGACCACGCCGTCCCGCTGTCCGTCCTCGACCTCGCCCCCGTCGGCACCGGCCGCACCAGCGCCGACGCCCTCGCCGACTCCACCACGCTCGCCCGTGCGGCCGACCGGCTCGGCTACCGACGGTTCTGGGTCGCCGAGCACCACAGCATGCCCGCGGTGGCGTCGACGTCCCCCGCGGTGCTGCTGGCACACCTCGCGGCCTCGACGGACCGGATCCGCGTCGGCTCCGGCGGCGTCATGCTGCCGAACCACCCGGCGCTCGTGGTCGCGGAGCAGTTCGCGATGCTCGAGGCCCTGCACCCCGGCCGCGTCGACCTCGGCATCGGGCGGGCGCCGGGCGCCGACCCCGCGACCGCCGCCGCGCTGCGCCGCACGGTGGAGGGGCTCGGCGCCGAGGACTTCCCCGCGGAGCTGCTGGACGTCCTCGCGCTGCTCGGTCAGCTGCCGGAGGGCCGCGCGGCGAGCGCCACCGCCGCGCGGCTGACCGCCACGCCGGCCGCTGCCGGCACCCCCGAGGTGTGGCTGCTCGGGTCGTCGACGTTCAGCGCGCAGCTCGCCGGAGAGCTCGGCCTGCCGTTCTCGTACGCCCACCACTTCGGGACCGGCATCACCACGCAGGCCGCCGAGGTGTACCGGTCGGCGTTCCGCCCCTCCGCCGTGCTCGACGCCCCGCACCTCATGGTGTCCGCCTCCGTCGTCGTCGCCGAGTCGGAGGAGCGCGCCGCCTGGCTCGCCGGACCGAGCAAGGTCATGGCCCTGCGGCTGCGCAGCCGTGGGGCGCTCGCGCCGATCGAGACGCCCGAGGACGCCGCCGCGATGCTCGACGCCCTCGATCCGGAGCAGGCCCGGGACTTCTTCTCCCGCGTGCCCGGCACGCAGCACGCGACGACTGCCGACCGCGCGGTCGCCGCGCTGCGCGAGCTCGTCGACCGCACCGGCGCCGACGAGCTGATCGTCACCGCCACCACGCACGACGTCGCCGACCGCGTCGCCACCCTGGAGGCCCTCGCCGCCTCCTGGTGACCGGCTCGGGCTCGGGCCGCTCCCCCTTCGGAGGCTCCGACGGGCATCGGTGGTCATCGCGCGGGCTCGGAGGCCTCCGCGGGCACCTCCGATCCCGCGCGCACCCCTCCGAGCACCGTCGGAGCCTCCGAGGGGGGTGGGTGGGGGGCTCCGAACGTCGCGCGGGGGGCTCCGGGCGTCGCGGGGCCCTCCGAGGGGGTCGGGGGCCGCGGGGTGCGTGGCGGGTGGGGGTGCCATGATCGGGGGCATGGACGACGTCGTCGGGCGCACGTGGCAGTTCGTGGAGGTCGCCGGGGTGCCGGTGCCGCCGGACGAGCCGCACCGGTCGCGGCCGGCGCTGACGTTCGCCGGGGACGGGCAGGTCTACGGCACGGGCGGCGTGAACCGGCTGCGCGGGACCTGGTCCTGGGAGGACGGCACGCTGACGTTCGGGCCGGTGGTGACGACGCTGATGGCCGGCACGCCGGAGCACACCGCCCGGGAGCGCGCGGTGCTGGAGCTGCTCGGGGTCCGGCTGCACGCGCGGGTCGACGGCGACGCGCTCGTGCTGACGGACCCGGACGGGCGGGTCAGCCGGTTGCTGCCCGCCCCGCCCGGGGAGTCCGAGGTCTGAGCCCCGGGGACGCGGTCCGCGTCAGTCGCGCGGCTGCCGCTCGGCCCACTCGGCGAGCTCGACGCGCGGGCCGGTGTAGAACGGCACCTCCTCGCGGACGTGCCGGCGGGCGCCGGTGTTCCGCAGGTCGCGCATGAGGTCGACGATGCGGTGCAGCTCGTCGGCCTCGAACCCGAGGATCCACTCGTAGTCGCCCAGGGCGAACGACGACAGGGTGTTCGCGCGGACGTCGACGTAGTCGCGCGCGGCGTGGCCGTGCTCGCGCAGCAGCTCGCGGCGCTCGGCGTCGGGCAGCAGGTACCACTCGTAGGACCGCACGAACGGGTACACGCACAGGTAGGCGCGCGGCTCCTCGCCGGCGAGGAACGCCGGGACGTGCCCGCGGTTGAACTCGGCGGGCCGGTGCATCGCGGCGACGGACCACACGGGCAGCAGGTGCTCGCCGAGGCCGCCGGCGCGCAGCCGGTGGAACGCGTCCTGCACGGCCTCGATCGTCGGGGCGTGCCACCACACCATGAGGTCGGCGTCGGCGCGCAGGCCGGCGACGTCGTACCAGCCGCGCACGACGAGGCCCTCGGGCGCGTCCGGCCCGGTGAGGGCGTCGAGGGTCTCGGCGACCAGGCGCGCGCGGACGTCGGCGTCGGCGGGCAGCGCGGACGCCGTCTCGAACACCGCGTACATGGCGTAGTGGATCGAGCTGTTGATCTCGTCCGCGACCTCGGGGGTGTGCCCGCCGACCGGGGGGGTGGTGCTGGTCATCGTGCTGCTGCTCCTTCGCTGCCGTCCTGCTGCTGGGGCCGGGGTCGCGGCTCGTCCGAGCCGGAGACCGCGGGGATGCCCGTGTCGACGCCGGCGCGCTGGAAGCAGCAGCCGACGGCGCACCGGTCGGGCCAGGCGTCCAGGGCGCCGACGGTGACGCGCTCGGGCTGCTCACCGCGCTCGGCGGCGGCGCGCTCGACCATGAGGTCCACGAGCCCGGCGACGAACGGCGCGCGCGTGGACGCCGAGCCGGCGCGCACCGCGGTCACGCCGAGCTCGCGGGCGGTCGCCATGGCCTCGGTGTCGAGGTCGTAGGCCACCTCCATGTGGTCGGAGACGAAGCCGATCGGGGACATGACGACGCCGGTGACGCCGGCCGCGGCGCGCTCGGTCAGCACGTCGTTGACGTCGGGCTCGAGCCACGGCTGCGACGGCGGCCCGGACCGGGAGCAGAACGCGAGGCTCCACGAGGGCTCGACGCCGAGCTCGGCGGCGACGAGCGCGGCGACCTGCGTGCACGCGTCCTCGTGCTGCGCGACGTAGCCGGGGCGGGCGGCGGCGGAGCCGGCCTCCATGGCGAGCGGGATGGAGTGCGTGACGAACAGCAGCGGGGCGTCGGCGACGACGTCCGCGACCGGCCGGCCGGTGCGTTCGGCGAGCTCGCCGAACGCCTCGACGACGGCGTCGGCGTTCGCCCGGACGAAGCCGGGGTGGTTGAAGTAGTGCCGCAGCTTGTCGACGCGGACGCCCGCGACGGCCTCCGCGTCGGCCGGCACGGGGTCGGCGCCGGCGACGCCCGCGAGCGCCGCCGCGACGTGCTCGCGGTACTGCCGGCACCCGGAGTACGACCCGTAGGCCGACGTGACGAGGGCCAGCACCCGGCCGGCGCCGCGCCCGCGCAGGTCCGCCAGGGCGCCCTCGGTGTACGGCTCCCAGTTCCGGTTGCCCCACACCAGCGGCACGTCGAGGCCGCGGGCGTCCATCTCGGCCCGCAGCGCGGCGAGCAGGGCGCGGTTCTGGTCGTTGATGGGGCTCCGCCCGCCGAAGAGGGCGTAGTGGCGGCTGACCTCGACGAGCCGCTCCTCCGGGATGCCCTTGCCGCGCGTCACGTTGCGCATGAACGGCAGGACGTCCTCGGGCTTCTCCGGGCCGCCGAACGAGAGCAGGATCACCGCGTCGTACGGGGCGAGCGACGACGCCGTCAGGGTGGGGGCAGGCACCGATCCATCATCCCATCGCCCCCGCGGCGGCCGCGGCCGGGCGGCGGCGCCCCGGGGCGTGACGTTGTCACGACGCGCCGTCAGATCAGCCCTTCACCGCCCCGCCGAGCCCGGCGCCCCGCAGGAACAGCCGCTGGAACACCAGGAACAGCAGCACGGGGATCAGCGTCGAGATCGCCAGGGCCGCCATGAGCACGCCGAGGTCGGTGGTGGCCTGCAGGGACGGCAGCCGCACGGACAGCGGCTGGATGTCCGGGTCGCGCAGCACGAGCAGCGGCCACAGGAAGTCCTTCCACGACGCGATGACGGCGAACACCGACACCACGCCGAGGATGGGCCGGCTCATCGGCAGCACGATCGACCAGAACAGCCGGAACGGTCCGGCGCCGTCGACGCGCGCCGCCTCGAACACCTCCCGCGGCAGGGAGTCGAAGAAGCGCTGCACCAGCAGCACGTTGAAGGCGCTGGCACCCGCGGGCAGCCACACCGCCCAGTACGAGTTCATCAGCGACCGGCCGAGCACCGGCGGGTCGAGGATCACCAGGTACAGCGGCACGAGCAGCACGACGGCGGGCACGAACAGCGTGGCCAGCACGGCCCCCTGCACGAGCCGGGCGTACCGCGGCCGCAGCACGGACAGCAGGTAGCCGCCGGTGGTGGCGACGAGGATCTGGCTCGCCCACGACCCGGCCGCGATGACGACCGTGTTGAGGAAGTACCGGCTGACCTGCACGTCGTTCCACGCCGCGCCGAGGTTCTCCCACGCGATGCCGTGCGGGAAGACGGCGAGCGGCGTGCGCAGGATGTCCTGCGTCGGGGTGACCGCGAACTTCGCGAGCAGCACCAGCGGGCCGAGGCCGCACAGCACGAGCAGCGCGAGCAGGACGCCGTGCGACAGCCGCATCGAGCGGCGCACCGCCGGGCGGCGCCAGTCCGCGGGCGAGAGCGCGCCGCGGTCCTCCTCGTCGCGGGGGTGGCGGCGCCGGCCCGGGGCGCGGGTGCGGGCCGGCACGGGGTCGCCGGCCGGTGGCACCGCGAGCGCGGATGTCGCGCCGCCGGCCGGGGTCGTCGAGGTCGTCGAGGTCGTCATGACTGGCTCCAGGACCGGGTGAGGCGGAAGTACACGACGGACAGCACGGCCAGCACGACCGCGAGCATGAGGCTCAGCGCGGTCGCCGCCCCGTAGTCCCCGCCGAGGCTCTGCCCGAACGCGTAGCGGTAGACCAGCAGCAGCACGGTGATGGTGGCGTTCGCGGGGCCGCCGTCGGTGAACAGGTACGGCTCGAGGAACACCTGCGCGGTCCCGATGATCTGCAGGATGAACGTGATGAGCAGGACGCCGCGCAGCTGCGGCATCGTCACGTGCCAGATCTTGCGCCACACGGACGCCCCGTCGACCTCGGCGGCGTCGTACAGCTCGCCGGGCACGGACGTCAGCGCGGCCAGGTAGATGATGATCGTGCCGCCCGCACCCGCCCACGTGGCCTCGAGCACGAGCGACGGCATCGCCCAGGACGCGTCCTGCAGCCACGGGACCGGCCCGAGGCCGACCCAGCCGAGCATCGTGTTGAACACGCCCTCGGGCCGCGCGTCGAAGAAGAACTTCCACAGCAGCACGGCGACGACGGGCGGCACGACGACCGGCAGGTACGCGAGGGCGCTGAAGAGGCCCTTGGCGCGCCGGACCTCGCTCATGAGCACCGCCGCGAGCAGCGGCACCGGGTAGCCGAACAGCAGCGCGAGGGCCGCGAACCACAGCGTGTTCCTCACGGCGGTCGCGAGCAGCGGGTCGGCCAGCACCGTGCGGAAGTTCTCGAGCCCGACCCAGGCCGTCGTGACGAGGTTGGTCTCCTGCAGGCTCATCACGACCGCGCGGCCGATCGGCAGCCAGGAGAACAGCCCGAACACCACCAGGACGGGCAGCGCGAAGACGAGCGTGCTCGCGCCGCCGCGGCGGACCCAGGCGGCGGGGGTCCGCCGCGCCTGGGTCCGCCGGGTGGTGCGGGCCCCGTGAGGGAGGGACGTCACGTCAGCCCGCGTTCTTGTCGAGGATCGCCTGGACGGAGGCGTTCGCGTCCGCCAGGAGCTGGTCGATGTCGGCGTCCTCGTCGGTCAGCACCGCCTGCACCACGGTGTCGAGGGCGCCGTACAGCTCCTGGGTGGAGCCGGACGGCTCCGGGATCAGCGGCTGGTCGAAGATGACGTCGGTGAACCCGGTCATCTGGTCGAGCGGCACGTTGATGAGGTCGGCGATCCACTCCTGGGACTGGTCGTACTGCTCCTGGCTGAAGATCGGCAGCACCGGGGTGCCGACCGGCTGGTCGGAGGCGACGAGCGTCTCGGCGTCCTTGACCGCCGCGTCCTGGTCGGTCAGCTTGCGCAGGTAGTAGAAGTCGATCCACTTCACGGCGGCGGACTTCTGCGCGTCGGAGGCCGACGTGCTCACCGCGGCCAGCGTGCCGCCGCCCAGCACGCCCGCGTCGTCGCCCTCGAGCGGGACGGCGGTCAGGCCGTAGTCGTCGGGGTTGATCGCGTTGGTCTGCACCAGGGAGGTGTAGACGTCCGACCCGGACGTGTACATGCCGATCTGGCCGGCCGCGAACGCCTGGTTGATGGACGACCAGTCGAGCAGGAAGTTCGCGCCCATGGAGTTGTCCTCCCAGCGCAGGTCGTGCAGGTACTCCAGGGCGGCCTTCGTGCCGTCGTTGTCGAGCGTGGCCGTGTAGGTGCCGTCGTCGCCCGTCGTCTCGACGCGACCGCCGCGGGCGTACGTCGCGACGGTGAGCTGCCAGCCGCCGGTGTTGTTCTGCGTCATGGTCGCGTAGCCCGCCTGGCCGGTCGCGTCGGCGATCGCCTTCGCGTCGTCGCGGACCTCGTCCCAGGTGGTCGGCGGGTCGTCCGGGTCCAGCCCGGCCTGCTCGAACAGCGCGCGGTTGTAGTGCAGGCCGATGCCGTAGACCGACTTCGCCGGGATCGCGTAGACCTTGCCGTCCGCCCCGGTGCCCGCGTCCAGGACGTTCGGGTTGAAGTCGCCGGCGTACGGCAGCTCGCGGAACTGCGCGTCGATGTCGGCGAGCTGGCCGTTCTCGATCAGCGTCTTGCCGTCGGTGAACGGGATCTCGAACACGTCCGGCAGCGTGCCGCCGGCGAGCTGGGCGGCGAACGTCGTCGCCTTCCACTCGTACTCCTCCGGCTGGATGTCGATGTCCGGGTTCGCGGCCTCGAACTGCGCGACCTGCTCGTCGAAGGCGTCGAACGCCTCCTGCTCCGAGCCGGGCAGCAGGGAGACGACGCGCAGGACGGTCTTCCCGCCCGCGCTCTCGCCGTCGCCGGCGTCGTCGGAGCCGCTGCTGCACGCGGCCAGCAGGGTGAAGGACAGCGCGCCGCTCAGGGCGATCGCGGTGGTGCGTGAGGACCTCATCGTCACTCCTCGTGTCGGGTGGTGCGGGGATGGGCGGTCGTGCGGGTGGTCTCGGGGGTCGGGTCGGGTCGGGGTCGGGGTCGGGTGGGAGGTGGGGTCGGGTGGGAGGTGGGGTCGGGCAGGGGTCAGGACGCGGCGCGGAGCCACACGGCGGTGTCGGGCGGCAGCGCGGCGCCGTCCGCGTGGTCCGCCACGCCCGCCACGCCCGCGCTCCCCGTGCCGTCGGACGCGAGCAGCACGCCCGCGTGCTCGGGCAGCGGGACGGGGCGGTCGGACAGGTTGACGACGCAGAGCACGTCGCCGCGGCTGAAGGCCAGCACGTCCGGGCCGGCGTCCAGCCACCGCAGCTCCCCGTCGCCCAGGCAGGGCTCGGCCCGCCGGAGCGCGAGGGCCGCGCGGTACAGCGCGAGCATCGACGCCGGGTCGGCCTGCTGGGCCTCGACGGTGAGCGCGGCCCACGACGCCGGCTGCGGCAGCCAGGGCTGGCCCGTCCCGGGGCCGAAGCCGAACGGCGGCCGGTCGCCGGACCAGGGCAGCGGGACCCGGCAGCCGTCCCGCCCGGGGTCGACGCCGCCGGAGCGCTCGTGCATGGGGTCCTGCACCACCTCCGGCGGCAGGTCCTCGACCTCGGGCAGCCCGAGCTCGTCGCCCTGGTAGACGTACAGCGACCCGGGCAGCGCGGCGGTGAGCAGCGCGGCGGCGCGTGCCCGCCGGGTGCCGAGCGCGAGGTCGGTCGGGGTGCCGGCCCGCTTGGTGGCGAAGCTGAACGCCGAGTCCGCGCGCCCGTACCGGGTGACGGGGCGCGTGACGTCGTGGTTCGACAGCACCCAGGTGGCCGGCGCGCCGACCTCCCGGTGCGCGGCGAGCGTCCGGTCGACCGACGCCCGCAGCGCCGCGGCGTCCCACGGCTGGGTCATGACGTCGAAGTTGAAGGCGGTGTGCATCTCGTCGGGGCGCAGGTACGCCGCGAACCGGGCCGTGTCCTCCAGCCAGACCTCGCCCACCAGCACGCGGGTGCCGGCGTAGGAGTCGGCGACCTTCCGCCACGCCCGGTAGACGTCGTGCAGCTCGTCGCGGTCGACGTGGGGGTGGGCGCCCGCGGCGGGCACCGACCCCGCCGGCGGCAGCTCCGGCAGCGCGGGGTCCTTCACCAGCAGCGCCGCGGAGTCGATGCGGATGCCGGCGACGCCGCGGTCGAACCAGAACCGCAGCACGTCCTCGTGCTCCGCCCAGACGTCGGGGTGCGTCCAGTTGAGGTCCGGCTGCTGGGGCGCGAACAGGTGCAGGTACCACTCCCCCGGCGTGCCGTCGGGGTCGGTGGTGCGCGTCCACGTCGACCCGCCGAAGCTCGACACCCAGTGCGTCGGGATGCCGTCGCCGTCGGGGCCCGTCCCGGGCCGGAACCAGAACCGCTCCCGCTCGGGCGAACCCGGGCCCGCGGCCAGCGCGGCGCGGAACCACGGGTGCTGGTCCGAGACGTGGTTCGGGACCACGTCGACGATCGTGCGGATGCCGAGCGCGAGCGCGTCCGCGATCAGCGCCTCGGCCTCCTCGAGGGTGCCGAAGGCCGGGTCGATCGCCCGGTAGTCCGCGACGTCGTACCCGCCGTCGGCCAGCGGCGACACGTACCAGGGCGTGAACCACATCGCGTCGACCCCGAGGTCCGCCAGGTACGGCAGCCGGCTGCGGACGCCCGCCAGGTCCCCGGTGCCGTCCCCGTCGCCGTCCGCGAAGGAGCGCGGGTAGACCTCGTAGATCACCGCGTCGCGCCACCAGGTCGGGTCGTCGGTCGGGGGGTGCACCACGTCGTGCCTCGTTCTCGCCGGCCGCGGGGTCGAGCTGCGGCATCTCCGTCCGCGACCGTCGTCGGCCGCGCAGCAGGGACACTAAATCCTGCAACGTGTTGCGCGCAAGAACTCGACAGCGACGTTATCAAAACGCGACCGTCGTCCGGGTGTCGGCGATCCGGGGTGCGACGAGCGCGGCGCGGCCGGCACGGACGGCGCGCGGGAGGCGCGCGGGAGGCGCGACGACGGAACCCGCCCCGCGCAGGGCGGGGCAGGTGCGGGACCGAGCGCGGGCGGGGCGGAGACCCGGGCGGCCCGGCGCGGAGACCCGGGCAGCCCGGCGCGGACGGCGCAGGGGCCGGCGCGGACGGCGCAGGCCCCCCGGGCGCCCCGGCGCCGACTCCGCTCAGGCCCCGGCTGCCGGCCCCGTGCTGCCGCGGACCACCAGCTCCGGCTCGAACAGCAGCTCGTCCGTCGACACGGGGTGCCCGCCGATCTGCCCGACGAGCAGGTCGATCGCGGCGCGCCCCATGGGCTCGATCGGCTGCCGCACGGTGGTGAGCGGCGGCTCGGTGCAGTTCATGAACAGCGAGTCGTCGTACCCCACCACGGACACGTCCTCCGGGACGCGCCGGCCCGCACGGCGGGCGGCGCGGATGGCCCCGAGCGCGAGCGGGTCGGAGGCGCACACCAGCCCGGTCACGCCCTGGCGCAGCAGCCGGGTCGCCGCCGCCTGCCCGGCCTCGAGGGAGTACGCGCTGCGGGCCACGACGTCGTCGTCGAGCGTCAGACCGAGCCGCTCGGCCGCGGCGCGCGCGGCGTGCAGCTTGCGCTCGGACGGCACGTGGTCGACGGGGCCGAGCACCAGGCCGATGCGGGTGTGGCCGAGGGACGCGAGGTGGCCGACGGCCTGCTCGACCGCCACCTCGTCGTCGCAGGACACGCGCGGGAACGGCAGCTCCTCGATGGCCGCGTTGATGAGCACGACGGGGAGCCCGCGGTCGACGAGCAGGCCGTAGTGGTCGTGGTCGGCGCCGCGCTGCGCGAAGTTGCCGCCGGCGAACACGATGCCCGACACCTGCTGCGCGAGCAGCAGGTCGACGTAGTCGGCCTCGGACACCCCACCCGCCGTCTGCGTGCACAGCACGGGCGTGTAGCCCTGCTGCGCGAGCGCGCCGCCGACGACCTCGGCGAACGCGGGGAAGATCGGGTTCTGCAGCTCGGGCAGAACGAGGCCCACCAGCCGGGCGCGCTCGCCGCGGAGCTTCGTCGGCCGCTCGTACCCGAGCACGTCGAGGGCGGTGAGCACCGCCTGGCGCGTCTGCTCGGAGACCCCTGTGCGGCCGTTGAGCACGCGGCTCACCGTCGCCTCGGACACCCCGACCTTCTGCGCGACCTCCGCCAGCCTGCCAGCCATGAGCGCAAGTCTACGACGTGATCACGCAAGCCGCTTGCGCGACGTGCGAGCCCCGGGCGGGGCCGCGTCAGGCCGTCGCCGCCGGGGCGAGCGTGCGCAGGTGCTCGGCGAGCTGCCCGGCCCAGGCGCGCACCGCGTCGAAGTCCCGGTGGTCGCCCTCCTTCGCGCGCGCACCGGCGATGAGGGCGCGCTCGGCGAACGCCAGCTCGCTGCGCAGCAGCCGGCCCGCGAACGCGCGGTGGCCGAGCGCCCCGATGTTCTGCATGAGGGCCAGCAGCTCGTGCGGGCTGTTGGCGGACGCCGCCGGCTGCGTGGCGAGTCCCGACGAGAACACCCACACCACCCGGTGCCGGAGGTCCGGGGCGAACCGGGACCCGAACTCGCGGGCGGCCGGGAGCCAGTGCGCGGTGTAGACGGCCGAGCCGAGCACGACGGCGTCGTACGGCGTCACGTCCGTGACCTCGTCCGGTGCCACCTCGTCGACGGAGTGCCCGTCGGCCCGCAGCACGTCCGCGACCGCCGAGCCGATCTCCGCGGTGGCGCCGTGACGCGAGGCCACCGTCACCAGGATCCTCATCGCTCTGCCCTCCACGGCTGCTCGTCCGGCGAATCGACGCGGGACCCCCGGCCCGTGCCCCTGATCGCCTGATCCATCGTCGGCGGCGCCTGCGCGGAAGTCGTGGGCCGGAGGTCCCCCCGGCCGCACCTCACGGGTGTGACCAGCGTCATCACCGGGCGGCGGGCGCCGGCGGCGTCCCGCGGTCCAGGTCCGCGATGCCCGCCTGAGCGCCCCGCAGCGCCCCGGCGACCCGGGTCAGCTCCGCGAGGTCCTCCGCCGGGAGGGCGCCGCCGACGTAGTGCGCGATGGCCTGCACGTGCCGCCGGCCGACCTCCCGCTGCAGCGCCGCACCGGCGTCGGTCAGGGCCACGACCACGCCGCGGCCGTCCTCGGGGGCGGGCGCGCGACGCACCCACCCGGAGTCCTCCAGACGCTCGACCATGCGGCTGAGGCTCGGCTGGCTGAGCAGGCTCGACTCGCCCAGGTCGCGCAGGCGCAGGCCGTCCGGCGCGGTGCTCAGCGTGAAGAGCACGTCGTACTCGCGCAGCGAGATGCGGTCCCAGATGGGGTCGCGCTGCAGCCGGCGCATGATCGCCACCTGCGCGCGGAACAGCTCCTCCCACGCGGTCGCGGCCGCCCGCACATCAGCCCCGACCCTCGGGTCCGTTCCGGCCCGCTCCGCCTGCTCGATCACGCGCGCTCCCCGCTCGGTCCATGCGTCTGCATACACCTGCCCAACCGTGCGACGCCCGCCCCTGTTCCCGCCCGCGGCCGGGCGCGGGCGTCCGGTCGCGCCCGGCGGCGCTGCACGTCCGGGGACCGGGCGGGCGGGGGGCGGAGGGGCGCGGCTACGCTGACGGGATGCAGAACGACGGGGTGCGCTCGACGTACGTGCTGGTCGACGGCGAGAACATCGACGCGACGCTCGGGTCGTCGATCCTCAACGGGCGCCCGACGCCGGAGCAGCGCCCGCGGTGGGAGCGCGTGCTGGACTTCGCGGAGCGCACCTGGGGACGCCCGACCAAGGGGCTGTTCTTCCTCAACGCCACCAGCGGCACGCTGCCCATGTCGTTCGTGCAGGCGCTGCTGGCCATCGGCTACCAGCCCATCCCGCTGGCCGGCGAGGGCAAGGTCGTCGACATCGGCATCAAGCGGACGCTCGAGGCGCTCGCCGGCCGGGACGGCGACGTGATGCTGGCGTCGCACGACGGCGACTTCGCCCCGGAGGTCGAGGCGCTGCTCGGCACCGACCGGCGCGTCGGGCTGCTGGCGTTCCGGGAGTTCACGAGCACGTCCCTGGCGCACCTGGCCGACCGCGGGCTCGAGGCGTTCGACCTGGAGTCGGACGTCAAGGCGTTCAACGTGACGCTGCCGCGTCTGCGGATCATCCCGCTCGACGAGTTCGACCCGCTGCGCTACCTCTGAGCCGTCGCTGCCCGGACCCCGCGGGGCGACCCGCCGGCCCCGCCCGAGGAGGACCCCGTGGCCCCGACCCGGACCGCCGCGCACGACCGGCCCGTCCCCGAGGGCGAGCGCGTCCTGGTGCTGCTGCGCGCCGTCAACGTCGGCGGGGCGTCGGCGCTGCCCATGGCGGACCTCCGCGACGCGGCGACGTCCCTGGGTCACGCCGACGTCGCCACGCACCTCGCGACCGGCAACCTCCTCCTCGTGCCCGCGCCCGGCTCCCCCGCGACGACGGGCGCGCTGGCGGAGCGGCTCGCGGCGGACCTCGCCGACCGGCTGGGTCGGCCGCTCGCGCTGACCGTGCGCACCCGGGAGCAGGTCGACGCGGTCGTCGCGGGCAACCCGTACGCGGAGGCCGCCGCGACCGACCCGTCGCACCTGGTGGTCGTGTTCCTCGACGGACCGGCCCCCGCGGACGGGCCCGCGGACCTCGCGCGGTACGGCCGCGAGCGCGCGACCTGGAGCGGGACCGAGGGCTACGTGCACTACCCCGACGGGATCGGGCGCTCGAAGGTCACCTCTCCGGTGCTCGACCGGCTCGCGGGCCGCTCGGGGACCGCGCGCAACTGGCGCACGGTGCTGGCGCTGCGGGACCGGCTCGCGGGCTGACCCCGCGGCGGCCCGCCCGTCGGTACCGTGGGCGGCATGACGACGCTGTTCACCCGCATCATCGACGGCGAGCTCCCGGGCCGGTTCGTGTGGGCCGACGACCGCGCGGTGGCGTTCGCGACGATCGCCCCCATCTCCGACGGGCACGTGCTGGTGGTCACCCGTGAGGAGGTCGCCCAGCTCACCGACGCCGACGACGACCTGCTGGCCCACCTGGTGCGCGTCGCGAAGACCGTCGGGCGGGCGCAGCAGGCCGCGTGGGACGCCCCGCGTGCGGCGCTGCTGGTCGCCGGGTTCGAGGTGCCGCACCTGCACCTGCACGTGCTGCCGGCCTGGGGCGAGGCCGAGCTGAGCTTCTCGGCCGCGCGCCACGACGTGCCGGCCGACGAGCTCGACGCGGCCGCCGAGCGCCTGCGGGACGCGCTGCGGGCGGCGGGGCACGGGGCGCACGTGCCGCCGACGCTCACGTCCGCCGCGCTCTGACCCCGGGTTCCGCCCCGCGGCGACCGGGACGCCGGCTGCCCTACGCCACCGGGTCGTCCGGGCCGTAGGGCACGAGCCGCAGCGTCCGGGCGTCGGCCTCCACCACCCGGGCGGCGACCTCCCGGAGCGACTCCTCGGTGTCCGTGCCCGCGCGCACGAACCGCCCGGACAGCGCGTCGAGCCGCCCGGACCCGAACGCGTCCACGAGCGCGACGGTGTCCTCCACCGGCGTCCACTGCGTGCGGTCGTCGTGCAGCGGCATCGCGCGGGTCATGTCGGTGACGACGACGCCCGGCGCGACGTCCAGCACCCGCACGCCGCGGTCCGCGTACTGCCGGTCGATCATCGTGGTGAGCCGGGCCAGCGCGCCCTTGCTGATGCCGTAGCCGGTGTAGACCGGCGACGGGCGGTGCCCCGACCCGGAGTTGATGTTGACGACGTACCCGGCGCCGCGCGCGAGCATCCCCGGCAGCACGGCGTGGCTGAGCAGCAGCGGGCCGCGCACGTTGGTCTCGATCACGCGCCACACGTCGTCCGGGTCGTCGCGGACCAGGTCGACCTCCTGGTGCTCGATCACGCCGGCGTTGTTGACGAGCAGCCCCACCCCGCCCTGCGCCGCGAACGCCGCCTCGACGCGGGCGACGGCCGCCTCCACCGCCGCGCGGTCCACCACGTCGGCGACCTCCGTCACGACGTGGGCGCCGGGCCGGGCGGCAGCCGCCTCCGCCGCAACGGCCGCCAGCGGCCCGGGGCTGCGGCCGAGCAGCGCCACGTCCCAGCCGGCCCCCACCAGCCCGAGGGCGAGGCCGCGGCCGATCCCCCGTCCGGCTCCGGTCACGACAGCAGTGCGCGGAGTGGTCGTCATGCCCTCATCGTCGCGCACCGGCACGTCCCTCGGCATACTGGCGCCACCCGCGACGTTCGGGACGAGAGCGCCGGGCCCGCGGACGGCCCGCGCCCCCGCCCGACCACCGACCGCTGGGAGCCGCCCGTGGCCACCGACGCCATCGACCCCGCCCGCTCCGTCCCGGGACCCCCGCTGCGCCTGCGGCTGCCGTCGGTCAGCCCCTCCGTCCGGGACTTCCTGGCCACCGAGGCGGGCAGCGCGGTGTTCCTGCTCGGGGCGACCGTCGTGGCGCTCGTGTGGGCGAACTCCCCGCTGGCGGGGGCGTACGACGCGCTGTGGTCGACCTCGGCCGGGTTCCACGTCGGCGGGGTCGGCCTCGACCTCGACCTGCACCACTGGGTGAACGACGCGGCGATGGCGGTGTTCTTCTGCGTCGTGGGCCTGGAGATCAACCGCGAGGTCACCAGCGGCGAGCTGCGCGACCGGCGCACGGTGGCGGTCCCGGCGCTCGGGGCGCTCGGCGGCCTGGCGGTCCCCGCGCTGATCTACCTGCTGTTCAACGCCGGGACGGAGGCCGCCCACGGCTGGGGCGTCGTGATGTCGACGGACACCGCGTTCCTGGTCGGCATCCTCGCGCTGTTCGGGCCCGCGTGCCCGGACCGGCTGCGGCTGTTCCTGCTGACGCTGGCCATCGTCGACGACATCGGCGCGATCACCGTGATGGCGGTGTTCTACAACGACGGGGTCGACGTGGCGGCGCTGGGCGTCGCCGGGGCCCTGGTGGTGGCGCTGCTCGCGCTGCGGTGGCTGCGGGTGTGGCGCCTCGCGCCGTACGCGGTGGTCGGCGTCGCCCTGTGGCTCGCGGTCAACGCGTCCGGGGTGCACGCGACGCTCGCCGGGGTGCTGGTCGGGCTGCTGCTGCCGTCGCGGGCGATGCCGCGCGCCCACGTCGAGCAGGTGCCGCAGTGGGCCGACGGGCTGGTGGCGGACACCACCGCGGACCGCGAGCACCTCACGGAGCTCGCCGCGCGCGCGGCGGTGCCGGCGAGCGAGCGGCTGCAGCGCGTGCTCCACCCGTGGTCGGCGTTCGTGGTCGTGCCGGTGTTCGGGCTCGCGAACGCCGGCGTGCGCCTGGATACCGAGGCGCTGCGGGCCGCCGCCACGTCGCCGGTCACGATCGGCGTCGCCGTCGCGCTCGTCGCCGGCAACACGCTCGGCATCACGGGGGCCGCGACGCTCGCGATCCGGACCGGCCTGGGACGGCTGCCGGGGCGGGTGCGCTGGGGCCACCTGGTGGGGGGCGCCGTGCTCGCGGGCATCGGCTTCACCATCTCGCTGTTCATCGCGGAGCTCGCGTTCGAGGGCGAGCTCCGGGAGCAGGCGAAGATCGGCATCCTCGCGGGCTCGCTCGTGGCGGCCGTGCTCGGGACGGTGCTGCTGCGGATCCTCGGGGACCGGCTGCCGCTGTGCTCCCCCGACGACGACCCGCCGCCGGCGCTGCCGCCGCGCCCGTGGGGGCCGGGCACGGCCTGACCGCCCCGCGGGTCGCTCAGCCCCGGCCGGGCGCCGCGGCGGCGACGGCCGCGCGCAGCGCGTCGAGGTCCAGCCGCCCGCGGTACTGCTCGTCCTGCACGAACAGCGTCGGGGTGCCCCGCACGCCGAGCCCGAGCCCGGTCACGTAGTCGGCCTCCACCAGGTCCGCGAACCGCTGCGCGCCCGGCCCGGCGACGGCGACGGGGTCCAGTCCGAGGCGGGCCCCCACGGCGCGCAGGTCCGGCTCCGCGAGCCGGTCCTGCTGCGCGAACAGCGCCCGCTGCATCTCCCAGAACAGGCCGTGCTCCGCGGCGGCCTCGGCGGCGAGCGCCGCGACCAGCGCGTGCGGGTGCACCTGGAACAGCGGGAAGTGCCGCCACACCAGGCGCACACCGCCGTCGGACTCCTCCACGAGGCGGCGCAGGACCGGTTCGGCCTGCCGGCAGTACGGGCACTCGAGGTCGCCGTACTCGGTGATGGTCACCGGGGCGGCGGGGTCGCCGAGGACGAGGCGCGCGTCGGACATGCGACCAGCATCGCCGATCAGCGCGGCCGCATCGGGGGGCTCGCCGTCCCGGCGCCGCGCACGATGCCCGCGACGAGCTGCCGCATCGCCTGCACGCCCGGGTACCGGGGCCGGAAGCCGAGCTCCCGCTCGGCGCGCGAGGTGTCCATCACCGGCGCCGACGCGCCCATGTCGAACCACCCGGGGCCCACCGGGACCACGCGCGCGTGCCAGCCGGCCGACATCGCCGCGCGCACCGGGGCGTGCGGGACCTCCCGCCAGCGTCCGCGGCTCACGACGTCCGCGACGTCGGCCGCGCGGATCACGCCGGGGCCCGCGACGTTGAACGGCCCCGCCGCCTGCCGCACGACCGCCTCGCGGAACGCGTCCGCCAGGTCGTCGGCGTGCACGGCCTGCAGCCGGAACCCGGCGGGCCACGGCAGCACCGGCAGCCGGTTGCCCAGCAGCCACCCCGGCACGAACGGGCCGAGGAAGTACCGCTGGATCTCGTGCCCGGCGGCGTGCTGGAACACCAGCGCCGGACGCAGGCGCGCGATCGTCAGCGCGGGGTGGCGCAGCTCGGCCTCGTCGAGGAGGCGCTCGACGGCGACCTTGTCCACGCTGTAGTCGGACGACCGCACCCCTGCGGTGTCCCAGCTCTCGTCGCGCGGTTCGTCGCCGTACGACGGCGAGTACGCCCCGACGGACGACGCGACGACGAGGTGCGGCACCCGAGCCTCGACGACCGCGGCGACCACCCGGCGCATGCCGTCGACGTTGACGCGGCGCAGGGCGTCGCGGTCGTGGCTGGGCTGGATGAGCCAGGCCAGGTCCACGACGGCGTCCGCGCCCGCGAACAGGGCGGCCAGCCGGCGCACGACGGGCGCGTCCGGCCCGCGGGCGCCGACGTCCGCCGCCGACCACTCCACCGTGTCGTACGGGGCCGGCGGGGGACCCTGCGGGACGCGTCGCACCACGCCGGCGACGGACGTCACCGTCTCGTCGTCGCGCAGGCGCCGCAGCAGCGCCGTGCCGACGTTGCCGCTGGCGCCGACCACGACGACCCTCACCGGTCGCCGCCGTCCCGGCCGCCGCCCGGCTCGGCCTCCCGGGTGAACGCCTGCTCCCGCGCGACCGCCCCGAGCCGCGTGAGCGTCTGCGCCTGCTCGTCGGCCTGCGCGAGCAGCCGCGCGAGCTGCTCGCGCCCCAGCCCCAGCTCGTCGGCCCACGCGTCGAGCGTCTCCCAGAGGCCCCGCTTGCCGACGACGGCGGCCCGCATCAGGTCGAGCTCGATCACGGCCGACAGCGGCGACGGCGTCGTGAGCCGGCCGTTCGGCTTCAGGCGGCCGGCCCGCTCCGCCACCGCCACGCCGAGGCGCTTGAGCGCGCTGGGACGCGCGTCCAGGCGGTACGCCGTCTCGCGCAGCCACTCGCGCTCGTCGACGACCTCGCGGGCGATGCGCGCGAGGTCCGGCCCGAGCGGCGTCCGCGCGTAGGCGTCGGCCATGCGGACGAACCGCGCGCTGCCGCCAGTGGCCCCCGCGAGGTGGTCCCCGAGGTAGGTCTGCAGCAGCGACCGGTCGAGCCGGCGCGCGGGGCTCACGGGGTGTCCGCGTCGCCGTCGACCGCGTCGCCGCGGGGGTTCAGGTTGGCCGGCTCGGCGTCCGTGTCGACGTCGGCGCCGGCGTCACCGGCGGCCTGCGCGCCCTCGCGCGGGTTGAGCATGGCCGGGTCGGAGTCCGGGTCCTCGGCGGGGTCGTAGCCGGTGCCGGTGGTGTCGTCGGTGCTCATCTGCCCACGGTCGCACCGGGGACCCCCGCCCGCACGTCGTGGGGCCGGCCAGCGCCACCCGGGACCTGCGTCCCTGGTGTCCGCGGGCCGGGGATGGTGCGCGCGGCCCGCCGCGCGGCGGATAGCATCGAGCGGTGTCCTCGAGTGCTGAGCCGGTCGACGTCGTCCTGGTCGGTGGCGGCATCATGTCCGCCACCCTCGCCGCGCTGCTCTCGGAGCTCGAGCCCTCGTGGCGCATCGAGGTCGTCGAGCGGCTCGACGGGATCGCGCTGGAGAGCACCGACGCCTGGAACAACGCGGGCACGGGTCACGCCGCGCTCTGCGAGCTGAACTACACGCCCGAGCGGCCCGACGGCAGCATCGACATCGCCAAGGCCGTCACGATCAACGAGCAGTTCCAGCTCTCCACCGAGCTCTGGGACCACCTGCGCGAGGCGGGGATGCTGCCCGACGACGGGTACCGCTCGCCGGTCCCGCACCTGACGTTCGTGCGCGGCGAGGACGACGTCGACTACCTGCGCCGGCGGCACGCCGCCCTCGCCGCCCACCCGCGGTTCGCCCACCTCGAGTACACCGAGGACCCGGAGACGATCGCGCAGTGGGCGCCGCTCGTCATGGAGGGCCGCCACCCGGGGGAGCCCGTCGCGGCCACGCGGGCGTCCGACGGCCTCGACGTGGACTACGGCGCCCTGGCACGGCACCTCGTGGACGCCGTCGTCGCCCGGGGCGCGCACGTCCGCCTGCAGCACGAGGTCCGCCGGATCCGCCGGCGGCGCGACGGCGGCTGGCGCCTGCACCTGGTGGACCGCTCGTGGAACGCCAGCCCGCGGCGCACCACGCTGGACGCCCGGTTCGTGTTCATCGGCGCCGGCGGCGGGGCGCTGCGGCTGCTGCAGTCGTCCGGGATCGACGAGATCCGGGGCTACGGCGGCTTCCCGATCAGCGGGCAGTTCCTGCGCACCACCGACCCCGCGCTCGTCGGGCAGCACCGCGCGAAGGTCTACGGCAAGGCCGCCGTCGGCTCGCCGCCGATGTCGGTGCCGCACCTCGACACGCGGGTGGTCGGCGGCTCCCCCGCCCTGCTGTTCGGGCCGTACGCGGGCTGGAGCATGAAGTTCCTCAAGCAGGGGTCCTGGACCGACCTGCTGCGCACCGTCCGACCGGGGAACCTCGTGCCGCTGGTCGCGGTCGCGCTGCACAACCTCGACCTGCTGAAGTACCTCGTCACGGAGGTCCTCGCCACGCGCGGCGCCCGGATGTGCACCCTGCGGGCCTTCATGCCGACGGCGCGCGACTCGAGCTGGGAGCTCATCACGGCCGGCCAGCGCGTGCAGGTCATCAAGCGGGGCCGCGGCGGCGGCGTCCTGGAGTTCGGGACCGAGCTGGTCACCGCGGCCGACGGCTCCATCGCGGGGCTGCTCGGAGCCTCCCCCGGGGCGTCCACCGCGGCGTCCGCGATGCTCGACCTGCTGCACCGCTGCTTCCCGCAGCGCTACGCCGCCTGGGAGCCCGAGCTGGAGCGCATGATGCCGAGCCTCGCGCAGGACGGCCCGGCCGCCACGGACGCGGGCGCGGCGCACGCGGACTCGGACCTGGAGACCGACGACCCGACGGAGCCCGGCGCGGCCGCCCCGGCGGGCACGGCGGATGCGGCGGGCACGGCGGACGCGAACCCGGCGGGCGCGACCCCGGACGGGCCGGACGAGGCCGCGGACGCAGCCCCCCGGGCCCGCACGACCGGTCGCCGCCCCGCGCGGCCGACGCTCCCGCGCCGCCGGGACACCCCGGTCGCCTGACCGCCCTCGCCGTCGCCCCTGACGGACGGGCGGCGCCGGACAGACAGGTGGCCCGGCCGAGCCGCCCCCTGCGGGCTCGGACGGGCCACCTCACGTCCGGCCGGTGCCCTCCACACCGTCCGGCCGTACACCCGTGAGATCCGCAGGGGGACTCGATCTGTCACACGCAGGACGTGTGACGTGCGTCACATGTCGTCAGAGGCCCATGTCGAGGACGACACGACCGTCGATCGTCCCGGTCTCCATCCGCGAGAAGACGTCGTTGACGGCGTCCAGCGGCCGCAGCTCGTACTTGGTGTGCACGACGCCGCGGGCGAAGAAGTCGATCGCCTCGATCATGTCCAGCCGGGTGCCGACGATCGAGCCGCGCACCGTGAGCCCGCGCAGGACGGTGTCGAAGATCGACAGCGGGAACGTCCCCGGCGGCAGGCCGACCAGCGACACCGTCCCGCCCCGGCGCAGCATCGACAGCGCCTGCGGGAACGTCGACTCGCTCACCGCGGTGACGAGCGCCGCGTGCGCCCCGCCGACCAGGTCGTGCACGGCCTCGCCCGGGTCGCCGTCGCGGTAGTTCACGACCAGCTCGGCGCCGTACTCGAGCGCCGAGGCGCGCTTGCTCTCGGAGCCCGTCACGGCCACGACCCGGTAGCCCATGGCCGCGGCGTACTGGATCGCCATGTGACCCAGCCCGCCGATGCCCGACACGACCACCCAGTCGCCCGGGTGGGCGTCGGCCACCTTGAGGCCCTTGTAGACCGTGACGCCGGCGCACAGCACGGCCGTGAGGCCGGCCGCGTCCACGCCATCCGGGATGCGCGGGGCGTAGCGGGAGTCGACCAGCATGTACTCGGCGAACGACCCGTCCACGGAGTAGCCGGAGTTCTGCTGCCGGGTGCACAGCGCCTCCCAGCCGCGCAGGCAGTCCCGGCAGGTGCCGCACGCGGTGGCGAGCCAGGCGTTGCCCAGCCGGTCGCCGACCTGCACGTCGTGCACCTCCGAGCCGACGGCGACCACGCGGCCGACGCCCTCGTGGCCCGGCACGAACGGCGGCGTCGGCTTCACCGGCCAGTCGCCGTGCGCCGCGTGCAGGTCGGTGTGGCACACGCCGGAGTAGTCGACCTGGACCAGGGCCTCGTGCGGTCCGGGGACCGGGATGGGGCGCTCCTCCACGACGAGGGGGGCTCCGAGTTCGCGGACGACGGCGGCCTTCATCATCTCGGGCACGGCAGATCTCCTTCGACACTGCGCGTCGCGCAGGAGCGCGGACTTTGTGAACGCTGTCACGAGCAACGTAGCCCCGGGGTGTGTCCCACGTCACGGGACCTCCGGCCCACCGGGAGCGCCGTCCGACCTGCGGATGCGCCCCCGCTGCGGGCCTGACACCGTGGGGGCATGACCGCCAGGCTGCTGCTCGTCCGGCACGGGGAGAGCGAGGGGAACGTCGCCGCGACGCGCGCCGAGCGCGCCGGCGACGAGACCGTCGGCGTGACCACCCGCGACGCCGACACCCCGCTGTCCGCGACCGGCGAGGAGCAGGCGCGCGCGCTCGGCGAGCACCTCGCGACGCTCCCCTCGCACCGCGCTCCGCAGGCGCTGTGGTGCTCGCCCTACGTGCGGGCGCGGCGCACCGCGGAGCTGGCGGTCGCCGGGGCGGGGCTCGACCTGCGCCCGGTGGTCGACGAGCGGCTCCGCGACCGGGAGCTCGGCATCCTCGACGGGCTCACCAGCCACGGGGTGGAGGTCCGGTTCCCCGACGAGGCGGCCCGCCGCGACCGCCTCGGCAAGCTCTACTACCGGCCCCCGGGCGGCGAGTCGTGGGCGGACGTCGCGCTCCGGCTCCGGTCGCTGCTGGCGGACCTGGTGCGCGCCGAGTCCGGCACCGACCGCACCGTGCTCGTGGTCTGCCACGACGCCGTGATCTGGCTGCTGCGCTACGTGGCGGAGGGCCTGACCGAGGAGGAGCTCATGGCCGAGGTCGCCGAGCACAGCGTGCGCAACGCCTCGCTGACGGAGCTGACCCGCGCGGACGGCCGGTGGCGCGTCGAGACGTTCGACGACGTGACGCACCTGGCCGCGCAGGGCGAGCCCGTGACCGAGCACCCGGGGCAGGGCGATGACTGACGCGCCCGCCCTCACCCCGAACCTGCTGCGCGGCTGGCCGCTGCCCGCGCGCGACGGGGCGAAGGACGACCGCGGCGGCGTCCTCGTCGTGGGCGGCGCGCGCCGCACCCCCGGCGCGGCGGCGCTGACGGGGCTCACGGCGCTCCGGATCGGCGCGGGCCGGCTGACGCTCGCCGTCGCGGGGTCCGTCGCGACGGCCCTCGCGGTGGCGACGCCGGAGTCCGGCGTGCTCGCGCTGCCCGAGGACGCCGACGGCTCCCCGACCGGCGAGCTGCCGCCGCACCTCGCCGACGAGCTCGGCCGGGCGGACGCCGTCGTCGTCGGCCCGGGGCTGGACGAGCCCCAGGGCAGCGCCCGGCTGGTCCGCGGTGTGCTCGCCGCGCTCGGGGACGCCGACGACGCCCCGGCCGTCCTGCTCGACGCCTTCGCGCTCGGCGTGCTGCCCGGGATGGCGGACGACGTGCGGCTGCCGCCCGGCCGCGTGGTGCTCACACCGAACCTCGCCGAGGCCGCGCGCCTGCTCGACGGCGACGACCCAGCCCCGGAGGAGGCCGCCGCGCGGGTGGCGGCACGCTGGGGCGCCGTCGTCACCTGCGCCGGACGGGTGGCCCACCCCGACGGGCGGGTGTGGGCCTCGGCCACCGGCTACGCCGGGCTGGGCACCTCGGGCAGCGGCGACGTCCTGGCGGGGGCCGTCGCGGGCCTCCTGGCCGGGGGCTGCCCGCCCGAGCAGGCCGCGTGCTGGGGCACGGCGGTGCACGGCGCCGCCGGGGACCGCCTCGCCGCGCGGGTGGGCCCGCTGGGCTACCTGGCCCGCGAGCTCGCCGACGAGGTGCCCGCCGTGCTGGTGGAGCTGCGGCCCTGACTCAGCGCCGCGCCGCCGGGCCGCCGACCTCCCCGACGAAGTCCGACGTCACGACGTAGCGGAACTGCGTGACGGTGGGCTCGGTGAACCCGAGCAGCTGCGAGGACAGCACGACCTCCTCGAGCCCCGAGAGCCGCCCCGTCGCGCGATCCACGAGCAGCACGCGCACGGTCGGGTCCAGGTCGGTCGGAGCGCCCGGCACCGACACCGCCACGGCGCGACGGCCCGTGCGGTCCACGACCTCGCCGGCCAGGGTCACCCCCGGCTCGTCCGCGAGCGCCTCCCACATCGCCGCCTCGACGTCGGACGGCAGCACGTACCGCGCGGAGAGGTCGGTGACGGCGCGGTAGAGGCACCACGCCCCGGCGTCCGCCGGCGCGTCGGTCCCGCAGCCGGTGGCGGCGAGCGGCGCACGCAGCTGCGCGCGGAGCGTGTCCGGGTCGAGCGAGAGCCCCGCGACCAGGTCGGGGTCGACGGAGCCGGCGCGCAACCGGTCCACAGCCGCCTCGGAGGGGCTGGTGTCGACCGCCCCGAGCCGCCCGCCCGCGTCGAGGTGCGTCCCGCGCCACTCCGCCGAGACGAGCGACCCGTCCGGCCCCAGCCACGACTCGACCACCGTCGGGTCGACCGTGGAGTCCGACGTGCCGTCCCACTGCGCGTTCGTGCTCAGCAGCCACGACTGCGACAGCGTGCGCTGCACCTGCCCGCGCGGCGCGGGGTCCACCTGGGCGTCGGCGACCGCCGCGAGCTCCAGCAGGGTGTCCCGCGCGGACCCGCCCGCGCCGTGCGCCAGGTCGTCGGGGTCCAGCGGGTACGCCAGCATCGGCGGCGAGCCGGTGGCGACCGCCGGGGCGGGGTCACGCAGGTCCGACAGGCCGATGCCCGCCGCGACCGCGACGGCCGCCGCCGCACCCGTGGCGGCGAGCCACCACGGCCGCACCCGCCGGCGGCGCAGCGGCACCACGGGGGCGGGCTCGCCGTCGGCACCCGTGCCCGTCGACCTGGGGGCCGGGGCGGCGGCCTCGTCCGCGGCGCCCGCTCCAGCGCCAGCGCCCGCGGCGAGGATCCGGGCGATCGCCGCGTCGTCGTCGGCGGGGTCCCGGCGGTCGGAGGGGTCCGTGCCGTCGACCACGGCGTCCAGGCCCTGCGCGCGCAGGGCGGCGCGCAGGGCGGCCACCTCGGCGAGGGCGGCCTTCCGGTCGTCGTCGGTGCTCATCGGCCTCTCCTCTCCTGGTCGGCGCGGCCCGGTGACACGGTGCCGGCGGTGCGGGTCGTGCGGTCGGTGGTGGTGCGGTCGGCGGTGCCGAGGCCGGCGCCGTCGGGGTCGTCGGCCGCGAGCACCGCGCCCAGCCGGGCGCGCGCCCGGGACAGCCGCGAGGTGAGCGCGGTGACCGAGCAGCCGAGCACCTCGGCGGCCTCGGTCGGCGTCAGCCCCGCCCAGACGGTCAGGGCCATCGCCTCGCCCTCGGCGGGCGGGAGGGCGGCGAGCAGCCGGCGAGCGCGGTCCGCGGCCGCGAGGGCGTCGGCCGGGTCGCCGGGCGCCGGGCGGGTGGGCTCCAGGGCGGCGACCCGGGAGAGCGTCGCGAGCCCGCGGCCGTGCTGCTCCCGCACGTGCAGGATCTTGTGCCGCGCGACGCCGAACACCCACGGACGGAGCTGCTCGGGGTCCCGGGGCGCCTCGCGCCAACGGCGCCAGACCACCAGGAAGGTCTCGGAGACGACGTCCTCGGCCAGACCGTCCGGCACCTGGCGCCGGGCGTACCCGCGGACCTGCGGCGCGAGCACCCGGTAGGCAGCGGCGAAGGCCGCGGCGTCGTCGTCCCCTGCCGCGTCGGCTGGCCCAGCCCCCTCGTCGCCGCCCGTCCCCACGCCACCTTCAGATCGCTCGCTAACACGTCGTGGCTGTCATGGTACGGATCGAGGCGCTGCCCACCGAGACGGAGCCGTTCTGCTGGCCGTTGTTCCAGCAGCGGATGGTGCCGGAGCCGCCGGTGCCCGAGTACATGCGGACGTCGACCCCCATGCGGTTCCAGACGGAGCCGGCGACGGCGACGGTGGTGTCCTGCAGGCCGACGGACGCCGTGGACCAGAAGGTCCCGCTGTAGTTCGTCCCGGACCAGACGCAGAAGCGGCCGCTCGCGCACTGGCTGCTGGACAGCGGCTCGACGGGGCCGTCCTCGTCGGCCTGGGCGACGGGCGCGAGGGCGGTCAGGCCGAGTGCGAGGGCGGCGACCGCGGCGAAGCGGGCGCGACGGTTGCGGCGGGAGGTCTCCATGACCTGCACATCCCGCGCAGACGTCCAGCGGTCACAGAACGTTGGTGTGAGATGCGTCACACGGGCAGGCGCAGCTCGGCGCGGAGCCCCGGGGCGTCGTCGTCCGCCGGGCCGTCGCCGTCCGCCAGCACGACCTCGCCGCCGAGCTCGCGCGCGACCTCCCGCGCGATCGCCAGGCCGAGCCCGCTGCCCCCGGCGGCCCGGGCCCGGGCGTCGTCCAGGCGCACGAACCGCTCGAACACCCGCTCGCGGTCGGCCGCCGGGACGCCGGGCCCGTCGTCGACCACGGCCACGCGGCCGTCCGTCACCTGCACCCGCACGGCGGACCGGGCGTGGCGCAGCGCGTTGTCCGCGAGGTTGCGGACCACCCGCCCGACGGCCGCCGCGTCGCCGCGCGCGCGTCCGGCGCCCACCACCTCGGCCCGCACGCCGGGGCGGCCCGCCGCCGTGACCGCGAGCGCCAGGGCGTCGCGCGCGACGTCGCCGAGGTCCACCTGCTGCGACGCCGGCGGCCGGGAGCCGACCCGCGCGAGCAGCAGCAGGTCGTCGACGAGCGCCTGCATGCGGGCGACCTCGTCGCCGAGCTCCGCCACCAGCTCGTCGCGCTCGTACGCCTCGGGGTGGGTCCGCGCGACGTCGAGCGTCGCGCCGAGCGCCGCCAGCGGGGTGCGCAGCTCGTGCGCGGCGTCGGCCACGAACGAGCGCTGCCGGGCGGCCGCCACCTCGAGCCGGTCGAGCATCTCGTTGAGCGTGCGGGCGAGCGCCCCCACCTCGTCGTCCGTGCCCGGGTCCGGCAGCGCACCGGGGCCGCCCGCCCGGGCCACCTGCGCCGCGGCGGACCGCAGCCGCTCCACCGGCCGCAGCGCGCGTCCGAGCGCCACCCAGATGGCGAGCGCGAGCACGGCCGTGAGCACCGGGACGACGCCCACGAGCGACAGCCGCAGCGCCCGCACGAGGCCCTGGACCTCGGCGAGCGGCACCGTCGCGACCACCACGGAGCCGTCACCGGGGTCGGCGACGGCGACGCGCGCGGCCCGGTCGTACGCCGTGGCGGTGCCCACGACGACGGGCGCCCGCTCGCGCAGCCCGGCCACCTCCGCGGCGGGCAGCACGGGCAGGGTGCGGCTCGCCGTCGGCGACGTCGCCACCACGCGCCCGCGGGCGTCCAGCACCTGCACGATCTCGCCCGGCTCGGCGACCGGCAGCGCGTCGGGCACCTGGTCGCCCGCGACGAGCGCCGCGACCGTCGCCGCCCGCGCCCGCACCGCGTCGTCGAGCGCCGCCACCCGGCTGCGCTGCACCACCGTGCTCAGCAGCACGGCGCCGACCGCGAGCGCCACGCACAGCAGCCCGGCGGTCACCACCGTCAGCCGCGCGCGCAGCGACCAGCGGCGGACGCGGGTCACCCGCCCACCCGGTAGCCCGCGCCCCGGACCGTGCGCACCGCGTCCCGGCCGAGCTTGCGCCGCAGGTAGCCGACGTACACCTCGACCACGTTGCCGTCCTCGCCCGGGCCGTCCCAGACGTGGTCGCGGAGCTCGACCTTGCCCACGACGCGGTCGGCGTTGCGCATGAGGTACTCGAGCAGCGCCAGCTCGCGCGCGGTGAGGTCGACGGGCGCCCCCGCGGCGGTCACCGTGCGGGCCGCGGGGTCCAGCACGAGGTCCCCGGAGGTCAGCACCGCCGGCCGCACCTGCGCGGGCCGGCGGAGCAACGCGCGCAGGCGGGCGACCAGCACCACGAACGAGAACGGCTTGGTCAGGTAGTCGTCGGCGCCGACGTCGAGCCCGTCGGCGACGTCGTGCTCCCCGTCCTTCGCGCTCAGCAGGAGGACGGGGGTGGTCACGCCGGCCTCCCGCAGCGCCGTGACCACGTCGTAGCCGTTGCGCCGCGGCAGCATGACGTCCAGCACCACCACGTCGTAGTCCCGGTCGGTCGCCAGCTCCAGGCCGGTCTGCCCGTCGTACGCCACGTCGACCGCGAAGCCCTCGGCCGTCAGCCCGCGGCGCAGGGCGCTCACCAGCCCGCGCTCGTCGTCCACCACCAGCACCCGCACCCCGGCAGCATGGCACCCGGCGAGCGGGGCCGGCAGCGCGACGGCCGGGCGCCTCTCAGCGTCCCCTCAGCGTCGGCACGGCAGGGTGGGTGCCATGTCCGAGACCCGTGCCCGCCGCACCCTGTCCCCCCGCGCCCGCTGGGCGGTGCCCGGCGTCGTGGTCGCCGCCGTGGCCGCCGCGATCGCGGTGCCCGCCCTGGCGACCGCCGACTCCGCCGGGCTGCCCGACGTGGACGCGCAGGAGCTGCTCTCCCGGGTCGCCGCCGCGGAGCCGACGCCCGTGCAGGGCACCGTCGTCTACACCGCCCGGCTCGGCCTGCCCGAGCTGCCGGTCTCGGAGATGACCGGCGCGGACCCGGTGAACCTGCTCGGCGGGTCGTCGACGCTGCGCGTGTGGTCCGACGGCGGCGACCGCTCCCGGGTGGCGCTGCTCGGCGCGACGTCCGAGTACTCCGTCGTGCGCGACGGCGCGCAGGCGTGGACGTACTCCTCCACCGACGACGCCGTGACGCACTACCGGCTCGACGACGCCGGTCAGGCCCGGTACGACGCGCTGGCGGGGCAGCTCGAGGCCGGCGCGACGCCGCCCGCCGCGGCGGACCTGCCGACCCCCGACGAGGCCGCCTCGCAGGTGCTCGCCCGCGCGGAGCAGGACTCCACGGTGACGGTCGACCGGCCGACGACCGTCGCGGGCCGCGACGCCTACCAGCTCGTCGTCAGCCCCGAGGACGACGCCACGCTCGTGTCCCGCGTCGTCGTGGCGGTGGACGCCGAGACCTCGGCCCCGCTGCGCGTGCAGGTCTGGGCCACCGGGGACGCCGCGGCGCCGTCGCTCGAGGTCGGGTTCACGGACGTCGCGTTCAGCGCCCCGGACGACTCGGTGCTGGCGTTCTCGGCGCCCGCCGGGGCGAGCATCGAGGAGGTCGTCGTGCCGCTGCCCGAGGTCGACCCCGCCGCCGTCCCCGACCCGGAGCACGCCGCCCTGCCGGAGGGCGTGGCCGTCACCGGGTCCGGGTGGTCGAGCGTCGTGGAGCTGACCGACGTCGACGTCGCCGGCCTCGTCGGCGGCGACACCGGCTCGCTCGCGACCGTCCCCGGCGCCGACCGGGTGCTGGGCTCCGAGCACGCGCAGGACCTGGTCCAGGAGTTCGTGCCGACCGACGAGGACGGCAAGGT
The DNA here is from genome assembly GCF_030053835.1 of Cellulomonas sp. ES6. Lineage (NCBI taxonomy): Bacteria > Bacillati > Actinomycetota > Actinomycetes > Micrococcales > Cellulomonadaceae > Cellulomonas > Cellulomonas sp. ES6. The sequence continues at coordinate 3,509,723 of NZ_CP125655.1, read as the reverse complement.
CACCCGCCCGGGCCTGGACGGCGCCGCGCTGTACGAGCAGCTCACGACCGAGGTCCCCGAGGGCCGGCTGCTGTCCTCGACGCTGCTGAGCGTCCTGGTGACGGACGACGGCCGCGTGCTGGTGGGCTCCGTCCCGGCGGACGTGCTGCGCGCGGCGGCATGACCGTCGCCGCCGACTCCGGGTCGCCCTCCCCCGCGCCCGGTGACCTGGCCGTCCGGACCGCGGGCCTGACCAAGCGGTTCCGGTCCGGTCAGGTCGCCGTCGACGGGATCGACCTCGCCGTGCCGCGGGGCGCGGTCTACGGGTTCCTCGGGCCGAACGGGTCGGGGAAGACCACCACGATCCGCATGCTGCTGGGCCTCGCCCGGCCGACCGCCGGGCGGGCCTGGCTGCTCGGGTCGGCGATCCCCGAGGGCGCAGGCCGCGTGCTGCCGCGCGTCGGCGCCCTCGTGGAGGGACCGGCGTTCCACCCGTACCTGTCGGGCCGCGCGAACCTCGCCCGGCTGGACGCGGGCGACGCCACCGCGGACCCGCGGACGTCCCGGCGCCGGGCCGACGCGGCGCTGGACCGGGTCGGGCTGGCGGCGGCCGCGACGAAGCCCTACCGGCAGTACTCGCTCGGGATGAAGCAGCGCCTGGGGCTGGCGGCCGCCCTGCTGCAGCCCCGGGACCTGCTGGTGCTCGACGAGCCGACCAACGGGCTGGACCCGCAGGGCACGCGCGAGGTCCGCCACCTCGTGCGGGAGCTCGCGGACGGCGGGGCGACCGTGCTCGTGTCCTCCCACCTGCTCGCGGAGATCGAGCAGGTGTGCTCGCACGTCGGCATCATGAGCCGCGGGCGGCTGCTGCTCCAGGGCGAGCGGGCCGAGCTGACGGGCCGAGGTGCCGCCCACCTGGTCGTGCGGACCCGGCCGGCGCAGGTCGGCGCGGCCGCGGACGTACTCACGGCGCTCGGTCTCGACGAGGTCCGGCCGGACGCCGCCGGGACCGTGACGGCGCTGCTGGGCCCGACCCCTCCGGAGAAGGCGTCCGCCGCGCTCGTGCACGCCGGGGTCGACCTCGTGGGGCTCGAGGTGGCCCGCCCGAGCCTGGAGCAGGTGTTCGTGGAGCTGACCGGGGAGGGTTTCGATGTCGCGCGCTGACGCCCCGGCGGCACCGCCGCCCGCGCTCGCCACGCCCGCCCCTGCGCCCGCGCCCGTCGCCTGGGCCCGGCTGCTGCGCTCGGAGCTGCGGCTGGTCTTCGGCCGGCGCCGCAACCTCGTCCTGCTCGCCGGGCTGGCGCTGGTGCCGGTGCTGCTCGGCACGGTCCTGTTCCTCACGCGCGACAGCGCGCTGGCGGGACAGGGGCCGTCGTTCGTCGACCAGGTCACCGGCAACGGGCTGTTCCTGGTGGTCGCGGCGCTGTTCCTCTGCCTGCCGTTCCTGCTGCCGCTGTGCATCGGCATCGCGTCCGGCGACGCCGTGGCCGGCGAGGCGTCCGCCGGCACGCTGCGCTACCTGCTGGTGGTGCCGGTGCCGCGGACCCGCCTGCTCACCGTGAAGGCCGTCGCGGCGCTGGCGTTCGCGGCCGCCGCGGTGCTCGCGGTGGCGGTGACCGGCCTCGTCGTGGGCGCGGTGTACTTCGGCCTGCACGACGTGACCCTGCTGTCCGGCACCACCGTGCCCGTCGGCGACGGCGTGCTGCGGGTGCTGGGCGTCGTGGGCTACGTGGGGCTGTCCCTGACCGGGCTGGTCGCGGTCGGGCTGTTCTTCTCCACGCTCACCGAGGTGCCGGTCGGCGCGATGGCCGCCACGGTCGTCGTCGCGATCGTCTCGACCGTGCTGGACTCGCTGCCCCAGGTGTCCGCGATCCACCCGGGTCTGCTCACGCACCACTGGTTCGACTTCGCGGAGTTCCTGCGGCTGCAGGTCGACTGGGGCGTCGTCGCGGAGGGGCTCGGGGTGCAGGTCGCGTGGGTGGCGGTGTTCGGCTCGCTGGCGTGGGCGCGGTTCACCACCGCGGACGTGACGTCGTAGGGACCTCGACGCCCCGGTGCCTCCGGACCTAGGTGAGCAGGCCGACGGCGGTCGCCACCACGGCGAGCAGCGGCAGCAGGCCCTGCGACGCGGCCGCCCGGGCGCGCCCCGGTGTGCCGCGCGAGCTGAGCAGCAGCACCGCGGCGGCCGCGGCCATCGACCCGCAGCCGGCGATCACGAGGGCGGCCCCGGCGGAGCCGTGCCCGAGCGCCGTCAGCACCACCCCGGTCGCGGTGGCCACCGCGAGGAACAGGTTGTACCAGCCCTGGTTGTAGGCCATCTCGCGGGTGGCCTCGGCCTGCTCGGGGGTGGTGCCGAACGTCCGCCGGGCGCGCGGGGTGGTCCAGAGCACGGACTCCAGCACGAAGATGTACACGTGCAGGAGCGCCGCGAGGGTCGCGAGGACGAGTCCGGTGGCGATCATGCGCACCAGTGTGCTCCCCCGTGCCCGGCACCCCGTTGTGCGGCGCCGGGCACCGGCGTAACGTACAACCACATGGTTGTACGTCAGCTGGACCCGGACGAGGTGGACCGCGTGTTCGCCGCACTGGCCGACGCCACCCGGCGCGACATCGTCACCCGGGTGCTGCGCCGCGAGGCGTCGGTGAGCACGCTCGCCCGGTCCTACGCCATGAGCTTCGCCGCCGTGCAGAAGCACGTCGCCGTGCTCGAGCGCGCGCACCTGGTCGTCAAGCAGCGGCACGGCCGCGAGCAGGTCGTCCACGCCGACGTCACGACCGTCCGGGCCGCCGCACGGCTGCTCGACCGCTACGAGGAGATCTGGCGCGGCCGTCTCGACCGCATCGACGCCCTCCTCGGCGAGGCACCTGGAGAGGACGCACCATGACCGTCGTCGACACCGTCACGGACACCGACGCCCTGACGCTCACCATCGTGTCCGAGCTCGCCGCGCCACCGGAGCGCGTCTGGCAGGTGTGGGCCGACCCGCGGCAGCTCGAGCGCTGGTGGGGCCCGCCCACCTGGCCGGCCACCTTCACCGCGCACGACCTCGTCCCCGGCGGCCGGGCCGCGTACGTGATGACCGGCCCCGACGGCGAGCAGGCCCACGGGTGGTGGCGCGTCCTCGCCGTCGACGCCCCCCGGTCGCTGGAGCTCGACGACGGCTTCGCGGACGGCAGCGGGGCTCCCGACGACTCGATGCCCGTGACCCGGATCCGCGTGGACCTCGCGCCCCTCGGCAGCGGGACGCGCATGACGATCGTGTCCCGGTTCGCGGACGCGGCGCAGATGGCGCAGGTCGTGGCGATGGGCATGGCCGAGGGCATGTCCGAGGCGCTCGGGCAGGTGGACGCCCTGCTGGCCGAGGGCTGAGCGGGGCCGGCTGGGCCGGCGTCGGCTGGGCCGAGGGTCCCGACCAGTCATGGGATGACCGGGTGCACCATGGCCCCGTGGACGTCGACCCGGCCGGCACCCGGCCCTCCCGCCCGACCGGTGGCACCTCGTGGTGAGGGTCCGGTCGCGCGCCGAGCACCCCGCCACGGGCGTCGCGCTCGCCGTCGTCGGCGGGTTCCTCGACGCGTACACGTTCGTCGCGCACGACGGCGTGTTCGCCAACGCCCAGACGGGCAACGTCGTGCTGGTCGCGGTCGCCTGGGCCCGCGGCGACGGCGCCCACGCCGCCCGCTACCTGCCGATCATCGCGACGTTCGTCCTCGGTCTGGTCGCCGCCGAGGTCCTCGCCGCGCACCGGCACCGGCGCTGGCTGCACGACCCCACGCGGCTGGTGCTCGGCACCGAGATCGCGGTCCTGCTGGCGGTCGCCGCGCTCCCGCGCGCCACGCCCCACCTCGTCACCACCTGTGCCGTGTCGTTCGTCGCGGCACTGCAGGTCACGACGTTCCGCCTGGTGCGCGACACCAGCTACAGCACCACCATGACCACCGGCAACCTGCGCACGCTCGTCACGGCGGCCTACGAGTGGCTCACCGGCTACGACCCCGCGCAGCGGGCCGTCGTCGCGCGCCTGTCCGCCGTCGTGCTCGCGTTCGCCGCGGGGGCCGGGGCCGGCGCGCTCGCCAGCGGGCCGGACGCCCTGGGCACCCGCGCCACCGTGCTCGCGGCCGTGGTGCTCGCCGGGGTGCTGACCGCCGTCGAGACGCACACCCGGCGCCACCCGCACACCCTCGTCCTCGCGCCCGTCCCCGGCAGGGCCGCGGCGCGGGTCGGAGCACGCGCGGACGACGGCGCGGACTGAGGCGGCGCGCGCCCGGGACACCCGACGACCGGCCCGGCCCGCGGCCGGGCGGGCTCCCCGCGGACGAACCGGCGTCGGGGGCAGGCGTCAGGGGCGGGCGTCGGGGGGCGGGTGTCGGTGGTCGGCGGCAGGATGGCGCCGTGCTGCTCGCCGACGTCGCCGCGACCTCCGCCGGCCTGGCCGCGACCCGTTCGCGACTGGCCAAGCGCGCCCTGCTCGTCGACATGCTGCGCCGCACCGCCCCCGACGAGGTGCCCGTCGTGGCCCGGTACCTCGCGGGCGAGCTCCGCCAGCGTCGCACCGGCCTCGGGTGGCGCTCCCTGCGCGACCTGCCTGCCCCGGCGGAGGCGGCGTCCCTCGAGGTGCTGGACGTCGACGCCGCCTTCGAGCGCCTGGCGACTCTCTCCGGACCGGGCTCCGGCGGTGCACGCACCGCGATGGCCGCCGACCTGTTCGGTGCCGCGACCGAGCCCGAGCAGCGGTTCCTCGCGGGCCTCGTCACCGGCGAGGTCCGGCAGGGCGCGCTGGACGCCCTGCTGCTCGACGCCGTGGCCGAGGCCGCCGGAGTGCCGGCGCCGGTCGTCCGCCGGGCCGCGATGCTCGCCGGGGCCAGCGAGCCGGTCGCCGTGGCCGCGCTGGCCGCGCCCTCCCCGGAGGCTGCCCGCGCCGCGCTCGAGGGGGTCGGCCTGACGGTCGGACGGCCCGTGCGCCCGATGCTCGCCGCCTCCGCGCCGGACGTGGCGACCGCCGTGGTCGGCTTCGACGGCCGGCCGGTCGTCGTGGACGCCAAGCTCGACGGCATCCGGATCCAGGTGCACCGCGACGGCGACGCGGTCGGGGTGTTCACGCGCAGCCTCGACGACATCACCGCGCGCGTCCCGGAGGTGGTCGCCGCCGTGCGCGCGCTGCCGCTGCGGACCGCGGTGCTCGACGGCGAGGCGCTCGCGCTCGACGCCGCGGGACGTCCGCGCCCGTTCCAGGAGACCGCCGCCCGCAGCGCCACCCGCGACGCCGACCTCGCCGCGACCACCGAGCTGCGCCCGTTCTTCTTCGACCTGCTGCACCTCGACGGTCGCGACCTCCTCGACGCCCCGCTGCGCGAGCGCCTCGCCGCCCTCGACGCGGTCGCCGGCGGGCTCGTGGTCGAGCGGGTCGTCACCGACGACCCCGACGTCGCCGGACGGGCGTTCAGCGGCTGGGTCGCGGCCGGCCAGGAGGGCGTCGTCGTCAAGGACGCCGACGCCCCGTACGAGGCCGGCCGTCGCGGGTCATCCTGGGTCAAGGTCAAGCCGCGCCACACCCTCGACCTGGTGGTGCTCGCCGTCGAGCGCGGGTCCGGCCGGCGGGTGGGCTCGCTGTCGAACATCCACCTCGGCGCCCGCGACCCCGCCGGGGGCTTCGTCATGCTCGGCAAGACGTTCAAGGGCATGACGGACGAGATGCTGGCGTGGCAGACCCAGCGGTTCCGCGAGCTGGAGGTCGCCGACGACGGCTGGACCGTCACCCTGCGCCCGGAGCAGGTCGTCGAGATCGCCTTCGACGGCGTGCAGCGCTCACCCCGCTACCCGGGCGGCCTGGCACTGCGCTTCGCGCGCGTCATCCGCTACCGCGACGACAAGCCCGCCGACGAGGCGGACACGATCGACACCGTCCGCACGATCCTCCCCTCCCCGGACCCCGACCCCACCCACGACCGCTGACCCCCGCGGCGACCTCCCCACCTCTCCCGCCCGCACGCACACCCCTGCACGCCCGCACACCAGCAGTCCGGCACACCCACACACCGCGGCACCCGCACACCCGCACACCGGGGCACCCGCGCGCCCGCACACCCTCTCCCCGTTGGGAGGCTCCGAACGGGATCGGAGGGGTCCGCGCGGGATCGTGGTGGTCCGCGGAGCACCACGATGACCCCTCGGAGCCTCCGACGGCGGACGCAGGGGTGGGGGCGGGCGGCGGGGCGGGCGGCGGGGTGGTGGGGTGGTGGGGTTGGGACTCTGGTCCCTGTACTCCGGGGAGGGAGCGGGGGGCGGGCGGGGTGGAGTGCGGAATCACCCTCGGCGAGCGGGTGGTGCGGGGCCGCGGACGTGCTCGGACGCGGGAGGCTGGGGACGTGGACCACCACCCCCGGTCCACAGGCCGCAAGGACGCGACCCGTCCCTCTGCGGTGACCCGCCGGTGGCGCACCCCGCCACCTCGATCAGTGCAGGAGGACCCCGTGCACCCGGATCTGTACCTCATCGTCTACCGGCAGCAGGAGCGCGAGCTCGAGAGCCGCCTGGAGCACCGCCGCTCCCAGGCCACGCGCGACGCATCCCGCCCGCGGGCCGCGCGCCGCACCGCCGCCGCGTTCACCGCCCTGGCGCCGCGACGGCGCCACGGACTGGCCTGACCCGACCTCCGCCGCGGCGGGCCGGGGTCCCCTCCCCTCGCCCGCCCGGCGACCCGGCCCCGTGCCGGTCCGCGGCTCCGGCCCCCCGAGCACGACCTCCCGCTGGCGCGCCGCCGCCCGTCCGCGCATGCCCGTCCGAGTCGGCCCGTCCGCCTCAACCCAGGCGCGGCAGCGTCTGCCCGCCCTGCAGCAGCCCGCGGAACGGGTCGCCCCGCTCCTGCACCCGGTCGAGCACGGTCCGCACGGTGAACGCGTCCGGCCGCAACCAGGGCTCGTCCAGCTCGTCCCACGTGATCGGCGCGGACACCGGCGCCCCTGGCCGCGCCCGCGGGCTGTACGGAGCCACGAGGGTCTTGTTGACGGCGTTCTGCGTGTAGTCGAGCCGCGTCTGACCGCCGCGGGCCTTCACCTCCCAGCGCCAGGACACGAGCTCGGGCACGACGGCTCCGACCGTCCGGGACACGCGCTCGACCCACGCCCGGGTCTCGTCGAACGTGGGCCCGGGCGTGATCGGCACCCACACCTGGATGCCGCGCTGCCCGGTGACCTTCGGGTAGGCGCGGACGCCGAGGTGCTCGAACGCGTCGCGGTGCAGGCGCGCGAGCAGCAGCACGTCCTCCCACGCGGTCGACGGGCCGGGGTCGATGTCGACCAGCGCGTACGTCGGCCGGTGCGGCGCGTCGGTGCGGGAGGTCCACGCGTGCCACTCGAGCGCGCCGAAGTTGGCCGCCCACACCAGGGCGGCCGGCTCGTCCACCACGAGGTACGTCGCGGTCTCCCCGGGGTCGGCGCCGGGGTTGCGCCAGCGCGGGAGCCAGTCGGGGGCGTGCCCCGGCAGCTCCTTGTGCCAGAACCCGCTGCTGCCGGCGCCCTGCGGGTAGCGGTGCATGTTCAGGGCCCGGCCCCGCAGGTACGGCAGCGCGACCGGCGCGATGCGGGCGGTGTAGCGCAGGAGCTCGCGCTTGGTCACCGGCTCCTGCCCGTCCCGCGCCGGGAACAGCACCTTGTCGAGGTTGGTCACCCGCAGCCGCCGCCCGAACACCGGCCACGTGCCGCCGGCGGGACCGAGGTCGTCCAGCCGGGCGAGCTCGTCCGGCGTCGGCGGCGCGACGTCGGGCGGGCGCAGGTCGACGGACGCCTCGGCAGCGGGCAGGTCGGAGCGCCACAGCCGGTCCGGGTCGGCCTTCACCTCGTCGTTCGTGCGCCCGCTCACCACGGAGCGCGGGTGGTCCTCCGCGTCCCAGCCCCGGACCGCGTGGTCGTCGTGCTTGTGGACGAGCAGCCACTGCTCCTTGCCGTCCTCGCCGGCGGCTGCGCGGCGCACGAGCACCAGCCGCCCGCGCAGCTTCTCGCCGTTGACGTCGGCGTGCAGCTCCCCGGCGGCGACCGCCGCGCCCGGGTCGTCCGTGCCGTGCGGCTCCCACGTCCCGCGGTCCCAGACGACGACGTCGCCGCCGCCGTACTCCCCGGAGGGGATGACGCCCTCGAAGTCCTCGTACTCCAGCGGGTGGTCCTCCACGTGCACGGCCATGCGGCGGACGTCCGGGTCGAGCGTCGGGCCGCGCGGGACCGCCCACGACACGAGGACGCCGTCGATCTCGAACCGCAGGTCGTAGTGCAGCCGCCGGGCACGGTGCCGCTGGACGACGAACCGCCGCGCCCCCGGCCGTCCCGCACCGGCGTCGCCGGGCGCCCCCGCCGGCTCGGGCGTGCGCCCGAAGTCCCGCATCGACCGGTAGGTCTCGAGGCCGCGGGCTCCGCCGTCGCGCGCACCCTCGTCCCGCGCAGCCGCATCCCGCGCACCCTCGTCCCGCGCAGCCCCGTCGGGCGCACCCTCGTCCCGCGCACCCTCGTCCCGGGCGCCGGCGTCGCGCGGGCGCCCACGATCGCGTCGTCGACCGGGCACGTGCCCCGTTCTAGCGGCCCGCGGACGGCGGCGCGACCGCGGGCGGCGCCCCCGGGGCGAAGGCTGCACCCACCTGGTCGGCGAGGAGGGCGGCCACCCGGCGCTGCTCGACCGACGGCCGCACGACCCGGGTCGCCGCGCTCACCAGGAACCGGCCGTGCACCGTGCCGCCCCCGGACACCTCGAGCTGCACCAGGTCGTCGGTGGGAAGCCCCTGCCGGTCGACGTCGATGACGGCACCCCGCCGCGTGACCGACCCGTCGCGCTCCAGGACGGTCGCGGACGACGACGGCCGGCGGCCCGGCACGGTGACGGCGGCCTCGTACCGGCAGTCGTCGGCGCCGAGCAGCTCACGGACCTGGTCGGCCACCTGCACCGCGAGCAGCCCGGGGTCGGCCGGGCGGGCCGCGACGACGTCCGCGGTGCGCAGCACGCCGTCCAGGTAGCCGGAGCGGCGGCTCGCGCGGGCCTGCTGGCGGCGGCCCCAGAGCGCGATCTCGCTGACCGCCAGACCGGTGAGCAGCAGCAGGACGGTGGCCTCGACCTCCTCCGGCTCGGCGATCGTGAAGCTGAGGACCGGCTCCACCAGGAAGAAGTCGAACGACAGCCCGGCGGCGAGCGCGGCCACCACGCCGGCCGCGCGCAGCCCGGAGGCGGATGCCGCGACCACGAGGAGCACGAGCACCAGCACGGCGGTCACCGCGGTGACGTCGAGCAGGTGCATCCCGATCGCCGCGACGGGCGGTGCGAGCACGGCGACCGCGAGCACCGCCGAGCGCCGGGGCACCAGCTCCTGACCGGGCCGTGCCGTCGTGGCGTCCCCCGCCGGCGCGGCCGTCCCCGCCGTCCCCGCTGTCGTCCTCGTCATGGCGGACCTCCCGTTGCCGCAGGCGCCCGGGACGTGAGCGGCCGGCTCGATCCGGCCCGCCCCGGGCTCATGCTCAGCCCACACCCGGGGGGCGCGGCCGGCGGACGTCCTGACGGGATCCGAACGGGGGTGCGCAGGATCCTCACAGGACCCTGACGGCGGTCCCGGCGACCCCGGGCGTCAGGACCGTCCGAGGTCGCCCCCGGGCGCACCCCCGTCCCCGGGCGCGCCCCCGTCCCCGGGCACGTCCCCGCCCCCGGGCGCGCTCAGCGCCCGCACCGCCCGCTCCAGGCGTGCGGCACGCACCGCGTCGCCGGGCGCCGTCATGAGCGGGTGCAGCACCGCGTACCGCTGCTGACGTCCGAGCGCGTCGAACCGGGCGCGGGCGCCCGGCACGGCGTCGAGCGCGGCCAGCAGGTCGGCCGGCACCTCGGCGGACGCCTGGCCGGCGTACGCGCGCTCCCAGCGCCCGTCCGCCCGGGCCCGGTCGACCTCGGCCTGCCCGCGCTCCCGCATGCGCCCCTCCGCGACGAGACGCGCCACGTGCTCCACGTTCCGCTGCGACCACAGCGAGCGCGCACGCCGGGGCACGAACCGCTGCCGGAACGTCGTGGCGTCGCCGCCGCGCCGCTGGCCGTCGATCCACCCGCTGCACAGCGCCTCGTCGAGCGCCTCCGCGTACGTGAGGGACGTCGGGTCGGTGACGCCCTTCTTGGCGAGCACGAGCCACACCCCGTCGGAGTCCGCCTCGTGCGCGTCGAGCCAGGCCCGCCACGCGGCGACGTCGGGCACCGTCAGCGTCGCCGGCGCGCCGGCGGGGGTGGGCGTCGTCGCGGGCACGGGGCGCTCCTCGGGTCGGGGGCACGACCGTACGCGACCCCACCGACACCCCGCCCCGCCCCCGCGGCGGCGGCTCGTCAGCGCGCGTGCCGGTCCCGGCTGTTGAGCGTCGCCACCACCTGCGCGTAGTCGCCGCGGGCCTCGCCGTACCGGAGGAACTTCACGTTCTCGACCTGGATCTCCGTCGCGTCCGGCTGCGCCTCGATCAGCTCCACCACCTCGGTGACGAAGTCCTCGAGCGGCATCGCGAGCTCGTTCTCCCGCTGACCGGGCATGAGGTCCGTCTGCACGGCCGGCGGCTCGAGCTCGAGCACCTGCACGGACGTGCCGGCGAGCTGCAGCCGGATCGACTCGCTGAGCATGTGGATCGCCGCCTTGGTGGCGTTGTAGGTGGGCGTCACCCGCAGCGGGGCGAACGCGAGACCGGACGACACGGTCATGATCGTGGCGGCGGGCCGGGACTGCAGGTGCTCGACGAGGGCCGCGATCAGGCGGATCGGGCCGAGCAGGTTGGTGACGACGGTCTGCTCCGCGTCGGCGAGGAACCCCGGGGTCGTCCAGTCCTCGGCGCGCATGATGCCCGCCATCGTGACGAGCACGTTGAGGTCGGGGTGCTCGCGGACGACCTGCGCGGCGGCGTCGCGGACGCTGCCGGGGTCGGTGGTGTCGACGACGACGGTGCCGAGCCCGTGCTCGGCGGCGACCTGCGCGAGCAGCTCGGCGCGGCGGCCGCCGACGACCACCGTGTTGCCCTTCTCCTGCAGGCGCAGGGCGAGTGCCAGGCCGATGCCGCTCGTGGCACCGGGGATGAAGATCGTGTTGCCGGAGATGTCCATGCCCACCACTGTCCGCGTCGCCCCGGGGCCGCTCCAGAGAGCGCTCGTCGGGGGATCGCCGGTCCCTGGCTGGCCCGCGGGGCCGCGCCCATACTGCACGGGTGGACCGTGACCTCCTCGCCGGGTTCCTCGTGAGCCGCCGCAGCGCCCTGCAGCCCGCGGACGTGGGCCTCGTGGCCGGCGTCCGGCGCCGCACGGCGGGCCTGCGGCGGGAGGAGGTCGCGCAGCTCGCCGCCATGTCGACCGACTACTACACCCGGCTCGAGCAGCGCCGCGGACCGCAGCCGAGCACGCAGATGCTCGCCTCGCTGGCGCGCGCCCTGCGGCTGATGCCCGACGAGCGGGACTACCTGTTCCGGGTGGCCGGCCACAGCGCGCCGGAGCGCCACCCCGCCCCCGACTACATCGCCCCGGGTCTGCTGCGCGTGCTGGACCGCCTCACGGACACGCCGGCGCTCATCATCACCGCGCTCGCCGAGACGCTGGTGCAGAACGAGCCCGCCCGGGCGCTGTTCGGGGACACGAGCTCGCTGACCGGCCTCGAGCGCAGCGACATCTACCGGTGGTTCGCCCACCCCGGGACCGAGCGCCGCCGCTACCCGCGGGACGACCACGACCGGCAGGGCCGCGCGCAGGTCGCGTCGCTCCGCGCGGCCCTCGGCGCCGCCGGGCCGGACTCGCGGGCGGCGGAGATCGTCCGGGAGCTGTCGCGGCGCAGCCCCGAGTTCGTCGCCCTGTGGGCCGAGCAGGAGGTGAGCCGGCGGTTCACCGACCACAAGGTGCTCGTCCACCCCGAGCTGGGTGAGATCGAGGTGGACTGCCAGGCCCTGTTCACCGAGGACGCGTCGCAGGTGCTGCTGGTGCTCACCGCCCCTCCCCGCACCGAGGCCGCGAGCAAGCTCGCGCTGCTGGCGGTGCTGGGGTCGGAGCGCGTCTCGACGCGCTCGTAGCGCCGGTCAGGCGGGCGCCGCCCCCGTCGGGTCCAGCGTCTGCCGCAGCAGCGCCGCGTCCCGGCTCGGTGGGACCCCGAACTGCCGGCGGTACTCCCGGCTGAACTGGGACGGGCTCTCGTACCCCACCGCGTAGGCGGCCCCGGCGACGTCCCCGGGCCGGGCCAGCAGCCGGAGCCGGGCCTCCTGGAGCCGGATGCGCTTCTGGAACTGGATCGGGCTCATCGCCGTCACCGCCTGGAACGTCCGGTGGAACGCGGACGGGCTCATGCTGGCGAGCCGGGCCAGCTCCGCCACCCGCACCGGCTCGCTGTAGCGCTCGCGCATCCACCGCACGACGTGCCGGACGCGGTTCAGGCTGCTGTCCGCCAGCCCGAGCTGCCGCACGGTGGCGCCCTGCTCGTCGGACATGAGCAGCCAGAGGATCTCCCGCTCGACCAGCGGCGCGAGCACCGGGATGTCGCGCGGGTGGTCGAGCAGGCGGAGCAGGCGCACGCACGCATCGAGCAGGCGGTCACCGGCACGGCCGACGGCGACGGCGGGGGCGACCGCACCGGGCGCCGGCCGGGGGAAGGCGGTGGCCGCCGGGCCGAGCATGAGCTCCGCGACGACCTCGGGCCGCAGCGTCAGGCCCATCCCCAGCGCGGGCGTGGCCGGCGTGGCGTCGGTGAACCAGCCGCTCACGGGCAGGTCCACCGACGCCACGACGTACTGCCCCGGGCCGTAGCCGTGCACGGTGCCGCCGACCGACAGCGTCTTGGTGCCCTGCGCCACCACCGCCAGCACGGTGCCGGTGGTCGACTCGTCCGGCGACCCGGAGGTGGTCATCCGGGACACGACGACGCCCGGGACCGCGGTCGGTGTGGTGCCGGTGCGGGCGTGCCGGTCGACCAGCGCCCGCAGCTCGTCGAGCGCCCGCAGCTCGTCGAGCGCCCGCAGCTCGTCGAGCGCCCGCGGCTCCTCCAGCACCATCACCCGAGTCAAGCAGAGGTCGGCGCGAGGGTCGCCGGTTCCGGCCGCCCCCGGCAGGATCAGGCAAGGACGCGCGACGATCGCCCTCACACCCGGCGCACCGGCGGGGGTTCGCTGGACGCATGGACACCCCGAGCACGGACCAGCAGGTCGTGGTGGTCACCGGCGGCACCGCCGGGATCGGCCGCGGCACCGCCGTCGAGGTCGCCGCCCGCGGGCACGCGGTCGTCGTCACGTACCGCACCCGCCCGGACGAGGCCGGCAGGACCGTCGCGCTGCTGCACGAGCGCGGCGCCCGGGCCGCCGCCCTGCCCCTGGACCTCGGCGCCGCCGAGACCTTCCCGGAGTTCCGGGAAGCGCTGGCGCGGGTGCTCGGCGGGTGGGGCACCCCGACGCTCGCCGGCCTGGTGAACAACGCCGGCGCGGGCGGCGGCCGCCCGTTCCAGGACACGACGCCCGAGCACCTCGACGCGTCCTACCGGGTGCTGCTGCGCGGGCCGTACCTCCTCACGCAGACGCTGCTCCCCCTGCTGGCGGACGGAGGGTCGGTGGTCAACGTCTCGAGCAGCTCCGTGCGCCCGGGCGAGACGGAGGCGGGCTACTCCGCGTACGCCGCGATGAAGGCCGGGCTGGTCGTCGCGACGCGCTACCTGGCGCGGGAGCTCAGCCCGCGGGGCATCCGCGTCAACTCGGTCGCCCCCGGGCCGACCCGCACCCGCATCGCGGACGACGCCTTCGAGCGCTTCCCCGAGATCGCCGAGGCGATCGCGGCCCGCACCGCCCTGGGACGCCTCGGCGAGCCGGAGGACATCGGGCGCGTGATCGCGTTCCTGCTGTCCGACGACGCCCGGTGGATCACCGGCCAGGACGTGCAGGTCGCCGGCGGGTACGCGCTGTGAGCCCCTGCGCCGGCCCCCTGGGCACGGTCGTGCTCACCGGGGCGACCAGCGGCATCGGCGAGGCGGCGGCGCGCCGGCTCGCCTCGCGCGCCACCCGGCTCGTCCTGCTCGGCCCGGAGCCCCCGGACGACGTCGCCGACGTGCTGGCGGGCGTCCGACGCGGCGGGCCCGCCGAGGTGCACTACGTGGGGGCCGACTTCACGCGCCTGCGCGAGGTCGTCGCGGCGGCCCGGCGCGTGCGGGCGGTCGCGCCGCGCATCGACCTGCTCGTGCACGACGCCGCGGTGCCGGGGTCGCCGGAGCGGGTCCTGACGGAGGACGGCTCCGAGCGGACGCTGCAGGTGGACGCGCTGGCCCCGGCGCTGCTGACCCGGCTGCTCGTGCCCGCCCTGCACCCGGGCTCGCGCGTGGTGGCCGTCGCGTCCTCCGCGCACCGGGTCGAGCCGCTCGACCTGGACGACCCCGACCTCGTGCGGGGCTACGCCCCGGTGACCGCGTACGCCCGGGCGAAGGGCGCGATGCTCGCCTGGGCGCTGGCGCTGGCCGACGAGCTCCGGCCGTCGGGCGTGGACGTGGTGGCGGTGTGCCCGGGGCTCAACGCGACCGCCCTGAGCGCCGCCCTCGCCGGCCCGGTCGGCGGGTCCCCGGACCGCGGCGCCCGGCGGGTGCTGCACGCCGCCACGGCCGACGTGCCCTCCGGGTCCTACCTCGAGGACGACCGCGTCGTGCCACCGGCCGGCGACGTGACCTCGGCCGCGACCCGCGAGTGCCTCGCCGCGCTGCTGTGGACGCGGTTGCGGCCGTTCTGAGCCCCGAGGAGCACGCGCGTCTCTGGGCCGACGGAGGCGGCGGTCCGGGCGTCGCTCGGCCTCTAGCCCGGCGGTGCCGTGGCCCGCCGGTCGCGACGCCGCCGTCACCCCTCGCGCAGCACCCGCCGCAGCCAGCCGAGCCGGCTCGCCCGCGCCGCACGCGACACCGCCGCGTCCGGGAACAGCGCGTCGAACCCGTGGAACCCGCCCGCCCACACGTGCAGCTCCGCCTGCCCGCCGGCCGCCCAGATCCGGGACGCGTAGTCCACGACCTCGTCGCGGAACACCTCCGCGGAACCCGCGTCGAGGTACGCGGCCGGCAGTCCCGCCAGGTCGGCCGCCACGCTCGGGGACACGCTCGCCGGCACGTCCGCCGGCTGCGCCCCCAGCACCGCGGACCACGCGAACCGGTTGGACTCCAGCGACCACACGCCCGGCCCGGTGAACTGCCGGGCCGACGTGGTCGCGCTGCGGTGGTCGAGCATCGGGCACACCAGCACCTGGGCGGCGACGGCCGGACCGCCGCGGTCGCGCGCCAGCAGGACGACGCCCGCGGCCAGCCCGCCGCCGGCGCTCGTGCCGGCGACGACCACCCGGTCCGGGTCGACGCCGAGCTCCGCGGCGTGGTCCGCGAGCCACACGAGGGCGCGGTACCCGTCCTCGACGATCGTCGTGCCCGTGACCTCCGGCGCCAGCCGGTAGTCGACGGTCACCACCACGGAGCCCAGCGCGTCGAGCCACTCCAGCGGGATGTCGAGCTGGGAGAACCGGTCCCCCATCACCATGCCGCCGCCGTGCAGCCACAGCACCGCCGGCGCTCCCGGGCCGGAGGGCGCGGCATCCTGCGTGGCGTCCTGCTCGGCGGGCGACCGCACGGTGAGGGGCAGTGACGTCCCGTCGGCGGCGGCGACCTCGGTCTCCCGTCGCCGCACCGCGCGGCCCGCCAGCACCGTCGCGGGCCGGCCCACGGCGTACGGGCGGATCAGCAGCAGCGACTCGGCGGACAGCGCCGGGAGGTCCGGCATGCCGTCCAGCAGGGCGGCGAGCTCCGGGTCGACAGCGGGCCGCGCCGGGCGCGTGGTCGCGGGACGCGCGGTCGCGGGCCGCGCCGTCACGGGCCGCGCGGTCACGGGAGCAGCGCCTTCCCGCCGACCGGCGTGAGGTCGGTGTACTCCGGCTCCTTCGCGAGCAGGCCCGCGAACCGGGCGACGATCGCCTGCGCGGCCTCCCCGGCGAACACGCGGTGGTGGTCCACCTCGGTCGTCCAGCCCTCGATGACGTGGGCGACGTCCGGGTCGGCGGCCGAGCGGCTCACGAGGTACACGAGGCAGTGCTCGCTCGTCGCCGGGTTGCCCCGGTCGAGGCCGGACAGCAGCAGGGCGACGAGCTCGTCGCCGCGGCCCGGGTGGGCGGTCATGGTGGAGGTGAAGCCGTAGGTCACGGCGCTCTGCGAGGTCATGCCTCCATCGAGCCACGGCCGGGTCGCGGGGCCCTAGAGGGATCCGCCGCGATCCGTGCCCGATCCTGCTCGGGTCGGCCCCGGCGTCCCGGGACCCCCGGTCGGCGGTCGCCGCCGACGGGAACCAGGTCTAGCGTCGAGGACGTGACATCCGTCACACGGCGCTGTGACAGGTCCGCCCGACGTCTGAGCCCACCCCGAGCAGTGCCTCCGCAATCGGCACTGACAGGGGGAAGTGCTGTGGTCACGACGACGCGCAGAGTGGAGCGGCAGGAGAACGAGCAGGACGCGGTGGGTCTCAACCCGCTGTTCGCCCGGCCCGGGGAGGCGACGGAGCTGCCGAAGTTCCGGCTCCCCGACGGCGAGTCCCTCCCGGAGACCGCCTACCAGATCGTCCACGACGAGGCGATGCTCGACGGCAACGCCCGGCTGAACCTCGCCACGTTCGTCGGCACGTGGATGGACGACCACGCCGGCCGCCTGTACCTGGAGGCCGCCGACAAGAACATGATCGACAAGGACGAGTACCCGCAGACCGCCGCCGTCGAGACGCGGTGCTGGACCATGCTGGCCGACCTGTGGCACGCGCCCGACCCGGACCGCACCATCGGCACCTCGACCATCGGGTCGTCCGAGGCGTGCATGCTCGGCGGCCTGGCGCTCAAGCGTCGCTGGCAGCACGCCCGGCACGCCGCGGGTCTGCCGACGGACCGGCCCAACCTCGTCATGTCCAGCGCGGTGCAGGTGTGCTGGGAGAAGTTCTGCAACTACTTCGACGTCGAGATGCGCACCGTCCCGATCTCGTGGGAGCACAAGGTGCTCGACGGGCACGGCCTCGAGCAGTACGTCGACGAGAACACCATCGGCGTCGTCGCCATCCTCGGCGTGACGTACACCGGCATGTACGAGCCGGTCGCGGACGTCGCGGCGGCGCTGGACCGGATCCAGGAGTCCACCGGGCTGGACGTGCCGATCCACGTCGACGGCGCCTCCGGCGGGATGATCGCGCCGTTCCTGCAGCCCGACCTCGCGTGGGACTTCCGCGTGGACCGGGTCGCGTCCATCAGCACGTCGGGGCACAAGTACGGCCTCGTCTACCCCGGCGTCGGGTGGGTGGTCTGGCGCACCGCCGACGCGCTCCCCGACGACCTGGTGTTCCGCGTGAGCTACCTCGGTGGCGAGATGCCGACGTTCGCGTTGAACTTCTCGCGGCCGGGGGCCCAGGTGCTGCTGCAGTACTACGTGTTCCTGCGGCTGGGCACCGAGGGATACACCCGCGTCCAGGGCGCGTCCCGGGACGTGGCGCTCTACCTCTCCGGCGAGATCGCGCAGATGCCGGCGTTCGAGCTGTGGAACGACGGGTCGGACATCCCGGTGTTCGCCTGGCGGCTGCGCGAGGGCCACACGGAGAACTGGAACCTCTACCACCTGTCGGACCGGCTCCGGATGAAGGGCTGGCTGGTGCCCGCCTACCCGATGCCCGCCGACCTGCCGGACGTCACGGTGCAGCGGGTGGTGGTGCGCAACGGGCTGAGCCGGGACCTCGCCGAGGCCTTCCTGGCGGAGCTGGGTGAGCAGGTCGCCTACCTCGACGGCCTCACCGGGCCCATGCCGGCCGAGGCCCACCACCCCGGCTTCCACCACTGAGGGGGCACGGCCATGGACCAGCCAGACCGCCCTGCCTCCATGCCCGCTCGCGGTCGGGCTCCGGCGACGTCGGCGCCCGTGCGCGCCGACGGCACCGCGGCACCGTCCGCCGAGCACGTCGCGGCGCACCCGTACGGGCCGCCGCACGACCGGACGCCACCGGGCCACACCGGGCCCGCGATCGGCGCCCCGTCCGCGAGCGCCACCGCGTACATGTCGGTGGTCCAGCTCGCGATGCTGACCGTCGTCGTCGTCGCGTCCCTGCGCTCGCTGCCCGCGATGTCCCTGTACGGCCTGGGCTCCGTGACGCTGTTCATCGTCCCGGCGATCCTGTTCCTCGTGCCGACCGCGCTGGTGGCCGCCGAGCTCGCGACCGGCTGGAAGGGCGGCGTCTACACCTGGGTGCGCGAGGCGTTCGGCGGGCGGCTCGGGTTCGTCGCGATCTGGCTCCAGTGGATCCAGAACGTCGTCTGGTACCCGACGCAGATCGCCTTCATCGCCGCGAGCCTGTCGTTCGTGATCGGCGACCAGGGCATCGCGGACAACGGCCTCTACACCGCCGTCGTCATCCTCGTCCTGTACTGGGGCTCGACGCTCATCACCCTCGCGGGCGGCACGCTGTTCGCGAAGGTCGGCTCGTGGAGCGGCATCCTCGGGACGCTGTTCCCCGCGGCGCTGCTCATCGTGCTCGGCGCGGTGTGGCTCGCGACGGGCGAGCGGTCGGAGACGACCCTCGAGGCGTCGGCCGTCGTGCCGCCGTGGACGGGCATCGCGTCGATCGTGCTCGTCGTGTCCAACGTGCTCGCGTTCGCGGGCATGGAGGTCAACGCGGTCCACGCGAACGACCTGCGCGACCCCGGCCGCGGGTTCCCCCGGTCGATCGCCATCGCCACCGGGCTCATCCT
The DNA here is from genome assembly GCF_030053835.1 of Cellulomonas sp. ES6. Lineage (NCBI taxonomy): Bacteria > Bacillati > Actinomycetota > Actinomycetes > Micrococcales > Cellulomonadaceae > Cellulomonas > Cellulomonas sp. ES6. Next base: position 3,491,008 of record NZ_CP125655.1, on the reverse strand, counting down.
GGCGGTGTTCATCCTGCCGACGATCGCGATCGCCGTCGCGGTGCCCCGCGCGTCGCTCGGCCTGACCAACGGCATCAACCTCGCGTTCCAGCACTTCTTCGACCACTGGGCCCTGGGGTGGGCGACCCCCGTGATCTCGCTGCTCATCGCGCTCGGCGCCTTCGCGTCGGTCGTCACATGGATCGCGGGGCCGTCACGCGGCCTGCTCGCCGCAGCCCGCACCGGGCTGCTGCCGCCGGCGCTCCAGCGTCGCAACAAGGCGGGCGTGCAGGTCGGCATCCTCGTCGCGCAGGGGGCGGTCGTCACGCTGCTGGCGCTGCTGTTCGTCGTGATCCCCAACGGGAACACGGCGTTCGTCGCGCTCGTCGACATGGCGGCGGCCCTGTACCTGCTGATGTACATGCTCATGTTCGCGGCCGCGATCCGGCTGCGCCGCACCCACCCGGAGGTCGTGCGCACCTACCGCACGCCGGCCATGACGTTCGTGGCCGGGCTGGGGTTCGTGGCGTGCGCGGCGGCCTTCGTCCTGGCGTTCGTGCGCCCCGACGGGTTCACCGGGCTCGGCGAGGCGACGTACCCGCTGGTCGTCCTGCTCGTCGTCGTCGTGCTGGGCGGACCGCCGCTGCTGTTCTACGCCCGCCGCAAGCCGGGGTGGGACCAGCGCACGGCCGAGGAGCGCCGCACGGCGGACACGGTGCTCGTCAACCCGCCGGCCCCGG